>JAYUUO010000277.1:0-2595 GCA_043754515.1 Armatimonadota bacterium
TAGTGCTTGCTGGTCTCCGATCCGGTCGTGCCGGACGAGTAGAACGTCCGCCCGCCGTGTTCCGGCGCACAAAGTTCGGGGGGTACGCAACTCAGCGCGAACCGCTTGAACGCGGCGGCGGGGGCGGGCGGGATCTCTTGCCAGGTGTTCACGCTTGTGGGTGTCGCCCCTCGCCCGTCGCAAAACATCCGGTACGGCTTGTTGTGGGCGTACTGATACGCGAACACGCGCAGGGCGAGCGGCCCGAAGTCCTCCGGGTCGCGCGGCCCCGTGATGTGCGCGGACAGTTCGTTGAGGAGTAGCTCGGCGGGTTCCTGTTTCATGTGCTCCATTTTACCGTGTCAGCCCGCATGAAGGAGCGTCACCTGCCCGTCGCGGCGGCGGAGCAGGAGCGTTTTCCCGTCCCTCGACGACTCCGTGTGCTCGACGACTACCGATTTCCCGGTTCTGACATCCGGAGTCAGGTGCAGTTGCGAGATGAAGTTGCCTCGTGCGTCCAGCGTGAAGAGCGTGTCGTCGCCGCTCCGCACGGTAATTGTTGATCCGTCGGCGGCGATGGCGGCGATGCGCGGCTTGAACAACGCGCTACCTTTGTCCGCGAAAACGCGCCGCCCGTCGGCGTTGAAGTAAGCGAGTCGCCAGTCGTCCGCGTCCTCCTCGCTCGCGCTACGCAGGTAGGTCACCGCGACGAACCCACCGTCGTCCGAAAGAAGCGCGCCGGGCGATATGGCATGGTCCGGCAACGAGACTTTCCAGAGGAGTCTCCCCGTTTCGCCATCGTGTACCCGCAGCATTCCGTCCGTCCCTTTCGCGCCGCGCGTGGACAGCACCATGACCCGTGATCCGTCTGACGAGATCGCGACCCGGCAGGAACGGTCCGGCTCCGGCTCCGCCTGTTGCCAGCACGAATTCTCCGTGTCAGGCGCGCAACACACCACCGCGCCTGGAAACCAGGTGCCTACGGCGAGACGCGACCCATCGGTCGAGACGGCGAGAGATTCCGGCATGCCCTGGAGACGGAACCGCGCCCCGCCCGTGCCTACTTCCCCCGCCGGGTAGATAATATGTCCCCCCGTTCCGACAAAAGCCGCGCCGTCCGGTCCGAAAGCCGCGCTCCAGACGGCACCGTCCCCCGCGAAGACGCGCGATTTCTGGTCGCCACCCCGCGCGCTCAAGAAAACGACCGAGTTGCGTTCAGGGTTCAGTCCTGAGAAAGCGGCGACCGCCCCAGTCGCCGCGACGAGCACCCGGTTGACCCCAGTCAGTGGAGTGGTGCGCCACAAAGTCCTTCCGGACTCGGATAAGATGCGGCGCACGCTCCCCTTGTCATCGGTCCACCCCACGCTGTCGCCGGTTGGAGCTAGGGACACATCCACCGCGCCAGGGAGCGGAAGTGTCCATGCCGTCTGCCAGTGGCCCCGTCCGGCGACAGCGTGGGGCGATGTCGTCCGCGAGGCCCGGACTATGGCGAACCGCGCGGCCACTCCTACTATCAGAACCGCGACTCCCACCCCCCCGAATAGCCACCACCGCATCAGGCGGGTCCTCCCCAGATGACGCGTATCACGCCCGCCCGCGCCCCGCGACCATGCTCACGAAGTAGTGATGGAGCCGCGTGTCATCGGTCAACTCCGGGTGAAACGCCGACGCGAGCAGGCTACCCTCACGGACGAGAACCGTTCTGTCCGCATAGCGGGATAACACGCGCACACCCGCCCCGATCTCCGTTATATACGGGGCGCGGATGAATACGCCGCGTACCGGGTCGCCGCCCGCGATGTCGTCCGGTACTTCGAGATCGGTCTCGAACGACTCGGCCTGCCGCCCGAACCCGTTGCGCACCACGGCGATGTCCATCAATCCTAACGTAGGCTGACCTCCCTGTTTCTCGCCGCCGTCAATGTGCTTCGCGAGTAATATCATGCCCGCGCAAGTACCGTACATGGGCATGCCCGCCGCGTGCGCGTCGCGGATCACCGTGTCGAGGCCGTAGCGACTCATCAGTCGCCCGATAGTCGTGCTCTCGCCGCCGGGCAGTATCAGCCCGTCGCACTCCGCGAGCTCCTCGGGATCGCGCACCAGTATAGCGTCGCCGCCCGCCGCGTTCGTGGCGCGCGCGTGCGCGTCGAACCCGCCTTGCAGTGCCAGTATGCCGATGCGGGGTCGGGTCAAAGTCTCGCTACTCATCGCTGCATTATATCGCGGCATATCGCGGCGATAGAGTGTGCATTCCCTGATACTTCCAAAAGGCGGCGCGACGGCCGTTCGCGCGGATCACCGGATTCTTGCGCGCCGCTTAAACCGTGATATAATCTTCCCTTGTGCGGGCGATGCGCTATAGCGTCGCCCTTAATTTTGTCGCTGATCGCCGCGACGCCTCGTGGACATGCTCCGCGATCCGCGTCCTCCGGCCACCTTGATAACGAAATAATCGGGTTCCGTCGCGGTCGCGGTCGTTTGCCGCGCCCCCGGACAACACAGGAAAGAACGGTAACTAAAATGGCGAAGGCGAAATTCGAGCGTAGCAAGCCACACGTGAACATCGGCACGATCGGCCACGTGGACCATGGGAAGACGTCCCTGACTGCGGCGATC
>JAYUUO010000278.1:0-2580 GCA_043754515.1 Armatimonadota bacterium
CCTGTCCGTCGCGGCGTCGCTCTAAACCAAGGAAGGTAGAATCTATGAAACACAATGGTGTTTCACGTTTGCAACGGGGTCAGACAGCGTCCCCGCATCTCCTCGCGCGAATGGTTCCGCGTCTGCCGCGACACGGGGTTTGCATTGCTCTTATCGCTAGCCTTCATCGGCTCCACGTTGGCGCAGGGGACGAACACTTACGGCTCCGGCGATCTCGCCAGTCAGTACTACTGGCGGCCGGTTACGATCGGCGGCGGGGGCTTCATAACCGGCGGCGTCGTTAACCTGTCCGACAGCAACGTTTACGCGTGAACCGATGTCGGTGGCGCGTACAAATGGAATTCGGACGCCAGCAACTGGGCGCAACTGCTGACCGAGGGGCGGATGGGTAGCTGGTTCGGCGGCTTGAGCGACGAGCAACGGGCGGAAATGTATGCTACCGATGGTATTGCTACAGACTCACGCAACCCGAGCAGTTCCGCCTGAAGCGACATCACGCCGCCCAATGGCATGATCCAAGCCATGGCCCTTTCACCGAACGGCTTCAGCGACGCGAGCCAAACAGTGTATGCTTTCGGGGAAGGTGGGAAGCGCAACTTCCGCTCGGTGGATGGCGGTAACAACTGGACGGATCTTGGTATCGGCGTGGGAGATCAGGGTAACCCAAAGCGCGAGTACTTCATCGCGCCTAATAACCCGTGGGGCGTCAACTCCACGACGCGTAGCTACCTGAGCGTTGCGGTGCTGGCATTCAACCCGAAAAACGCCTCCGAACTCTGGCTTGCCGAAGGGATGGGTCTGTGGCACTCGACCAACATTTCCGCGGGGCAGGATACGCCGACGTTTAAGTTCGACAGCACCGGCATTGAGGAACTAGTCGCGAATGACATCGTGTCCATCCCGAACTCCGGCATTATGGTCGCCAACTGGGATCGCCTCGGCTTCCACTTCCCTAGCTACGACTCTTTGAACTCTTCTCCAAACAACCAGTACTCACGAACGACTTTAACAGCACTTGGAGTCTGAACCAATTTCCGGGGGATCGCAACGTCATCGTCGCTTCGTTCGCTAGTCAGATCAATAATTTCTCCGACTCGTACCGTAGCGGCATCAGTTTCGACACGGGGGCGAGCTGGAACAACCCCTTCGGCTCGGTCTTCCCGAACGAACTGAAATACCCCGCGATCTGGAACACGTCGCCGATTCAGTACGACTATGGTAACCCGGCCAGGCTCCGCACCGGGGAAATCGCTTATGGCGCGGACGGAGGCCGTAGTAACCTGCTCTGGTTTGACCGGGGCATCTACGGGGAGAACAACGACTACTCGACACCGTTCCGCTCCATAGCCCCGTACTTCACAACGGACCGAGGCGGCTCCTGGCAACGCTCGAACATCGTGAACTTCAATGGCAGCTCCGTAAATCTCCCTAACGGTTACTATTTCTCCTCGCGTCGTTGTATCGCCTCGGATCAGGTGACCGGAAACAAGTTCTACATGTACAGTTGGGATCCCAACTCCACGACCGGTGCTTGCCTAGCTTCGACCGATGGCGGTGCCAACTTCTATCGCGTCGGCAGTTTGCCCCTCTACTCCTACCATGGCCAACTCAAAGCCGTGCCGGGCAACGCGAACAACCTGTTCTTCTGTACCGGATTCCAGTACAAGAGTAGCGAGGGACTCCTTCGCACGTTCGACGGGGGCGCGAACTGGGTGCGACTGCCGGGCATTGAGGTGTGTACCGTGGTCGGCTACGGCAAGGCTCCGTCTACGGGGAGTTATCCCACCGTCTATATCCACGCGCGTATCGGCGGCGTCTGGGCCGTGTACCGGTCCACGAACGCCAACCTGACCGACACCAGCAAGATCGTCTGGGATAGGTTGTCGTTCAGCTACCCGCTCGGCCTGTTCGATAAGTGTAACGTTATAACGGGCGACATGGATAGCTTCGGCAGAGTTTATTTGGGGTTCTCGGGCAACAGTTTCATACACGGCGATGACCAGGCACCGGAGCAGAACTTGACCACGTTGTACGGCTTCGAGACGAGCGGGACGGGGACGACGGCAAGCGCGGCACGCGGGTCAAGTGCGTCTGGAGCGGCAGTCACGGTGGGAACCACACAGGGGTGGAAAGCGGTGCGTGGAAATGTGACCGGACTCGCCCCGTCGAAAACGAAGCGGCAAAACGGGGCGTACGCGCTGGCGTTCAAAATTACGTCGGCGGTGGGATACGGCGCCCACGCGGTAGGCGTCGCCAACCCGCCGCCCACCGCGAACAAAAAGGTGCTTACCTGGGTCTACGTGCCGTCGTCGCTGAAGGTCTCCGCCGTGCGCGTCCAGGCGAAAAACAAAAACGGCGTAGCCGTCGACTCGGCGGCGAAGAATGGCAAGGAGATCACGCGTGACACGTGGATTCCGCTCATCCTCACCGTGAGTAGCAATCCGGGCACTATCACCACGCTTGAAGTGCAGTTCGACACGAACGGGGCGTCCACCGGAACCGCATATGTTGACTATGTGACGACGCGATAACCCGCGTGTGTCACGACCGAGCGGCGGGGGGGGGGGCCCCCCCCCCGGC
>JAYUUO010000279.1:0-23010 GCA_043754515.1 Armatimonadota bacterium
AAACAAGCTCCCCGTGGTGGATTCGAACCACCGACACCTCAGTTAACAGCCGAGTGCTCTGCCGCTGAGCTAACAGGGAACGGCTTTTGTGTCGCTAACGGGCATGGCCGGCAAGGCCTGTTCCGCCTGTTCGTCAGAAGCCGCTTCTGACTGTGCCCACACCGTTTCGCGACCCGACTTAACCGCCGCTGGCGATTTGTCTGAAAGGGAATATACCACGCGCCGCACGCGCCGTCAACCCGGCGTAATAAGTTTCGCCTGTGTCCGCGCAATAAAAACTGCGACGAAGCATGATCCGCGCCGAGTGCGTAGGCGGAGAGGGAGGCTTTATAGGGGCTTGTCAGGTCAAGAAACGCGCCTTCAACTCTGGCGTCGGGATCATGCACTGGTCTCGCTTCCCAAACCACCGGTACCGGTTCCGCGCGATGAAGCGGTACACGGCGTCGCGCAACCCGCGTGGGATGATTCGCGCCGCGTAGAGGAGTGAGAGTGGGGCGGGCAGGTACCGGGCGATCTCTAGCGCGGCATCCGAATGCGTCAGCACCCGCGCCCCCGTGTACACAAGGATAGTGTCCGTAACCGACCCGGTCGCCGGTAGCCCGGCCTGCCGGAGGAGCGACTGCCCCGCGTCGCTCTGCTGGGCGGCGAACCGGAAGCGCGTCCCATCCTTATCATGCCGAACGAGGAACTGCACCAGGCCGTTGCAGAGGTTACATTCCCCGTCGAAAAGAACAGTAAGTGGCTCGCGGATCGAGATAGTCATGAAAAATACCTTGCTATAGACTACCGGTAGTCTACAGCAAGGTACTGCGATCCGCTATGCC
Organism: Armatimonadota bacterium; assembly: GCA_043754515.1. Classification (GTDB taxonomy): domain Bacteria; phylum Armatimonadota; class Armatimonadia; order Armatimonadales; family Armatimonadaceae; genus JACMIU01. The sequence continues at coordinate 825 of JAYUUO010000279.1, forward strand.
AGCGGATCGGGGCCGCCGGTCGGCGGCCACGAAACACCGCTTAGCGCAGGTAAACGGACAGGCCGAGGTTCAGCCCGAATTCGCTCTTGGAACCGCTGCGGTCTGACTGGTTGTAGTTCAAGATGCCATTCGCCGATACGTTCGGGTTCAGGAAATACTTCACGCCGCCGCGCAATCCATAAATAAAGGCGTCGTTCCCGCCGCCGCTCAGGTGCTGGTAGCCGAGTTCGATGCCCGCGAACGGCAGGAGTGCCGACGCGCTGGGGAAGTGGTAGTCGGCGACTCCTACCACGTTATAGGCGGTCGAGCCTCCCTTGGAGTGCGCATACCCGACCTGGGCACCAACTTCGAGGGGCGCGCTCAGAAACACGCCGTAGCCAAGGTTGAGGTTTTCGGACTGCGAATCGCTCGGCGAGAAGATAAAGTTACCGGCTAGTTGAATCTCCCGCGTGCCCTTCGTGGGTAGGAGCGGGTTGACCGGCGTTTGCGCGCTGGCGGATTTGCCCGAGAGCAGGACGCCAGCTACGAGAGCGGCGACGGCTACGGACGAGAGGAGCATGTTATTCTTCATTGCGTATGTTTTTCCTGTAGTTTATTTTCTGTGCCTAATCGGTTGGCACCTTCCGCCCGATACGTACCACACCCGTTCCCGCCGCTAAACATTGCTGGCGAGACGGCACGCGTGGCGCGTAGCGGGAAGTCTTTGCGTCCGCTTCCCCGGACTAAAAATGGTATCCGATCCCGAGACGCGTTCCCGACGGATCCGCCTTGACGCGAAACCCATTCGCGTTCCGGGTCGTCAGAGGGTCGAGCGACAGGAGGTCTATTTGCAAACTGAACTGCTTCGCGAGGGTATACCCCCCGAACAGCCTGATCCCGGTGCCGAACTGCGTTTTGCGATAGCGGGCGGGGCCAACCGGATCCACCGTGTACTCCGTGCTGTACAGGCCAAGCCCGAGCCCCGCGTAAAAGTGCCGCTTCTCCAGCGACTTCGTGAAGTCGCGACGCGCCTGTAACCCGAGGCCGACCGTGGAGAAGTCGTACTCCGCGCTGTTCCCGCGGCTGTATCGCCCCCCGCTATTGAGATCGGCATAGAATCCCACCCGCGTCGGCCCGCCGAGTGACGTGTTCGCGGCGGTGTCATAATTCACTGTTAGTGACGGGAATGCCCCAACCCCGTTTCCGATACTTTTGCCGTCGGGCGAATAGCTGCTCAACGTCACGCTGTACGGTTGCTTCGGGCGCGTCCCGGTGAAAAGCGCGGCAAGCCCCTGCTTCGCGCGGGCGGGTCGCGCGGACGCCCCGATCACTTGCGGCACCATCTCGCTCTGCGCCCAGACGGTAGCGGGAACGGTTACCGCCGTGCCGAGGGCGGCCGCCACCGTCGCCCGCACAGCAAATCTCATCAAAAAATCGGTTCTGTTCACGCTAAAGTCCCTCACGGTTTCGTTTTGTCTCCGGCACCTCGCGAAGCGCGGCGGGATAGTATACCCGTATAATCATAAGCCCGCGTGCAGACTTTTTCTCCGCGTTCCCGAAACCATTTCCTGTTAAGAAAAAACAAAACGGAACAAGTTTCGTAACTTGTTCCGTTTCCCGGGGTTCCCGCGATATATATCCGCTATCTGGCGGCGACGGCGGGGGATGGTACCGTGGGCGCGGAGGTACTCGCCACCTGCCGCGCGACTTCGCCGACACGCGGGTCGGCGAACCCGAAGCGCACGAACCCGCTCATCCGCGCGCTGTTTAACGCAAGCCGTATGTCATCGTCCTTCGCGCCGGGGTCCGCCTGCACCATCACATCAACCGTGGCCACATCCGCACCCGCGCCGAACTGTGACACCGCCGTTCGCTTCAACCCCTCGCCGACGGCGTCCGGCGCGAACCACTGATCCGCCTTCGGGAACTCTTTGATGTCAAACGTACCGTCGGCGCGTGCAATCATTGTGAGATGCGTCGCCGACTGGTTCTGTCCGGCGAACGACGCGAACAAGGGGGCCCTACCCCCGAACAGCATCATGCCGCAGAACCCGAGCAGGATGATAGGAACTATCACCATGAGGCGGTTTCCGGTTTTGGTTGGGGCGACGGTGCCGCAGTTTGTGTTAATCCCGTCAAAGTTTAAAGCGATACTCACTGGTGTCTCTCCGTCGTCCGTCTTCGTTGTTCTTTTTACACTAATCATGATACTGTCGGTACTTGGCAAGAATCGTGCCACGCGTCACAATCATGCGTGACCTGCTTAACATCCCCTCCCGGCGATTGCGAGTAGTTCCTCGAACCACCCCGTACCATCCGAAACCTGACACCCCCCTTTTACCAGGAAAAAGAGCCGTTTACACCGGTCGATCAGTACATTTTTGAGAGTTCGCGCACCGCTCGGACGTCCGGTGCTTCAGGGAGACGGCAATAAGTCCATCACCCGCCGCCCCGCCGAAACAATAATGCCGGGGCGTGGCGTATGCTTCTTACCCACGACCCCGCGCGTGTCGGACCCGCTCAAACACCGCCCCGGCCAACACGCCTACCGTATAAGACGCGAGATCACCCCACGCGAAAGTGAAGCCGAGTACGAGTCCGCCGAGCGTAGTGCGCCGGGTAGCATCAATCCATGGGGCGTGATAGAGCTGGCTGACCTCAATGACGTAGCAGAAAAGCAGGGCGGCGGCGGCGACGCGCGGGGTATGCTCCTTCGGGAAGAGGAAGCCAACGATCCAGAAGACCATCGTCGCCCAGAGCGCGTCTGGCACGGTGTCGGCGACGAACGGCGGGAAGTGGGAGGCGAAACGGCGTGCCGACAGACCGACTATTATCGTAGCGGCGATTAAGAACGCGTAGAGGAGGCGCGGGCGTAGTGGAGTCATTGATGTTCCGTTTCAGGAAGCCATGTGTGCGAGAATGCCAAGGATCTGCGTGAGTTCGGTGATCGTATACTCGCGCAGGTTGATCGTCGCCGACTGACCCTCCAGGCGCAAGAACTGCCAGCGCATGCCGTCCGTGACGCTCCCGTAGACGGGCAATACAGGCTCACCCCGGCGTTCGTTGAAACGTTGCGCCGCGACTATTTCCGCGACACATTACGGGATGCCCGCGTTCAAATCTTCTTTTTTCACTTCGGTAATGAGAACGACGGGTGTCTGAATCTCGTGTAGGAGCGGATCACGGCTGATCAAAAAGTCGCAGTACCCAAATAGACCGGCTTTCTTATCCACATCGAACTTGACACCGGAGAACACGGCGATCTCATGGCGTCGAATCTCCCGGACTTCTACCAGTATCGGCGCGACTAAAAACTCGGCGCGGGCTTTCTCGCTGGTTTGCCCGACGAGTAGCGGGCGTTGCCGCTCTAACACCCGCGTCAAGAGATCGGTCGGCTCGATAGGAGTGATGCCCGCGTAGGCGTTGTCAGATTGCGCCACCGTGAGCGCGAACCTCTGGGTCAGCTGTTCCAGCGTGAACGATTCGTAAGCCATGCGCCGATTATATCCGCCCCGCTGGCGGCGGGCTGGGTCGTGGCGGACTCCGCGAGACCAGCGGCGTCAAGAGACCATAGCCACCAGAACGCCGAGGATACGCGCAAGTTCGGCGAGCGGGTATTCGCGCAAATCAATCGAAACCGTCGCGCCTTCGAGCTGAAGAAACCGCCAGCGCGTGCCGTCGGTCACGGCCCCGTAGACGACGCGGACATCGCTGTCGCGATCCCGGTTGAACTTCTGTGCGGCGACCATTTCGGCGACGCACTGGGGTAGTCCGGCGTTCAAGTCTTCCTTTTTCGCCTCCGCCACGGCGACAACCGGAGCGCGTATGTCATCCACCATCGGGTCGCGCGTGATGAGGAAGTCGCAGTAGCCGAACAGCCCAGACTTCCTGTCCACGTCGAACTTTACGCCGGAGAAGATAGCGACCTGCCGCCCACGGATCTCGCGCACCTCCAGCAGAACCGGCATGACCAATACTTCCGAACGCGCCTTCTCGCTGGTTTTGCCGACCACGAGCGGTAGCCCACGGGCGACGGCGGTGCGCAGGAAATCGCTCGGCTCGATCGGAGCGAGACTGCCGAACGCGTCCTCCGTCTGCCGGTACGTCAGAGTGAACCGTTGCTCCAGGAGCGCGAGGGTGAACGATTCGTAGGCCATGCGCCGATTATATCCGCCCGGATGGCCGCGCGGGGGGGGGCGATGCGCTCCCGCGGATCAGACCCGCGTTTCCGGGTCCGGGGGCATGGGTTGAGGAACGGTATCTATGGTCAGGAAGTGCTTCAGGTAGGCAATCACAGAATTGTCAGCGTGGTGTGCTTCCTGGTTGATCACATAATTCGCTACGCGGGGGACGCTACGCGGGTCAACGCTGAACGCGCCGTATCCGCCCTGCCAGCGGAAGAAAGCTTCTGGCTTGATCTGCGAAGTGATCAAATGCGAGGAGGAGCCTTTCGCGTCACGCACGAGTGCCGCGATGTCCAGACGGAACGACTGCATGACAACACATGAATGTGGTCGGCAATACCCCCGATGGCTATAACGCGGCAGTCATGCTCGGCACGCTTAGCCAGAATAACGGAGTAGGTATACGGCTCAACATCCGGAGTGATACAGGGCTGCCTATCCCAGGTCCTCCACACTAGATGTATGTAAATCTCGATCAACGAACCGCACATACACGAGGAATACCACGGATTGGTTGTGACCATGGGTGGTGAACGCGAAAAGGTTGATGGACAGTTGAGCGTGGGGGGCTTCGACGTTGCGTCACACGACGGACGGTTAAGTCGGGCCGGGCGGGTCGCCGGGCCGGCGACCCGCCCGATCCCGGCCCCGCCGCCACATGCCGATCACGTGGGTCGGGCGACTCGAACGCCCCTACGACCGCGAGGTGCATGAACCGGTCACGTAGCGGCACGGGGTAGAGTAGGCCGGCGTCAAGAACCGCGAATGAAATAACTGCAATGATTGTGATGCCTTTCAACTTCGCGTCGTCCCTCCCTGACGGCGTGGGCACTTGATGTGGGATCCCTCGTTTCCACGTTACTGGGAAAGAAATGACGCGAGGCGGTGCTATAACGGATAAGGTGCTGGCGTGTCTTCTCGCTATCATCCCCCCCTTCTCAGCCTAAAACAACGGGATACGAAAGGGCGGTTCCGGCGTTGATGCGGTTACAAACCGTTCGCGAGAAAGCCGCCCGATGCCCGACACTGCCCACCCGTTCACCAACCGACTCGCCCGCGAAAAGTCGCCGTACCTGCTCCAGCACGCCCACAACCCCGTAAACTGGTACCCGTGGGGCGCGGAGGCACTCGAACGCGCACGAAACGAGGACAAGCCGATTTTCCTGTCTATCGGCTACTCGGCGTGCCACTGGTGTCACGTCATGGAGCGCGAATCGTTCGAGAACCCCGACGTCGCCGCCCTTGTCAACCGCTACTTCGTTCCTATCAAGGTGGACCGCGAGGAGCGGCCCGACGTGGACGAGATCTACATGACCGCCGTTCAACGCATGACCGGCTCGGGCGGCTGGCCGCTGTCCCTGTTCCTGCTCCCGGACGGACGGCCGTTTTATGGCGGCACCTACTTCCCGCCGGAGGGGCGGCACGGGCGCATCGCGTTCCCGTCGCTTGTGACGCAACTCGGCGACGCATTCCACACCCGGCGCGACGAACTGGAGGAGGTCGCGGCCAGCATCGTGGCCGACCTGCTCCCGGCGACGCGGCAGGCACCGCTTCCGCACGCGGGCCAGATTCATCCGTCCGAGCTGATCGCGGGCGCGGTCGCGGAACTTTCCGAGCGGTTCGACGCGGAACACGGCGGGTTCGGTTCCGCGCCAAAGTTCCCGCCCCACCATGCGCTACGGTTGCTCCTCGCCGCCGTCCGCGACGGCGACGAGGACGGGGCACTGCCGCTTCTCACCATGACGCTCGACAAGATGGCACTCGGCGGCATTTACGATCACGTCGGCGGCGGGTTCCACCGCTACGCGACCGACGGGGTGTGGCTCCTGCCGCACTTCGAGAAGATGCTGTATGACAATGCCCTGCTTCTGCGAGTCTACTCCGAAGCGGCCGACTTGCTGGACAGTCCCGCCTGCGCCCGCGTCGCCCGCGAGACGGCGGATTGGTGTCTGCGTGACCTGCTCCACGAGGGCACGGGCGGGTTCGAGGCCGCGTTGGATGCCGACAGCGAGGGGATCGAGGGCAAATACTACGTCTGGACCGAGGCGGAAGTGCGCTCGGTTGTCGGGGATGCGGACGGCGCGGCGTTCGCGCGGGCCTACCAGTTCCACGCGCAGGGCAACTTCCGCGAGGAGGCGACGGGGCACCGAACCGGCGAGAATATCCCGCACCTGTCTATCAGTTCGGAGCCGTTCCCGCTCCCCGCCGCGCTCCCATCAGACATAGCGAGGTCGCGTGATCTGCTCCTCGCGCGGCGGTACGAACGAGTCCCGCCGGGCAAAGACGACAAGATCATCACGGCATGGAACGGGCTGATCATCGGTGCGCTGGCGTTCGCGGGGAAGGCACTCGGCGAGCCGCGCTATCTCGACGCCGCCAGGCGAGCCTCCGAATGCACGCTCACCACGCTCAAGCCGGGGGGCGAGCTACTCCGCCGCTACGCGAAAGGCGAGGCGGCTATCCCGGCGTATCTGGATGACTACGCCTTTCTCGCGGACGGCCTGCTCGACCTCGCGGACGCGACGGGTGAGGCGCGTTGGGTGTCGGAGGCCACGACCCTCACACAAACGCTGATCGAGCGGTTCTGGGACGAGACGGACGGCGGCTTCTACTACTCCGGCACCGGGCACGAATCGCTGATCGCCACGTCGAAGGATTTCTTTGACGGCGCAACCCCGTCGCCGAACGGCGTGGCGGCGCGGGTGCTGGCGCGGCTCGGGAACTACGAAGGCGGGGAGCGGTACGCCGGTCTCGCCCGCGTGATGCTGACCAACTATCATGGCTTGATGGCGCGTGCCCCGCAGGCGACCGCAAGCCTGATACTCGCGGCGCGGGAGGCGGGGGGCGCGGCTCCTCACCCGCCCGTTCGCGATGCGATTTCGCTTCGGGCGGTGGATCCTTCGCTGACCCTGACACAGGGCGGAGCGGCTACCGCCCGGTTCCGCTTCACGGTGGCGGACGGCTACCACGTCAACGCCCGCTTCGTGCCCCGCGCCGACCTGATCCCGACCGTCGCGATGATCGGGACGTCCGCGCCCGCCGCCATCGGGCCGGTCACATTCCCCGCTGAAACAGAGTACGACGACGGGGCCGGGGAGAAACTTCCGGTATATGTCGGCGAGACGATGTTCGCGCTCCCGATCGCGGCGGCGGCGAACGCGGTGTCCGGCACCTATTCCGTGACGCTCACGATCCGGGCGCAACCCTGCACCGACACCGAATGTCTCGCGCCGGTCGAGCGGAGCGCGGTAGTGACCTTAAACATAGTCGGTGGCGGGCAGGAGGTTCCCGAAGAATCGGCGAATGTAGCGGCATAATAACGCTACTCAATACCTACCCGACCGAACCGGACGACGAAGAAATCGTCAAAGGGCGCGGTGCCGGTGGCGTGATGCCGTTGGCCGGGTGCGCGATGGGCTACTACGTTCACAACGGCGTGGCGAAAGGCTCAACCATGAGTGACTTCGCCGTGTTACTCCTGCCCCTCGCTGTTTTCGGCTGCATCGCCTTCCTGATCGAGCCGCGCCTTTACATCGCCGGGTTGCGCAACGGCACCCCGCAACCGACCGTCTACAAAATAGCGAGGTACATCCTACTCGGAGCAACCTTCGCCATTGGCCTGTATTTGCGCTACCACTTTTTCCGCGAAGTCCATAGCCGCCCGTAAACAACCGGAGGGGAGCAAATCCATACGCTTCCCGACCCGTCACTGCTTACGGCGCAGTCCTAGCACGCTTAAAAAGAACGAGAACAGGATCGTCTGGAACCCGATCAGGATCGCGAACAGCGACGGAATCGCGATGCGGAGCAGGTGTCCCGGCTCCTGCGGCCCGAATCCGCTCCCGCGCCACTCCGCGAACGCCCACAGCGCGCCGCATAGTCCTGCGACGGCGAGTAGCGCGCCCGCGATCAGGCCCGATTCCAGTGTCACGTAGCGGAACAGTTTCGACAGGCGCGGGTCATCGGGTAGCAATCCTTCGGTGATCGCGAATATCTTGGTGAACAGCGCGAACACCACGGACTGGTAACCGAGTGCCACCGCGATGGCCGCGAACAGCAGGGTGTGGACGTCGAACACGAGCCGCCCGATCCGAATCGGCCCCGGCAGGAGTGCCAGCCCGACGCCTAACCCGGCGACGATGGTGACGAGACCGGGGTACAAAAACAGCCAGCGCGGCGAGTACATGAGCAGGAAGCGCAGGTGCCGCCAGCCGTCCCGCCACGAGCGCAGGTGCGGCGGGCGAGACCGGCCATCGGGCGCGAGCGTGGTCGGCACTTCGGCAATTCGCATTCCGAAAATCGTCGCCTTCACAACCATCTCGGACGCGAACTCCATGCCGGTCGTGCGCAGATCCATCCGCCGCGCCGCGTCCCTGCTGAAGCCGCGCAAACCGCAATGAAAGTCGCCGCACGGGGACGGGAAGAGCAGTTTGCCGATTCCAGTCAGCACCGGGTTCCCGAGATAGCGGTGCAATGGCGGCATGGCACCGGGCGCGATCCCGCCCTTGAACCGGTTGCCCATCACGAGGTCGTAGCCCTCGCGTAGCTTCTCGACGAACGGCATCAGGTTCGTGAAATCGTATGAATCGTCGGCGTCGCCCATGATCACGAACCGCCCCCGCGCGTCCGCGATCCCGCCCATCAACGCCGCGCCGTACCCCTTATCCGCGACCGAGACGACCCGTGCGCCGCACCGCGCCGCGATGTCTTGCGAGCCGTCCGTGGAGCCGTTATCGGCGATCAGCACCTCGCCAGACACGCCGCGCGAGTCGAGAAAGCCGCGCGCCTTGCGCACGCAGACTTCGAGCGTCTCGGCCTCGTTTAAGCAGGGCATCAGGATCGTCAGTTCGGGTTGGTCGGGTGGGGCCGTGGCGGCGTCGGGGGTGATCATCGCCCTTTATATTATCGCGGAATGAAGGGCGTAGTGGAACGGTGCGCGTCGGGAGTGCTTCGTTCGGGTCAGTCGTCGCGCTTAGGGGAGAGGGGGCAAGACAACCGAACCGCGCCGACCGGGAACGTCTACGCACCTGCGCCGCGAAGCATCCGCGGTCAAGGAACCGGACTATGCCGTAATCAGTTCACCTCGTTGTGTCCGGCAGCCCGCTTGTGGTATACGGTACTAGTGAGTCTGACGAGTAACCCGCATGTCTTTAGAACTAGCCCCCGAAATCGAAAGTGCTGTACGCGCCTACGCTGACCGCGAAGGCGTGAATGCCAGCGAATATATCGCCCACCTTTTGCCGTATGTGACGCCGGAGCGAACCCCCCATGCCGGTGTCCAGGCCCTGCTTTCCAGGTGGCAGGCGCAAGATGGTACGCCGACTGCCATGCCCGCGCCCAATGATGCCACGCTGACTCCCTCGGAATCTCTGTTCAAGGAGTGAGAGAAGGAAGATGAAAATCTAACCGATGCCGAGCGTAGTGCGCAAGCCGTGCTCTGGGAACAGTTTCAGCAAGGCATCAACGCCGAACGTGCGGCCACCGTCATGCGGCCCATTTTTTGATACCTGCCATAATATTCCTCGACACGGGTGTTCTGAGCAACTGCGTGGTTCAGATCGGTCCAGTTCGGGGGGCTAGCCGTCCTACATCCGAAACCTGCCGCCAGTGGCTCACCGATTGCGAAAATAACGGCGCGACCGTTCTCGTTCCCGCCATCGCCTATTATGAGGTTTTACGCGAGATCAAGCGGCGCGGTGCCGCCGCCCAACGGCAACGGCTTGTGACATAGTGCTTTCAACCAGGACGGTTCGTCCCTTTGATCACGTCACACCTTGAGGATGCCGCCCGACTGTAAGCGCAGTCGCGCAATTCAGGAAGTCCTACCGCGAGCGACGATGCTCTGGATGGCGACATTATCCTTTGCGCGCAAGTACGGAGTTTCAACATGGATACCGCCAATTATCTGGTAGCAAGTACGAACACCAAGTACCTATCGCAGTTCGTTAATGCCGAGGAGTGGCAACAGATCGTTTCCAGTCCATAAACTAGTTCTACCACCTAGTACCCCATCCCCCGTAAACACTCCCGACTCACGCGCAAACTCTCCGCCGGCGTCGCCTTCGTCGTGACGTCGGTCTCGACGAGTAGCCAGCCGCCGTACCCCGCCCCTTTCAGCGCGGTCAGCACGCGTCCGAAGTCAACCGCCCCCTCACCCAGTTCCGCGAACAGCCCGTTTTGCATGAACGTCGCGTACTTCCAGCCCTCCGCGACGCCCTTCTCGCGCACGCTGGGGTGGATGTCTTTGAGGTGGATCGCGCCTATGCGCGGCGCGTGCCGCTCGGCGAACGCGCCGACGTCCGCGCCCGCCCACGCCAGATGCCCGGTGTCCAGCCCGACGAAAACGGAATCGGGGTCGGTCAGCGCGAGGATTCGCTCGAACTCGGCTTCGGTCTCGATCACGGTGCCGACGTGGTTATGGAGGCAGGCGCGGATATTCCCCGTGGCTTGCATCGCCGCCCCGACCGCGTTCAGCGTGTCGGCCAGGTGGCCGAACTCAGCATCGGTCAGCCCGTCGCTCGCAGTGACACGCCCCGCTATTTCCGGGCGCGTGACGCCCGACTTCGTGTGGTAGCCCCAGCCGTCGGCATCCACGAAGCATTCCGACACCCCGACTTCGGCGGCGAACGCGGCGAAGCGGCGGGCCTTCTCGACCAGCGGGGCGCGGTTGGCGGACTTCCACGGCTCGCCGCCCGCGAGGTAGGCCGGCGCGGGGCGCAGGCCGAATGCCGCAAGGCGGGCGACGACATCGGCGGGTGTTTCACCCGTATACGGCCCGGCGGGGACGCCGACATACCCGGCGGCGGCGATTTCGGTGTAGATGCGCTCGGTGGTGTAGGTTTCGGGGTCGCGCTTTCGGAAGGCATCGTACTGGAGCGGGACGACGCCGACGGGGTTGGTGGTTTGCATGGCTATAGACGATTTCAGGCGGGAGCGGGATTCGGGATTCCGCGGCGGTGCCGCGCGCCTATTTTAGCATGTTTTCGGGTAGGCATTCACAGTTCGGGGGAACGGAAGGTGAACCGCTTCCTGCTCGCGGTTAGGGGCGTTGCGCACTCCCGACCGCGACCACGCCCCCGAACACCCGATTTGTCCCCACCAGCGGCAGCCCCGTGATCATCGAAGCCTCCGGCTCCAGGTAATGCACCGGCGATTTTGCCGAAGGCGCGGGTACCTAGCTCGCCGGTCATCGCCGTGTACTTCCCGCGCTCATCTCCTACCCTATTTGGCGAAGTTCTGGTAGGCGAAGCGCGACAGGTCGCGTCCGTATTCGTCTCCTGCCACTCGATCCGCCGCAATCTTCCCAAGCAACACGGTGAACTTGAAGCCGTGGCCGGAGCAGCCGCTGACCACATGCACGTTCGGCAAGCCGGTCACCTGATCCAGAATGAAGTCTTCGTTTTCTGTGTTGGTGTACAGACAGACTTGCGTCCACGTCGCCGTATCGCCCGCATCTGGGAAGCGGCGGCGCGCGACCGCGACCGCGTCGGCGACGGCGGCCTCGGTCGGCTCGCGCCCGTCGGCGTCGGGGTCCACCCGCTCCCCCGTGACGTGCGACGCGAGTTTGATGCCGGGGACGCGCCCGTCGCTCGGGAAGCCGTAATAGAGCGTGGCGGCGTCAATCCAGACCGGGAACCGCGTCGGCTCGAACTGCTCTGGGTTCGTCGGCGTCGCCAGGTAGACGACCTGCCGCCGCTCGACCGACAGGGCGGGCGAAAGCGGTGGCAGGAGTTTCCCGATCCACGCCCCCGCCGCGACGATCACGCCGTCGTAGGACTCGCGCCCGGCTTCGGTCTCGACGAACGGGCGGCCACCCTCGGCACCGACTTGGGTGACCACGCACCCCTCGCGGATCTCCGCGCCGTGAAGCCGCGCCAGCCGCGCCTGCGCGAGTACGCACCGGCCCGCGCGCAGGAAGCCGCTGTCGCGCTGGAACAGGGCTACCTCGTCCGGCGCAAGGCGGAACGCCGGGAACCGCTCCCGCGTCGCCTCCGGCGACAGCACCGCGAACGGCAGGCCCGCCGCCGCGATGGAATCCCGGCTGGCGACCAGATCTGGATGATCCGGCGGCGCGATCAGCACGCCGCCGCAACGCACGAACAGCTCCTCGCCCGCCTCCCGCTCCAGGTCGTCCCAGAGCGGATACGCGTCGCCCATCATCCGGGTGAACAGCGGATCGGGGTAGGTGTAACGAATGATGCGCGACTCGCCGTGCGAACTGCCCAGCGCGTGCCCGACGCGGAACCGCTCGTAGCCGACCACTGCGTGGCCCGCTTTCGCCAGATGACGGCACGCCGCGCTGCCCGTCCCGCCGACCCCGATCACCGCTATTTTCATAGGATTACTTTCCACGTCACCTTTTTTTGTCGAAGTTACAGAGTACCCGCCTGGCGACGACCGCGCGCCCCCGCCAGCGCGGCGAGCGGGGCTATCTCCTCCGGCGACGGTTCGCCAATTACCTTATCGCTATCCGGGTCCTCCAGATGCGTGATCGGCACCAGTGCGGCTCCGGGACTACCACCCATCTCGACGAACCGACATTATAATGGCATAGCGACCGTGAGGTTCTGGACGCGGGGGGGACACCGTCCGCCGCGCCGCGCAAAGATATTCGGACGCTGATGGCCAACAAATCCGGCGGGGTTCGCACCCCCGCGATCAAGTAACGCTTCCGGTTCGGAGCGAATTTTGTTTTACCGTTACTCCGCGAATAGCTCGTCCGCCGTTTTGAGTTCGTAGCGGTTGCCCGCGTTGGAGCCGTCCGCCGCGAGCGGTTGGATGGATAGCACGCCGATCAGTGCCGTCTCGAGCTCATGTCAATCCCGCGCGAAAGCATCAGTGCAGACTTCCGGTCCTTCGCCTGTCGGTAAGAAATCACAAACAGCCCCCTCAAGGCGGCCTGCACCGCGAGGTCAACCGCCGTCACCGGGTCCACCAGTTCGTTCACGAAAAGGACGTCCGGCGATTGCGCCAGTACTTCTGGAACCTGCGAGTGTATGCTATCGGCGTGAGCATGATCCACCCGAATGGTCAACGACCCGGAACTTTTAACGTGGTTGTATAATGCCTGCGCGGTGGCTTTGATTTGTCCCGTGTCGGCCATACTGCCGTGCAACAGCAACGCGCCGCCGGACTGTCGCCCGGCGACCAATAATTCGACTAGATAGAGAGGAAGTTCCGTTGCGTTCTCCGTCCGCTGATGCTGGCGTTATCGCGGTAGTATTCACCGGCGATTCGCGTCTCCTTCACATCGGCCCCCAGCGGCACCAGTTTGTAGCTCGGGACGCGGACCCGGCAATCGTAGCCACCCTCCGTATTCGTGTGGAAGTGAACTTCCATCGCCGCGAAGTCACGTACCGCCCGCAACAGGAACCGCTTTGCTGCTTCCTCGCGTAATGCCATCTCCTCCTGTTCCGCAACCGCTGTTGCTTGCGCGGCATCATTCAATTGGGCATAGTATTCTAGTTCGTGTCCAGAGTAGTCGAGGTGGTCATCCCCTGTCTCGGGAGGTGTTAGCTCGGCCGGAGGCGGCATCCACGCCGACATTCGCATCGCTTCGTCTTCCAAACTGATCACCCGATCCGCCATCGCGAGCCGTGCAAGCAGTTCCTCTATGTCGAACGGCGCGGGCAGGAGATCGTCCGCGCCCGCTTCCGAAGCCAGGCGGCGGGCCTCGGAGCGATCCCGCGTCGTGAGCAGGATCACGAACCGGTACGGGTCGCCCGGCTTCCGTAGCGCGCGTAGCCGGCGCATCAAAATCGCCGCGTCCGGCTCCCGCATTACAAGTGCGTCGGCGATCACGACGCGGTAGGCGTACGCGGTGTCGCCAGCGAGCAATGCGTACGCCTCATCGTCGCCGGTGACGACCCCGGCATCGTGCCCTCGTTTCGTCAGGACGTCGCGCATGTCGTGGGCTAGCTCGGAAGCGGCTACGATCAGTATCCTCATGCGACGGGCGCGACTTCCTCTGTGTCTCCGTCGGCGGGCACGCGCGACGCGGGTAACACAACTTTTCGGTAAATGTCGAGAAGCGGGAGCGTGACGCTTACGGAACGCAGGAAGGCGATCTCTGCCGCGCCTTCCGCGACCTCGTATATCCAGCGGGTTGCATCGCCGCTACCCGCCGGGCGACTGTATACCTCGATTCGCGCGGTGTCCTGTGACACCAGTACGTACTCGTAGAGCGAAGGGATCGTGCGGTAACTGGCGAATTTGTCGCTCCAGTCGTAGTCCGAGGTGCTCCGGGAAAGAACCTCCACGATCACGGTCGGGTTGAGTAGCGTATCCACTTCGGAGTCCGTGAATACGGGGTCGCCGCACACCGCGACGACATCGGGGTAGGTATACGGGTTCGTCAGCGGGGTTTGGACGCGAATATCGCTAGGATACACTTCACAATCCTCGCGACCGGCGAGCGCGAGATTCAAGACAGTAACGATATTCCCGACGAGCAGATTGTGGAACCGACTGGCACCAGACATTTCGCGTACCTCCCCGTTGACATATTCGTGCTTATCCAATGCCGCGCGTTCGCGTACCAGATACTTCCTCGCGCTGACGAACGCGGGGCGGGGTATGTAAGAGTCGTCCTTAGCCGTGGACGTTTTACCAACGTGTACCGGCATTTCCAGCATCGCGGTTGTCATACGGTCAGTCTTCTTCCGGGGCGGCCTGGACTCGAACAGGTTAGCCGATCGTCTCACGCCCGCCCAGATACGGGCGGAGCGGCGCGGGGATCGTGATCGTGCCGTCCGCGTTCTGGTGCGTTTCGAGCAGGGCGGCGACCACGCGCGGCAGTGCTAGGCCCGACGCGTTCAGCAGGTGCGGGAACTCCGGCTTCGCCCCGGCGTCGCGACGGAAGCGGATGTTGCCGCGACGCGCCTGGAAATCGGTGCAGTTGGACGCGGACGAGACCTCGAGCCACTTGCCCATGCCGGGCGACCACGCCTCGACGTCATACGTCTTCGCCGCCGCGAACGAAATGTCGCCGCCCGCGAGCCGTAGCAATCGGTACGGGATCTCCAGCGCGTCCAGAATCGCGCACGCCTCGCCGGTCATCTCCTCGAGCGCGGCGTCGGAGTCCTCGGGGAACACGTAGCGGAAAATCTCTACCTTGTCGAACTGGTGGATGCGTTGCAAACCCCGCGTGTCCTTGCCCGCCGCGCCCGCCTCGCGCCGCCAGCACGGCGTATGCGCCATGTACTTGAGCGGGAGCATCCCCGGTTCGAGGATCTCGCCGCGATGGATGTTCACCAGCGCGGGTTCGGCGGTCGGCAAAAAGAACAGGTCCGATTCGTCGTCGCGGTACATCTCCGACGCGAACTTGACCAGGTGCCCCGACGCCGTGACCGACTCGCGGTTCAAAACATATGGCACTCCGACTTCAGTGTAGCCGTGCTTTTCGGCGTGCGTTTCGAGCATGAACGCTATCAGGGCGCGTTGCAACCGCGCCCCTAAGCCCTTGTACAGGACAAAGCCCGATCCGGCGAGTTTGACGCCGCGCTCAAAATCCACCAGGCCGTGCGCCTCGCACAGTTCCCAGTGCGGCTTGGGCGCGAAATCGAACGGTCGAAAGAGCCGCGACGCCGGGGCGATCTCCACCGCGTCCGCCTCTCCGCCCGCCTGAACGTCACCCAGCGGCGTGTTCGGGAGTTTGCTGACTACGGCCTCCTGCGCTGACTCCATCTCTTTCAAGCCGTCTTCGAGAACCGCGATCCGCGTCCGTATCGCCGTCGCCTCAGTGAGCAACGCGGTCGCGTCGCCCCCCGATTTTTTCAGGGCGGCGATCTGCGGCCCGAAGCGGTTCTGCTCCGCTTTGAGCGTTTCCACCTCGGTCATGCGCTTGCGCCGCTCGACGTCCATCGTCAGCAGGTCGTCAATCGCGTCGGCGGCGGCGCGGTCGCGCTTCAGCAATGCCGCTTTCACGGCGTCGGGTTCGGTTCGGATTCGTTTTATATCGAGCATGTCAAGGGATGGTAGCACGGCACCGCGGGCAGGTCAAGGCGTCAGCCCCTACAACGAGACGGCGCGGAAGCCGATGCTATCGCTGTGTGTCGTCACCGCTTCGCTATCCCGCGCCGCCGTGCGGAACGCATCGGGCTTGCTGTCCGTCCAGGAGCCGCCGCGCACCACTCGACGCACCCCGCCCGTCTTGTTCCGCTTAAAACCATCGCGGATCTCTCCCACGCTGTAGCGATGCCACATATTTGTGCGCGGGGCGTGTTTCTCGACCACTGTCTCGTTCACCGGGTCGGTGTCCGCTCCGCCACGGCTCGCGTAGAACCCTTCGTCGTAGACGTCCTCGCACCACTGCGAAACGTTTCCCGCCATATCGAGGCAACCACATGGACTCGCGCCCCCTGGAAATTCGCCGACGACATGCGTGCCGCCCGCGTTGCCCGCCTTCGCCTTACTCCACCACAGGCTCGACTCGTTGAACTTGGTCCCCCATGGATACTTGCGCCCGTCCGTTCCCCGCGCCGCCCGCTCCCATTGCGCCTCGGTCGGGAGTTTCAAGCCCGCCCATTTACAGAACGCCCGCGCGTCGTCCCACGACACGTTCACGATCGGGTCGCCCTTCCGCGCCCACCCCCGGTTGAAGTCCGGATCTTTGGGCATCGCCCGCTTCGTCGCCGCGCAGAACTCCCCGAACATCGCGACCGTGACGTCGGTTCTGCCGATCCGGTATGCCGATAGGGAGACTTTACGCGCCGGTCTCTCCTCTTTATTACCGCCTTCGCTACCCATCGCGAACTTGCCCGGCGGGATGCCGATCATGCGCGCCTTGTACTCCGCGAGCGTCAGCGGCGGCGCGAGAGGCCGCGCGGGTGCCGGACTTACCGTCGTATCCGCCGTCGCTTCCGGCGGGGGCAACGCCGTAAGCACAACCGGAAGCGTCACCGTCCTGCCGCGCGTGAGTTTCACCGTCACGAGTTTGCCTTCGTACCCATCCGCCGTCACCCCCACCGCGACCCGCTTTTCGGTCGTCTTTAACAGGTTCATCGCGAACGATCCGTCCGCCGCCGTCTTCCCGTCCACCGTTACGACCGCCCCCGGCACGTTGGTCGTGACGGTCAACCGCGCCTTCGTGTCCACGACGCGCGTGTCCGCCGTTGTCACTACCGGCTCCGGGTTCGGGACGGCGGCGGTGCCCGGCAACAGGTAGAAGTCGCCGTCGTCAATCAGCCCGTCGTACAGGTACGGGAACTGCTCGTGCTTGCTAGCGTCGTACACCGCCTTGTTCGTGCTCTTGAACACGTCGTACAGCCGCAGACCGGGCGTTTGCAGGAACTTCAGAAGAAATGCCGTGTAGAGGCCGTTGCCCCCCGCCGCGTTGTCGTCCGCCGTGCGCCCCGCCGCCGTCGCGTACGCGATCAGCATTCCTTGCGCTTCGAGTTTGGCAAGACCGCGCCCGCCGAGCGAGCGGCTCCCCTCGAACGGGTTGTCGCGGCACGCGTCGAGTACCGCTATGTTCACCCGCGCCTTCGCCCCCTGCATTTCGTCGAGAGCCTTCTGCGCCGACAGCGCGTACTCGGCGATGTCCTCGTGACGGGTGGGCATTTTGAAGCCGACAGGAATCAGGTAGTTCTCGCCGTCTACCTGCATCCCGTGCCCGGAGTAGTAGAGTAGCGCAACCGCCCCGTCCCCGGCGGCGCGGATGCGATCGGCGAACCCGTGCACGGCGTCGCGCATCTGCTCCCGCGAGCCGTCCAAGAGAATGACGGAGGTGAAGCCGAGTTTGCCAAGCGCGGCCGCTACCGCCTTGGCGTCGTTCTCGGGATTTTTGAGATCGTGCGCCCCGCCGTAGTGCGTGTTGCCGACTATCAGGGCGAGCCGCTTCTGACCGGCGACGGGGGAAGCGGCCGTGGCTTTCTCGACCCAGGTCTTACCCGGTGGTAATGCCAGGGCGGTGCGGTGCGGCGCGCTAATCAGAAGCACGGTAAGAGCGAACAATAGCAACACGAAACGGTAGGCGGATCGTGCGAACGGCGGTATTGGCATCAAGGCGACCTTTCGCGACCATTATACAGGAGGTTTACCGGGTAGTCACGTGCTCATGCCCCGTCCTTCGCGCACGCGAGCAGACAGAGCAGGGCGCGGCGTCCGAGCGGCGTGAGCGCGTACCGGTTGCGCGACACGACCTGGAGCACGCCCGCGTGCGTCATCTCGCGCAGGTGGTGGTACAGCGACCCCGTGCTCAGGTTGGCGTCCGTGCCGAGCTGGGTCGCGGTCCGCGTCGCCTCCGTGAGCAGAAGGCGGGCGATCAGGACGCGCGGCTCCGCGCCGAACGACGCCGCGATACGCGCCGCCCGCGCCCACGGTGCCTCCTCGCCCTCCGACTCCCCCGGCACGTTCCCCTGGTTCTCAAGCGCATCGGAGAGCAGGTACAGGATGGTGGTCTGCGCGGCGGCGGTCTCGATGTCGTCCCGAGCCGGTGCCTGCGCGAACGCGGTCAGCACCACTGCGGCGGTCCCGCCCTCCCGCGCCGCGCTCATCGCCTCGCTCTGTAGCGTGCCCAGTAGCACGTCGGGCGCGGCCGAGAGCGGCGGAACGGTTCGCGGGGGGGGCGGGGCAGACGCGCCGCGCTTGTTGGGTTTAGCGGGCTTCGCGCCGAGGTCACCGCGCAACGCCGTGATCTCGAACGTCAGCGCGCTCAGTCGGTCGTGTAGCGACCCGACGAGGTGCGCGATGTTATCGCCCGCCGCCTCCGATGGCGGCGCGGCTTCCGCGTCATACCGTCCTTTCGCGCCCTTCTTTTTGCCCTCTTTTTTCGTCTCTTCCACGCGCAACCTTCCGTTCCTAATATTCTGATTTATTGTAATAACATATATATGAAAAGTCAAGCGAACCCGACCGGCAAATAAAGCGGGCCGGACTCCCGCGAATCGCGGTATAGTGTGGTATCCGGCAATTCGTCGGGGGTTATCAATCGGCGGACGCTCTCGCCCTCGCGGCGCGGTCCCGCGCAATTTTTCACGACGCCCGAGACGAGAAGAACCCTTTATCATGCCACCCGCCGTTCCCACGCCGCCGGAACAACCGCCCGCCGATGCCCCCGCGCGTGTCCTCGTCGTGGACGACGAACCCGCCATCGTTGACGCCGTGACGTACAACCTGCGCCAGCAGGGATACACGCCGCTGGTGGCGGGCGACGCCGACGCCGCGCTCCGCCTGTTCCGCGAGCGGAAGCCGGACCTTGTTATTCTTGACGTGATGCTCCCGTCCGGGAGCGGCTTTGACATCTGCCGTCTCATCCGCCAGAGCGGGAGTACCACGCCGATCCTGATGCTCACTGCCCGCGTCGCCGAAGGGGATCGGGTACATGGCCTGGAGATCGGCGCGGACGATTACCTGATCAAACCGTTCGGCATGCGCGAGCTGATGGCGCGCGTGAAAGCACTGCTCCGGCGCGGCACCCAGAGCGGCGAGGTTACTCCCCCCACCCTGCCCGGAACGCTCGGCATGCCCCTGCCGGTGACGCCTACCATTATGGCGTCCTCGAGACTGGGTCTGGTGATTGAGGTGGAGAAGCGCGAGGCCCGCACGGCGGACAAGACGCTCACCCTTTCGCGCAAGGAGTTCGATATGCTCGCGCTTCTCGCGGCGCACCCCGGACGCGTTTTTGACCGACAGACGCTTCTGGACCGGGTCTGGGGCGAGGACGCGTATGTGGATGATCGCACTGTAGATGTTCATATTCGCTGGTTGCGCGAGAAGATCGAGCCGGTGCCGGGGAAGCCCCAATACCTGCTCACGGTGCGCGGAATCGGGTATAAATTCGTCGGCTCCTAGAATAACCCGTCGCCTTTAGGAGGGGACGGTACCGCCTCGGCGGGGCGGAGAGATAACAAGCATTACCCGCCCCGTAGCGACGAAGGAACTCTTATGCGAACGCACGACACGCCGGATGGCCCGCCCCCGAACACAAACGCGATGCCGCGCGTCGTCTCCCTGGACGCGAACTTTATCTTCGAGGCGGTGATCGGGATCGAGAACGACGGGCGCATCGCCAGCATCAATATTTCGGGTTGCGAATTACTCGGCGTCGCGTATCCGCCGCCGCCCAGCGAGATCGTGGGGCGGACGCTCTTGGAGGCGACTCATGTCCGCGCCCTGTCCGACCTGTTCGATGCCGCCATGGCCGCACGCGCTTCCCGCGAAACGGAGACGCGGCTGGTCGGGGGCCGCGAGCGTCAGGTGCGCGCCCGCGTCTCGCCCGTGCCCGAATCGCTGGGCGGCGGCGCGATACTCGCCCTGTCCGACCAGACTGAGATCAACCGTCTGCGCACCGTGCGCACTGACTTCGTCGCCAACGTTTCCCACGAACTGCGTACCCCGCTCGCCTCGATACGTGCGATGGCGGAAACTCTATTGGACGGTGCCCGACACGACCCCGATGCCGGACCGCGCTTTTTAGAAACCATCATCCGCGAGGCGGATCGTCTGGTCTCACTGTCCACCGATCTGCTCGAACTGTCGCGGGCCGAATCAGGCAGGCCGGACCCCGTGCGGTTCGACCTGTCGCAACTCCTGTCCGATGTCGGGGCGCGGGTCGCGGCGCACTCCGAGCGGCACGGCATCCACTTGACTATACAGCCGACGCGTTTGACGGAGTCGGTGCCGGTGGACGCCGACCGGAGTCAGATGGATCAAGTGCTTTTCAACTTGCTCGACAACGCCATCAAGTACACGCCGCGCGGCGGGCGCGTGATCGCCGACATCAAGGTACGGCCCGCGAACAGCGGGTGGGAGGCGGTGCTGACCGTCGCGGACACCGGCATCGGCATCCTGTCGCAGGATCTGCCGCGCATCTTCGAGCGGTTCTGGCGGGCAGATCGCGCCCGCCGCTTCCAGAGCATTGAGGGGAACGGGAGCGGTGCCGGGGGAACCGGACTCGGCTTGAGCATCGTAAAGCACATTGTGGAAGCGCACGGGGGTACCGTTCACGTCGAAAGCGAACTGGCGCAAGGCACCCGATTCACGATAACCTTACCCGTATCGCTCTAGAAGCAACGCCACCCTCACGCCCGCGAAACGATCATCATGCAACCATCCACCCAACTAACCGACCAACTTGCCAATATCGACCCCGTCTTCATCGTCGCCGTTGTCGTCGCGCTGACCCTGATACGCGCCGCGCTCGCGAAGATAAAAGATCCCTGGGCGCGGACGATCAGCGAGACCTGCGACACGGTGAACTTCGTGCTCATCCTGGCATTTTTGCTCATCCGGCCCTTCGTCGCGCAGGCATTCTTCATCCCGTCCGAGAGCATGGAATCCACGCTCCTGGTCAAGGATCGGCTGATCGTGGACAAGTTCTCCTACCGCCTGCATGAGCCGAAACGCGAAGACGTAGTGGTCTTCGAGGCACCATTGACGGCGAGCGACGGCGTGCCGAATGTTGACTTTATCAAGCGGCTCATCGGTACCCCCGGCGATACCATCGAGGTCCGGGAGGCGCGGGTGCTGGTGGACGGCGAGGCGATAGACTTTCGCACGTACAATTCAACGGACATCCACGCCTACCTACGGGATAAGATGGGTTTGTACCCGGATACCACAATCAAGTTGTTCCCCGACCACGTCCTGGTAGATAATAAGCGGACGGTGGGGCTTGGCGATCTCGCTCAGGCACTCGGACACCCCGGCTCCAGAATCCAGATCATTCCGGGGCAGGTTTACCGCAACGGCGAGCCCCTCGCCGAGCCCTTCACGAACGAGGACCCGGATTACAACTTCCCGGATAACTCCCAGCCCCCGCTCAAACTCGGGCCGGACGAGTTTTTCATGATGGGTGACAACCGCAACCATAGCAAGGATTCGCACATCTGGGGACCGCTCAAGCGCGAGAAAGTCGTCGGGCACGCCGTGGTACTGTTCTGGCCCCCGAACCGCATCGGGCGTATTCGATAGGCTCCGAGCGCGGCTGGAGAGGTATTCACGGCGAGTGTGAGTTCGGACCATGGGGCTTTGTCGCCGGGTGCTGATCGGTGGTCGCGTCCTGCGGTCGGCCCCCCCGACCG
>JAYUUO010000280.1:0-22985 GCA_043754515.1 Armatimonadota bacterium
GGTGTTCGGGCGGTACGGGGTCCGGGACCTGGAGAAGCTGGACGCGGGTTTCCCGCTTGCGACGGCGGCGGGGGACACGCTCACGGTGTCGAAGAACCCGGACGGCACGGTGGACGTGAACGGGGTGCCGGTGTTGCGCGAGGACATCCGCGCCAGCAACGGCGTCAGCCACCCCATCGCCTCCGTGCTCAAGTAGCGCGGGAGACAGACCGGGAACCCCACCGCGGCAATAGCCGCGGTGGGGTTCTGCTCTTTCAGCGGGCTGGGATCTTGAGCGAGATCGGTAGAGTCGGCGGTGCCCCGCCCGAACCGGCGTGTACTGTGAACTCGCCATGGAATTTGCTCAGCGTCCACCCGCGACTGACAAGATCGAGCGTTAGGTCGCGCCCGCGCACTTTCCCCGTCCCGGTTGGCAGAACGAAATGCACCTCGCCGGGGCAGAAAACCTGCTTTGCGCCGACATTCCAGATCAGCGTCTCGGCGTCCACGCTCAGGTCACGCACTCCGCCGTCGCCGGGGACACGGCAGACTATCTTGCCGCTAACCTGTAGCGTCTTCGCGTTGCGGGAGAAGACGGCGAGTGGGGCCGTGACGAGCGCACGTAGCCTGCCGCTCGGCGCGTCGAAAAGGCGGGCTTCCACGTTGCCGCGCGCCTCAACGCGGGAGCGGTCGCTACTAATGTCGACCGTGTCCGCCCTCACCGTCCACTCCTTTCTCGTTCGTGTGTCGTAGCCGGTGAAGGTCGTTTGCACCGTGCGTATCCCCGTGCCAGGCGGGATCCCGCCCGCGCCCCCGCTACCCCCCTGCGTGAAGTGGTGGGGCGCGAGCACGTAGCGTACCCCGAGCGTGATCGCCCCGATCAGGAGCACGATCCCCGCGAAGTTCGCCCAAGGCGTCAGCCGTTCCGTGTTCATTCGCGCCCCTCCTCACACGATACCAATATAGGCTAGTTCACCCGCGTGACGTCGTTGCCGAGCGTCGGTTTCTCGTTATCGGTCGGGGGCGGGATGGTTACCGGCGAGAGAGTGTCCGGAGCCGGTAGCACGTTCGACGCGGCGAACTTCTCGTCCATGGTGGTGGCGAACCCGTCTAGTGACCGCGCCGCCGTTGCGGCGTCCGCGAGAGATAGGTTACCGAGGTCGGTGATCAGCCCGGCGAAGTCCGCGGTCGTGGCGGCGTTCGCGATCTGCGCGGTTCGGAGCCGCGTGATTGCTTCGGCGACGGTTGCTTTAGCCGCCCCCGTGTCGCCGCGCCCCAGGTCTTTCCGCGCGATGTCGAGCAGACGCCGTGCTTCGAGTTGGTGTATCTGCGCCTGGTTCGCCTGCACGTCGAGTTGCCCGCCGCGCGCCTTCAGCCGGAAGATTTTGTACAACTCGTAGTTGTGCTGAATCTCGCGTACCCGCGACCGCATCCCGCTCCCGTACGCCATCGAGAGCGCGAAGATGCTCCCGCCGATTAGAAGAACCTGCCGAACCTGTTTCTGCGTGGTTGCCATGTTTCGTGTGCCTGCCATGAAATAGTTACCGTTCCGCGCCTATTTTACCGCGTCCGCGTGGCGGCGGGGAGTGGCGTGAATCGGGCAAATCCGGCGAGCGGTCCCGCGCGGCGCGAATAACCCGCACATGTCGGGGCGGGCCGTCGGAAGACGAATCCATTCCCTAGAACGGGCTATCCTCGCGATTCGCGAGGTTGTCGAAGCGGGCGAAGCGCGCCAGAAACGACACCTTGACCGTGCCGACGGGACCGTTACGGTGCTTGGCAATGATGACCTCGGCTTCTTCACCCTCGTACTCGCCGGGCCGACCTCCGTCACCGCCCCCGCCGCCCTGCGACCCGTCGTCCGCGCGGATCTCCTGCTTGCGCTCGTAGTAGGCGGGGCGGTAGATGAACGACACCAGATCCGCCTCCGCCTCAATACTGCCCGAATCGCGCAGATCCGACAGCATGGGACGTTTGTCCTCGCGCCGTTCCACCGCGCGAGACAACTGCGCGAGCGCGATCACCGGCACGCGCATCTCGCGGGCGATGTTTTTCAAGCCGCGAGAAATCTCCGTAATCTCCTCGTTGCGGTTCGCGTTACTGCGCCCCGAGCCGCGCATGAGTTGCAAGTAGTCCACGATCACCAAGTCAAGCCCCTGCTCCGCGCGGAGGCGGCGACACTTCGCGCGCATCTCGAGCGGCCCCATATCGGTCGTGTCGTCAATAAAAATGTTCGCGTCCCAGAGCCGCTGAATCGCGCCCGCCAGCCGGTCCCAGTCGTCGTCCTGGAGGAAGCCGGTGCGCAACTTGTGCGCGTCAACGCGCGCTTCGGAGCAAATCATGCGCTGTACCAGCTGCTCGCGGCTCATTTCGAGCGAGAACAGCGCGACGGTCTTCCGCTCGCCGTTGGGGCCGGCTTTCAGGGCAACATTCTGCCCGATGCCGACCGCGAGGCTCGTGTTATGCACGAAAATATCCTGCGCGATGAAGTTCGCCCCATCGGGCACGCTTAAGTCATAGACGGAGTGCTCGCCGATAGGCTCAATGGAGACGATTTCGTCCCAGTAAACATCCGTCGAGGCGGCAGGGCACAGGTCGTCGTCGCCCAATACGCCAGCGATCCGAGCCAACTGTTCGCGGTCGAACAGATACGGCGCGTGGGGATTAGTATTGACATGCGGCGCGTCAACGTCCTCACCGACACGCCGCGCTAGTTCGCAGGCGTACCAGCCGCGTTCGGCGAGCCGTGCCCCGATGTACCGCCCGATCTCGCGCGGTAGGCAATCGTCCTGCCGGTGCCGTGCCCCGTATTCCGCCTCCTTCGCCCCCGGTAACAGCTGACCGGGATGCTCGAACCTATCTCCGACGACGTTCCCGCGACCGGCACTAGCCAGGGGCGTGCGCGTGACGGCGATGGCCATCCCCGGCGTTATGTCGTGGAGCGGCGTCCAACCCGCCCCCGTCAGGAACGGGTGGTGCCCCGTCACCTCCACGAAACGCCCGGTCCGCGTCGTCACCCGCCAGCACGACTGTACGCCGCTGTCAACCCAGCCCGACACGGGCGACACGCCGATCGCGCCGTCGTCGCCGAGGCGGAACACCGTTTTCTGCTTTCGCTCGACCGCTTCTTTGATCGTCACCCGGTCGCCGGTGGCGGGGTCAACGATCCAGTTGTCCCACTTGACACACTTCCCCATTGACGGGCGGGCAGCAATGATGATCAGGTCGCCGTCCTGGAACCCGGACGTCATGTAGTTGAAGTCCTCGAACCCGGTGTCGAGTCCGGTGATCATGCCCTTCTCGTGGTACGCGACGTCCACCTGCTCGAACGCCTCATTGAGGAGCGGACGCAGCGGCATGAAGCCCTGCGCGGAGCGCTTGCGGGCCACCTCGAAGATGGCGCGTTCCGCCATGTCTACCACGGTGTCTACTTCGTCCACCTCGCCGTACGCCATGCCCGCGATGCGCGAGGCGGCCTCGATCAGACGGCGCAGGAGTGCCTTGTCGCGCACGATCTGCGCGTGATAATGCAGGTTCGCAGTTGTCGGAACGAACTCGCCGAGTTGCATCAGGTAGCCGATGCCGCCGATATTTTCCAGCACGCCGCGCCGCCCGAGTTCGTCCTTGAGCGTGATGATGTCCACCGGCTCGTCTTTTTCCGCGAGATGGAGCATCCCGTCGAAGATCTGCCCGTGCGCGTCGCGGTAGAAATCGTCGCGGCTGATCAGCTCCGACGCCCGCTCCACCGCGCCGCGCTCGCCGAGCATCATCGCGCCCAGCACGGCGATCTCGGCCTCAATATTCTGCGGCGGGACGCGGCCGCCGAAGGCGTCGCTCCCCTCACCCGCTGTGCCGAAGCCACGGCGCGGCGGCCGGTTGCCGCCGCCCGCGCCGCCCGTGCCTGGTATCCCGTTATCAATATCCCGAAAGCGATCCATGTGTAGACCCTTGTTATACAGCACGCGCGGGGGTAGCGGCGACGTTGGTTTGGGTTGTCGCCGCTTCGTCGCCCCCCGCTGTGTCGTGTCCCTCTCCCCATGTGCCATGAGAAAGGGGGAATCTATTCGTGGGGCGGACAATGGGTCATGCGGCTCTCCCCTATCTCCCGAGGGTGTCCCACATGTCACGGGGAGAGACGCACGACATGGCGGCGGGCGGGGCGGATCAGTAGGCAACCTCGCCCAGCCGCGCCCGCACCCAACAGGGTAAACTAACATTCGCTTTGAAACTCAACATTATCTATGGCGTGGACTTCAGCGGGGCGCGACTCGCGGGCAAGAACACCTGGGTCGCGCGGCTCGAACCGACGATGACGGGCGACGCGCCCCTGCGCCTCGTCCACCTCACCGCGCTCGAAACGCTGGCGGGCACCGCCGAACGCGCGCCCGCGCTCGCGCATCTGGGCACCCTAATTCAAGGCTCGGACGCCGCACTCTGGGCACTCGACTCCCCCTTCGGCTTGCCTATCGAGGTTATGTAGCCGGGCGCGGGCTGGGCGCGGCAGTTCCGCTTCCTGCGCGATTACAAGCACGATGCCTACGCCGTCGGGCTGGAATGCGTGCGACGGGCGCGGCTCTTAGGCGATGCCCTGCACATCCGCCGCGCCACGGACCGGGAGAACAAGGCACCCTTCGACTCGTACCACTACCGGATTATCTACCAGACATTCCACGGCATGTGGGACATCCTGCGACCGTTGCGGCGCGATTTGGACACCGTTATCCTGCCGTTCCGCGCGCACCGGCTGGCGTCTGCGAAACGCGTGCTGGTCGAGGCATGCCCGGCGTCAACGCTCAAGCGGATGGGCTTGCCGTTCCAGAACTACAAAGAGCCGGGCGGTGGGTCGCTGGGCGCGAAGCGGCTCCGCCCGCGCTGGGAGATTCTGGACGGTCTCACGGCGTTCGTGGCCCTCTCCAAGACGCAACGGGGCGAATCATGCGCAACGGGGGCGGGGACGCGCTGGACGCCGTGATCGCGGGCGTCGGCGCGGCGGACGCGCTGGGGTTGGTCGGGCGGGAGGTGTCCATGCCCTGTGCGCAAAGGCCCACGTCGGCGTATGCGTCCGCCGTGCGCGAGACGAAAGCACGCTATCTCTGCGAAGGGAAGCAATACATTTGAGGGGGTTGGGTCATGCGCGTGACCCAACCCCCTCGTGACCGACGCGGTATGGGCGCGGATGCCAAACCCGCGCCCGTGCCACTGCTCTCAAAGAACTAAGCCGCTTTAGCAACCTCGATCGTGAAGGGCACGGTGATGTCGCGATGCAGCTTCAGGCCGATGCTGTAGGAACCGAGCGACTTGATCGTGTCGGTCATCTGGATCTTGCGCTTGTCAACCGCGACCCCGAACGTAGACAGCACCGCCGCCGCGATGTCCTCAGTGGTGATCGAGCCGTAAAGCCGGTCGTTAGTGCCGACGCGGGCCACGATGGTCACGCTCTTGTCGCGGAGCGTTTCGGCGTCCGTCTCGGCCTGGGCCTTGAGCTGATCGGCTTTCTTCTCCTCTAAACCCCGGCGCCGTTCGATGACGCGGAGCGCGGAAGCGGTCGCGGGCATGGCGAGTGAGCGGGGGAACAGGTAGTTGCGGAAGAACCCGTTAGCGACCGTAACGACGTCGCCTTCGCGCCCGACTTTGACAACGTCCTGCTGCATAATAACTTTCATCTGATACTGTTTTCCTTCGTAACAATGGTTCCGGCATGCGAGCGGCTTTATGCCGGTCGGCGCGCCTACTGGCGAATCTGTACGCCGATCACGGCGCGATTATCGTGGGACAAATCGTCCACCCCGAACAGAAGACTTTGCGTCCGCTCCCGGTTCAAATACAATTTGGCGCGGGCATTGCCGGTCAAGCGGTTCGGGTCGTAAAGATCGAACCGGAAGTCGAGCGGCCCGACTGATTTGTCCAGCCCTAGCCCGAACTTCCCGGCTACCAAACCATACCGGTACGCTAAATCCGTGTCGCCGCCTCTGCCGAGTGCCTGTCCTATTTGGAGATTAATTTGGTTCCGCTCCGTCAAGTCATACAAGCCCGCGCGGTAAAAGCGACCGCTCATTCCCGTGCGCAACGTGTAATTCACGTCCGCGCGAAAACGCGGGTTCGTTGTATCATAAAAATTGTCGAACGCCAACCCCGGTTCGATCAGCGAGGTCGCGGCGGCGCGTCTGGGCGGCGCGGGCGTGGCGTCCCGGTCGCGCGTACGCCGCCGCTCGCCGGGGAACTTGATCGTTTCTACCCGCGCGGCGACGTTTTTGATGCTCTCCGTCGTGTCTTTCAGATTCGCCACCGTGTCGCGCAGATCCGCCGTCAGGCGCGGGTCGCCGGTCAGCCGCTCGATGTTGCCCGTGGTTGCCTCCAGCCGCGCCGTCGTCGCGGCGAGGTTCGTAGTGGTGTCCGACAGATTCTTGCGGAGCGCGGGGTCATTGACCAGTTCCCCCGCCTGTTTGAGTAGCCCGGCAAGCCCGCTCGCGGATTCGTCAACCGACTGGAGCAGACTTTTCAACGTCGCGCGGTTCTCCTGCAACGTGCCGTTTAGGTTGCTCGTCAGAGTCTCGCCATTCTTGGCGATGCGACTGCCGCTGACCGCCGCCGCGTCCAGGTCGGTGAGCAGACGCCGCGTTTGGCCCGACAGCGCGGTCAACTGACCCTCTGCGTTGCTGGCGAGGCGCGGGAGCGAGGCGGTGACTTGCGGGAGCGATTTGGTCGCCTCCTTCAGGTCGGACGTGATCGCCTCGACGTTCGCGAGCGTTTTGCGTAGTGCCTGCTTTTGCGCCGGGTCGTTCAGGTTGTCGAGCAGTTGTCCCGATTTCGCGGTGAGGCTCTGCGCCGACTGGAGCGTCTTCTTCAGTTCGGGGATCAGCGTCGAGCCGGACGCCAGTAGCGTTTGCAAATCGGCTTGCGCCTCGCCGCGCACCCGGTCGCCGTTCTTGAGCGGTTCCGCCGCGGGATTACCCGGCACGATGTTCAGGAGCGACGTGTTGCCGAGGACGCTGCCCTGCACGACGAAGTGCGAGTCCACCGGCACCGGGTACGTCTTGTCCAGACGCACCTGCACTTCGGCTTCCTGCTGGGCGTTGAGCGTGGTCCTGTAGATGCTCCCGACCCGGACGCCCGACATGCGCACCTCGCTACCCTCCTGCACCCCGTGCGCGTCCTGGAACACGGCGGTGACCGTGAGGCTCTTGCCGTTCGCCAGTTGCGCCGAAAGGAACAGCATGGCGAAAACAAATCCGGCGATGCCCACGACCGACGCGATGCCGACGGTGAAAAAATAGCGAATGGTTGGTGTCATATGGAGTCCGGGAAGTAGGTCAGCGTCGCCGCGACGCGTGTCCCTGCTGGTTCTGGATGGGGCCTTCGGTGCTACCGGTGATGAACTGTTTCACCACCGGGTCATTGGAGGCTTTGAGTTCGGGCACGGTTCCATAAAACTGCGCCTTCCCTTCGTAGATCATGAGCACCCGGTCCGCTATCCGGAAGATACTTCCCATGTCGTGCGATACAACAATCGAGGTTACCTGGTTCCGCTCGCGGGTGCGCAGAATCAGGTCGTCAATGAACGCCGCCGTGACCGGGTCCAGGCCGGAAGTCGGCTCGTCGTACAACACGATCTCCGGCTCAGTCGCGAGGGCGCGGGCGAGGCCCACCCGCCGCCGCATCCCGCCCGACAGCTCCGACGGCAGCCGTTGCGCCGTCCCCGGTAGCCCCACTTCCTTGAGCCGCTGGGCTACCATACGCGAGATGGCAAGGCGCGACGAGTGCTTGTACTGCTCGCGTCGCGGCCCGCGCAGGATTCCGAACGCGATATTCTCGTACACAGTCATCGAGTCGAAAAGGGCGGCGTACTGGAATACCACGCCCATCTTCGCCCGGTGCGGCACCAGTTCGTCCTCCGACAGGCGCGATGTTTCCGTGCCGTCAATGAATATCTCGCCCTGAGTCGGCTGGATTAGACCGGCGATGTTGCGGATCAGCGTGGACTTGCCGCCGCCGGAAATGCCCATCACGCACAATATCTCGGCGGCGACGATGGACAGGGTGATCCCCTTCAGAATCTCCCGATCCCCGACCGCGAAGTGCAGGTCACGCACCTCGATCTTGGGCTTGGCATCGAAATCCACGGCCATACCTACGCCCCGATCCCTCTATTGAACAGCAGGAACGTCAGCAAGAAGTCCGCGATGAAAATCAGCACGATGGCGATAACCACGGAGCGCGTGGTGCTCTGCCCCACGCCGGTCGCGCCGCCCTCCGTCTCCAGCCCCTCGCGGCAACCAACCAGCGCGATAATCGCGCCGAAGAAAACGGTCTTCAGTAACCCCTTCGTGATGTCGGAGCCGTCCGGCTCCATCAGTTGTTGCACCGAGTTTAAATACTCCGACGACGAAACGCCCTTGCTAGCGGCGACGATCGCCCCGCCAAGCACTCCCGCCGCGTCCCCGAAAAGCGTAATCAGCGGGAGCATCAGTAATGCCGCGATTAGGCGCGGCTTGACCAAATACTCCACCGGCGTGATCGCCATCGAGCGCAGGGCGTCAATCTGCTCCGACACCTTCATCGAGCCGATCTCGGCGGTGATCGCGGACCCCGCGCGGGCAGCGATAGCGACGCCGGTCAGGATCGGGCCGGTCTCGCGCACGATGGACAGCGCGACCACGCCGCCCACGAGTCCCGCCGCGCCGTAGGTCGTCAGCGTGTTGACCGTGTACAGCGCGAGAACCGCCCCCGAAAAACCGATAGTCAGGAGCGCGAGCGGGAGCGACTCGACCCCGATCACCGCCATCTGCCGGAACAGGTCGCCCGGATTCACGCCGCGCCGGAACAGGGAGCGTGCCGCCTGACCAAAAAGCACCACCACCTCGCCGAAATAAACGATAACAGCGGTGATGGTACCAACCACGACGTGAACTCCGAACTGCCTGGCCTCCTCGAAAACCTCCACCACCTCGCCGACGAGCGGGTCGGGGGCGTGGCCGCTCGCGGGGGCGGGAGGCTTGGGGGTTTCGGAGACTTTCTCGGCGGGTGCGTCGGGCATCAGGTTGGTTCTACTGGATTGGCGTGCCGGTCGAGGCGGTCAACTCACGGAACGCGGCGATCAGTCGGCGGGTAACGTCACCCGGCTTGCCGGTGCCGATGGTTCGGCGGTCGAGTTCCACCGCCGGTATAATCTCCGCCGCAGTTCCGGTCAGGAAGCACTCGTCCGCCGTATACAGGTCGTACAGCGTCAGGGTCTCCTCGCGTACCGGGACACCCTGTTTAGTCAAAAGTTCCATCGCCGCGCCACGTGTCACGCCTTTGAGACAACCGGCGGACGGCGGGGGCGTCATTACGTTACCGTCCTTGACGATAAACAGGTTGTCGCCAGTCGCCTCCGCGACGCTCCCCGCCTGATTAAGCATCACGCCCTCGCCCGCACCGACCCGGTTCGCCTCCATCTTCGCCAGAATGTTGTTGATGTACTTGCCGGTGCATTTGATGCGCGGGTCAATCGCGTCCGGGGACGGCACTCGCGTCGAACACGTGATCATCGTCAAACCGTTCTCATAGAGCGCGGAACCATACAGTGAAAGTTGCGACGTGTTCATCACGAGGCGCGGCATGGTGTTGATGTGCGACGGGTCCAGCCCGAGTCCCGTGCCGCGCGACAGCGTGACGCGGATGTAGCCGTCGGCGTGCTCGTTGCGGCGGCAGAGTTCGAGCAGGGACGCCGTGATGTTAGATACGCTTAAGTCGCCTAACTCGAAGCCGAGGGCGCGGGCGGAGAACAGCAGGCGGTTCAGGTGCGGTTCGAGGCGGAAGGCACGACCGTTATAGACGCGGACGCCCTCGAAAACGCCGTCGCCGTACAGGTAGCCGTGGTCGAAGAGGGGGATCGTCGCCGTTTCTTTCGGCAGGAACTCGCCGTCGCTCGCGGAAACGCCGTTTCCGCCCATGTACACCATCTGAAGTGCCATCGCTTGAACTCTTTCGTAACGCGTCGCCGGTTCCGGGTGTGAGCGGGAACGCGGCGCGGATTTTTCCGATTGTACCACGGGGTGCCTGTTGTTTTGGCGGGCGAGGCGGGCATTTAGGGTGTGGGTTATGGTGGCGCGTCGGGTCATGTAGGTGCCATGGGGCAGCGTGAGCGGGCGGCGGGTCGGTGGGAGCGGGTGGCGGCGGGTCGGTGAACCCCACCCATCCCGAACGCGATAAAATACCCACATGAATCCGAACCCGTTCTTGATCCGCCCGCGCCGACTGCGCGGCTCCGCCGCGCTCCGCTCTCTCGTCCGCGAAACCACCCTTGACGCGGGCGATCTTGTCTACCCCCTGTTCGTTCGGAACGGCACCGGGATTAAATCGCCGATCGCGTCACTACCCGGACAGTTCCACTTCTCGCCCGACGAACTGACGCGTGAGTGCGAGGCCGCCATGCGTGACGGCGTCCGCGCCGTGTTGCTGTTCGGCATCCCGGACGCGAAAGATCCGGAGGGATCGGAGGCGTGGAGTATGCGCGGCGCGGTGCAGACCACCGTTCGCGCCCTGAAGCGCGAACTGCCCGAACTGCTCGTCATAACCGACGTTTGCCTTTGCGAGTACACGGATCACGGGCACTGCGGCGTAATTGACGCGGGCCGGACCCGCGTGCTAAACGATCCCACGTTGCCGCTTCTGTCCCGCGCCGCCGTATCGCACGCGGACGCGGGTGCCGATATAGTCGCGCCGTCGGACATGATGGACGGGCGCGTCGGCGCGATCCGCGCCGCGCTCGACGCGGGAGGGTTTGACGAGACTCCCATTCTGTCGTACGCCGCGAAGTACGCCTCCGCGTTCTACGGGCCGTTTCGAGACGCGGTGGGATCCGCCCCCAGTTTCGGTGACCGCCGCTCGTACCAGATGGACACCGGGAACCGGCGTGAAGCACTGCGCGAGGTGCTACTCGACATTGAGGAGGGCGCGGACATGGTGATGGTAAAGCCCGCACTCGCCTACCTCGACGTCATCCGCGAGGTGCGCGACGCCGTGCAAGTGCCGGTGGCAACATACAACGTGTCGGGCGAGTACGCAATGGTCAAGGTCGCCGCTGAGCGTGGTCTGCTCGATGAGAAGCGAACGGTGCTCGAACTGCTCACCAGCATGAAACGCGCGGGGGCGGATATTATCCTGACGTACCACGCGCGGGAGGCGGCGCGGTGGCTCGCGGAGGAGGCTCGCTAAAGGTCATCGTGTACTGCCTGCTGGTAGTCCTCGAAATATTCG
Source organism: Armatimonadota bacterium (assembly GCA_043754515.1). Classification (GTDB taxonomy): domain Bacteria; phylum Armatimonadota; class Armatimonadia; order Armatimonadales; family Armatimonadaceae; genus JACMIU01. Next base: position 11,218 of record JAYUUO010000280.1, read on the forward strand.
TCCAGCCAGGCAACGCGCTTTGCTTTGTCCGGCATGAGTCGGAGTTCGTTCCAGATCCTGAGACGCCAGCCGAGATCAAGGAAGTCGGATTCCACGGCGAACTCTTCGCCGCTGATGTCTCCCCCGTCAAAGTAACGCTGGTAGTCCTCGCATTCCGAGATGTAGACCTGGGCCATGTGGTACGACTCGCGTTGTAGCTGTTGCCGCTTCCGCCTGGTACGCGGGTGTATTTGGTGCTTGAAACTCGCGAATATATGACGGGCGATCCGCTTCCCGTATGCCCGCATCTCTGCCGTAGTCGGAAAATGGCCGAGCCACCCACTCAGTTCGGCGAGTGCTTTGCGGGTTCGCTCGTATGTTCGCCGGCGCCAATATATTTCCGAGCCATAGCATCGCCAGAGTCCCGTTCGCTCCTCGAACGTCAACACTGGTTTCGCATTATAAAGGTAATCAGCGAGCCAGTCGAGGTAAGGCCAGTAGTTTTCAACGGTGTCTTCGCGGTACAGAATGTTTCCGCTCTCGTCGCGGGGTAACTCATTCAGCCGGAAGAATCGCTCGCGCCGCCACGTGTGCGCGGGGGCGAGTGCTGTGTTTCGTTTTCCCATGATGTTCGCTTATTGTACAGGAAGCGGCGGAAGTCTTCGGAACGACGGCCACCACAGATCGCGCGGTACAATCACTATGCCCCCTGGATGCGCATACATCGGAGGGGATGAGGAGTATGTCCATGAACCGAACTATTTCAACCTTGATCGGGTTGCTCGTCTGCGCCCCGTTCGCAGGAGTGGCACCCGCACACGCGACCCCGCCCACCCCCTTGATCGAGACCCTCGCTCCGAAGATTGACCCGGCGGCGATGGCGATACTCAAAAAGTCGGCCGACAGGATGTTTGCGCTGAAGACGTTCCGTGCTGACTGTTATGAGATGGTAGCTCGCCAGGTCACTGAGGAATTCAAACCCGGCGCGAGTCAATACGCTCTGTCCACTCTTATCGCCGCGAAACCTAACCTGATGCGTTACGACCACTGGAGCGTGATCGTGCCGCGAGATGCGACGGAATACAAGGAGTGGAAGCGAAAGTCGGCGACGCCTGAAATATCATTTGTCAGCAACGGCAAAGTTCACACCCTGCAATTCGGTCGCACATATAGGAGGAGCGGTGACATTGAGCCGAAATACCTACATACCACATTAGAACCATGGGGCGGGTTCTACACCCGTGATAGCAGTCCTTTTTCCATGGTCGGATACAGTCAGAAAACCAAAGGGCTTCTCGAAGTCCGCATGGATGAGACGCAAACCGTGGACGGCGTGCCGTGCGACGTGGTGAGCTACCACACGACCTCCAAGTATCAGGGGGAAGTCGTGGATTATCAGACTAAGCTCTTTATCGGGCGTGACGGCATCGTTTGCCGAAAAGTCGAGACCGTCGGATTCGGCGGTAAACCCGGTGCCACCCGCGACGCCGTTATCCGTAATATTGTCTTAGACGTGCCGATCAAAACGCCTAGGACAAGTTTCGCCTACACGCCCCCTGAGGGCGTGGAGAGTGAAGCGAAGCGTAAGGCAGAGCAACCTGCTCTTCTCGCGAATGGCACGCCCGCGCCCGATTTCTCGGCGACCGACCCGGACGGCAAACCGGTGAAACTCTCCGATCTACTTGGCAAGGTCGTGGTCGTAGACTTCTGGGCGAGTTGGTGCGGGCCGTGCGTCGCCTCCATGCCCCACAACCAGAAAGTGGTCGCGAAGTTACAGGCGGAAGGAGTGCCGGTCGTGCTCCTCGCGGTGGATAATGCCGAGGAGCGAGACGCCTTTTCTGCCTGGGTCAAGGCACACCCGGAGTTGTCCTCCCTGCGCTTCGCGCACGCTGACCGCAAAGCCAATGACATCTCCAGAAAACTGTATCAGGTGTCCGGAATCCCCACGCAGTACATAATTGACGCGGGGGGTGTGATCCACTCCTCGTCCGTCGGCTTCGATGGCGAGACGGACGCGATGGAGAAGGCAATCCGCGCCGCGCTTGCCGCGAAGGGCGATATACTCCCGAAGTAAGAGGGTTTATAAATGGCGCGTCGCCTGTTCACGTTGCCGAAGTTCGTCGGCGGCTTCGACGACTACTTCGAGTTCAATGCCGAATCGGACACGGTGCTCGCCGCGCTCGGCTACGGGTTCGCGCGCGGCGAACTGAAACTGCCGCGAACCGCCTCCGTCACGACCGAAATCTCCGCCTCGCTCCGCAAGCGCATCGGCGATGCGCTCCGCGTAGTTTCGATGACTTCGGAGACGGCGCGGCGTGAGTTCCTGCTAGCTCCGCTGATGCTCGAAGTCGCGCTCGTCACGAAAGCACGGCTACACTCGGAGTTCCCCGTCGAGATCTCGCCGCTTCTACACGGCAACTTCGACTTCTTTCTGGAAAAAGAAAACGCCGTGGTGATCGTGGAGGCGAAACACGCCGACATGACGCGCGGCTTCACGCAACTTTGCGCACAGATGGTTGCGGCGGACGCGTTCGCGGAGGACAACGCGACGGCGGTTTACGGCGCGGTCTCGCTGAGCAACATCTGGCAGTTCGCGATCCTCGACCGGGCGTCGAAAATGGTGACGCAGGACATCGCTCTGTTCCGCGTCCCCGCTGACCTCGACGATCTGCTCTCGGTGCTGATCGGCATCCTCAACGGCGAACCGGCGTGACACCGACCAACCGTCTTAACGCTTGGCTACGTCGGCGCGGTCCAGTTTTTGGGGAAGAACGTGCGCAGGAAGACCTCGCTCGCGTACCGATCCGTCATCCCCGCGATGTAGTCGCAGACGGCGCAGGCGCGGGTCGCGGCGTCCATCTCGCGCGTCGCGCGGCCCTTCGGTATCCGTTCCGGCTCCGCCATATACAGGCGGAACAGTCGCCGGAGCAGATCGCCCGCTTTCGCAAGTTCCTCCTTCGCCGCGTTGCGCCGCGTGTATACGTTCTCGAACAGGAAGTCTTTGAGACGGTTAGTCGCGCCTAAAACCGGCTCGCTCATCGAAACGAACGGCTGGTCGAGCGACGTCTCGATCACGTTCGTGACCATGCGCGTGATCCGCTCGCCGTGCGTGCGCCCGAGCAGTTCCAGCGTCTCGCGCGGCAGGGACCCGGGCGTCAGCATCCCGGCACGAACCGCGTCGTCAATGTCGTGGTTGACGTAGGCGATCCTGTCGCAGATGCGCACCACCGTGGCTTCGAGTGGCACAGTACCCTCCGCGGATGAGTCGCCGTCATGGGGGGAAGGGGCGGAGTACACAGGGGCGGAGGTCACCGCGAACAAGTCGCCGCGCCCTTTGCTGTGCCCCGCGATCCCGACGCGCGTCTCGTGTGTCAGGTTTAACCCGTCTCCCTGATTTTCGAGGACGTCAACGACGCGGAGCGACTGCTCGTAGTGGCGAAACCGCTCGCCGGGCACGTACTCTTGTACCACGGCATCAAGTGCTTCCTCGCCTTCGTGCCCGAACGGCGGGTGGCCCAGGTCATGCGCGAGGGCGATGGCCTCGGTCAGATCCTCGTTCAAACGCAGGGCGCGTGCCACGGTGCGCGAGATCTGCGCGACTTCGAGCGTGTGTGTCAGGCGGGTGCGGTAATGATCCTCGTCGGGGTCGAGGAATACCTGAGTTTTGTGCTTTAATCGGCGGAACGCTTTGGAGTGTAGCACGCGATCGCGGTCGCGCTGGAACGCCGTGCGCACCGGGTCCGGCTCCTCCGGCCGTGCGCGCCCCCGTGAATGCGCTGCCTGCGCCGCATATGGTGATAGTTGCGCCTCCCCCTGCTCCGTCCGCTCGCGAATCGTCATGCGTTCACCTTTGTCCCCGTCCTGGGTCATTGTACCCAGTCATGGCGACCCGGTGATGCCAGCTGAGCGTGCTTCGCGGACTCAGGTTCGTTCAGGGGGCACATGTTTCGTCAACTATTCGGCAGGGAGGATGTACCGCTCGTGAGAAACAGTTCGGTGCGTCTCACATACGAGATTTTAGACCGTCTCGAAGACCGCGAACCAGATCTTTGCGTGCGGTTCATGTGACGGTTACGGATCCGAACCGTTAGCGGCTCGCCGACGCCTCGCGCCGCTCCCGCTTCCGCGTCATGTGCAGGTACATCCCCTCGACGCGCGTACGCGCCCACGGTGTTTTGCGCAGGAACTTCAGCGACGACGAGATGCTCGGGTCGCTGGTGAAGCAGCGGATCGGCAGACTGCCGCCCATCTCCTCCCAGCCGAGTTGCGCCACGAGTTCGGTCAGCATCTGCTCCAGAGTGATGCCGTGGAGCGGATCGCGCGACGTGACTTCGGGCGCGGGAGACGCGGGCGGTGTTTGCGGCGGGATCAGCGTGGACATGATTACTGCTCTTTGTATATCCGCTACCCGCGCCGTAGTCAACGCCCGCCGCGTACAACTTTCGCCCCCTTCCCTTTACATCGCCTACCGCAACGGATATACTGCCGCATAATAAACGCGGCACGGAGGGCGGCTCGTGTGATGGAAAACAGTTCAGGCGAAGGCATCAGCGGCGTCGGCGGGCGCAGTATCAGCATACGCGGCGGGCGACGCCTCGTCGGAACCGTGCCCATCGGGGGGTCTAAAAACGCCGCCGTCGCTTTAATGGCGGGCGCGCTCCTCGCCGAATCGGGTGATACGGTGCTGACCAACGTCCCGCGCATCTCCGACATCGAAACCCTCGCCGAACTCCTCTGCCGCCTCGGTGCCACGGTCGCCTTCGAGGGAGACGGGCACACCGTCCGCATCAACGCCTCCGGACTGCGCGAGTTTGAAGCCCCCATTGACTTGGTCGCCCGTATGCGCGCCTCGTTCTGGGTGCTCGGTCCCGTACTCGCCCGACTCGGGAAGGCGGTCATCCCGCAACCGGGGGGCTGCAACATCGGCGCGCGGGCGGTTGACTTGCACCTCAAAGGCATGGAGGCACTCGGCGCGACCGTGGAGAGCGAACACGGCGCGATTCGGGCGGATGCGCCGAAGGGCGGGTTGCGTGGTGCGAACATCTACCTGGATCTGCCCTCCGTCGGCGCGACCATGAACGTAATGATGGCGGCGACGCTGGCGCGGGGCGTGACGATCATCCAGAACGCGGCGCAGGAGCCGGACGTCGAAAACCTGGGTGACCTGCTCGCGGCGATGGGCGCGGATATTTCGGGGCAGGGCACGGGAGCCATCACCATTCGCGGCGTCAAAGCATTACACGGCGCGGCGTTCGCGGTGATGCCCGACCGGATTGAGGCCGGGACGTTCGCGGCGGCGGCGGCGATCACCGGCGGCGATGTGCTACTGCTCCACGCGAACGCCGCGCACTTGCGCCCGGTGCTGTTCAAACTGGCCGAAATGGGCGTCGGCGTCGAGGAGACAAGGAACGGGGTGCACGTGCGCGGCAAGGAGACGGGCCGCCTGAAGGAAACGCGCCTGACCGCGATGCCGCACCCAGGGTTCCCAACCGATCTTCAACAGCCGTTCACGTCTGTACTCGCGCTCGCGGATGGCACCTCGGTCGTCACCGACACGGTGTACGAATCGCGGTTTCATTACCTGACGGAACTCGCCAAACTCGGCGCGAAAATATCGGCGGATGGCGGGCGGCAGGCGATCATCACTGGCATCCCGCGCTTCTCCGGCGCGACGGTGCGGGCGACCGACCTGCGTGCCGGAGCCGCGCTGATCGTCGCAGCACTCGCGGCAGAGGGCGAAACCCGCATCCACGACACGTTCCATGTCGAGCGCGGCTACGAGAACATAGTAGGCAAACTGCGCGGCCTCGGCGCGGAGATCGAGCGCGGGGACGAGTCGGGGAACGCACTCGCCGACTGAGGCCCGCTCTTTTCGCGGGATTTGGACGGTGGTCGTGACCCCTCTCCCCCCAGCCCCCTCTCCCCATGTGCCATGGAGAAAGGGAAGCACATCCGAGGTTGTCAGCAGGCGCGAAGGTTCTCCCAGCGGCGGGCACAAACTCACAGTCGGTATGGGTTATGTGCGGATGACACTCCCCTGCGGATGTGCTCCCCCTTTCTCCATGGCACATGGAGAGAGGAGGCTGGGGGGAGAGGGGTCACGACCATCGCCCAAACCCCACGACAACTGCTAACCAACCACGGCGACAGCAGCCCGATACTCGTCTTCGGCCCCTACCTGGTACACAACCTCAACCGCATAGACCCGAACATCCGTCCCCGCCCCACCTTCTTCGACCCGGAACGGTAGCGAAAGATCATTGCCCGGCTCGGCCACACTCACGCGGCTCAACTCGGCCCCAATCCCGGTACCGACCGCCTTGAGATAAGCCTCCTTGCGCGCCCAGAGCGAGAAGAACAGGTCGTGATGGCGCGGAGGCTGAGTCTGCCGGAACAGCGCGGCTTCCGTCGGCGAGAGCCAGTCGGCGATCATCGCTTCGAGCGGGATGTCGGGCTGTACGCGCTCGATGTCCACCCCGACTGGATGCGACGGCGAAACCGCGATCAACGCCGCCGCGCCGGAGGAACTGGTGCTGAAGTAGAGCGGCGGTTGGCCGTCCGTTACGAGTTCCGGCTTGCCCGTATCGTCGTACCGGAACCGGATCGCCTCGGGTGCCGTGTCGCGAAGTAGCGAGAGAACCTGACGCAGTAGCCCGCGCCGCGCCACGAACCGGTCCCGTTGCTCAGGAATAGCGTACCGCGCCGCCCGTTGCCGTTCGTCGGGCGCGAGCGTGCGCCAAAGGTCGTCGCACGTCGTCCCCAATCGGTCGAGGCCGAATTGTAGGACGAGAACGCCGCCCTCATGGAAGACGACACGCCCGTCAGTCGCAGTTATTGACGACCTGGCTACTTGATCGTCCGCGTCGTCAAGCGGTGGGCGCGGCATGTGCCCGCCGCTCTTCGCTTTGCGACTGCGCCGGCGACCCGGCCCAGGTTGTGTTAGCGGGCAATCTTTCCCCGCGCATCACGAGCGAAACGTGATCCACGCGCGAACCCGGTTCCAGCACGGTGTCGAACAGCACGACCGAATAGTTGCCGACCGAACAACGGTCGCCGACCGATACGGGCCCGACCTTCATCATTCGGTCCTCGAACAAGTGCGCCTGGAGCGGCGCGTTGAAGTTAATCGCCGCGTCCTCGCCGATATGGAGCAGGTCGAACTCGGTCAGGTCGGTGGTATCAATGAACGCGCGGTCGCCGATCTTCGCCCCCATGAACCGCAGTAACCGGCTGAAGTACTCGGTCCCGGTCAGCGAGGAGACGAACAGCGCGGCGGCGAAGTCGTGGAAGAACATCGAGAACGTTTCCGAGTTCCAGACGTAGCGGCTCCAGAGCGGCTCCGTACGCGCGCGATAGGTACCAATGAACCCTCGCTTCGCGAGCCACAGGAAGCCGATGCCGACCAGCGACGCCGCCACATAAAGTACCGGGATCGCGGCGACCGCGACCCCGAGCGACGCGCTATGCCAGACCCGGAAGAAACTCTGCGTGAGGAAGAACGCGATCAGGATCATCGCCAGGTTCGGTAGCAATATGCGCAGGGTCTCCCACGCCAGCCGCTCGGCGTAGAGCGCGGCGGTCGGCGCGTAGGTGCGCCGGGGGTCGGCGTCCACGGCGTGCTGACGGCGGTGCAGACGGAAGGCGGGGGAGCCGAGCCAGGATTGGCCGGGTTCGCGCCCCGTTTCACTCTCGCGCGGGCAGACGGACAGCGCGCCGAGCAGACTACCGTCAGGCACGTTCGCTCCTTGCGGCACCACGGAGTTATTCCCGATGAACGCCCGCCGCCCGATGATGGTCGGCTCCAGATGAATCAGACCGTTGCGGCTACACGGTAGGCCGATAGACAGGTCGCTGGCGAGGAAGCTCTCCTCACCGAGTTCTATCAGGTCGTAGGGCAGGCGCGACGGGAGCGCGATCTCGACGCGCGGGCCGCACTTCATGCCGAGCGCAATGCACCAGGGCCGCGTGTAGAGCGTGTCGTAGATGGGCATCAGCGTGCCCTTGTGCAGGTCCATCAGCTTGTCCACGAACCACTTGCGGAGCGCGAAGAAGCCGTGCGTGGAATAGGTGCCCGCCCTGACCCGCCCGATCACCAGCCACTTGACGAGCAGGATCTGCACGCACACGACCGCGATCAGCGAAAAGGCATAGGCAGGCGTGGTCAGCAAAGCGGTGACGCGGATCCCGCCCAGCCCCGAAGCGTTACCCGCGTCGTTCAGCCGGTTTAGCAGGAGCGCGGTGCCACAGAACGGTGCCAGCTCGATGAACGGCAGGACCATCAGGAGCAACATCTGGCACAGCCCGTACCCCGCCCGCGTCGCGGGTGTCGGCTGTTTCGCCGGGTCATACGGCCGCTCCCGCGCGAAGTCGCGGGGCCGGGCGGGCGATCCCGCCCATTCCTCGCCGTCGGGGATGACGATACCCGTGCCCGCGCATGAGAGGTCGGCGAGCGTCGCCCCCGTGCCCAGTACCGCGCCCCCGGCGACTCCCGAGCGTACCCCTATCAGAGTGCCTCGCCCGATGCGTATAGGTCGTAGCTGGAGCCACCCGTCCGCGACCCACGAGGCGCGAACCCAGGCCAGGCTCTCGACGTTGGTGTCGGAGCCGATCTCGATCAGGTCGGGGCAATCCACCTCCAGTGAGTCGAACAATACGTTGTGCCCGACCTTCGCGCCCAGCATCCGCAGGTAGACCGAGGCGAGCGGGGTCCCCGTCAGGTAGTCTTTTGGCGCGAGGTCGAAAAGCCGTTGCACGAGCCACCAGCGGACGAAGTAGCCGCCCCACATCGGATACTCCCCGGCGCGGAACCGCCCGACCAGTAGCCACTTCGCCGCGACAGTGAACAGCAAGATTACCGGGATCGAGATGGCGTGCAGCAGTAGTCCGGCACCGACCGACACCAGCGGGGAGTAGCCGAGTCCGTCGCAGTAGTCGGCGGCAACGATGGGCGCGAGCCAGAACAACGCCTTGCAGAAAAATAGGAACAGGATCCCGAGACCTTGCCAGAGCGTCGCCACGGCGTACCGTTCTCGCGGCACGGGCGCGAAGCCATGCGCCGCGTTCCCCGGTCGCCCCGCGCCACCCGGCGTCGCGCTGTCCGTACGTGTGCCGACAACGGGGCGCGGCATCTGTGAGTCCAGGTAGCCCGCGAACTTCTCCAGCGTCGGGTGCTCGTAAATGGCACGCACTGACGCGCCAGGGAACCCGTGTTCGTGCCGGAGCAGGGACATGAACCGTGTCGCTAGCAGGGAGTAGCCGCCTAGGTCCAGGAAGAAATCGTCGGTGACCGACAGCACCGCGTCCGGGAACAGCATTTGCCATACGCCGAACAGCAACTTCTCGCTGGCGGTGCGCGGCAGGACAACCAGCCGCTCCGCTTTCAGCGCGGTGCCGGACAGGGATTGCACGGCGCGGCGGTCAATCTTGCCACTCGGTAGCACCGGGAGCCGTTCGACCACTTCCAGCGTTTGCGGGATCATATATGCGGGCAACGACTGCCGAAGCCGCGCGAAACAGCCCTCCGCGTCGACAGTAAGACCGGTTTTAGGCACTAATAAAGCGACTAGCGCGGCGGACGGCGTGTCGGCACGGCGGACGATCACCGCGACCGAGCGCACGGCATCCTCGCTCATCAGGTGGCTTTCGATATCGGAAAGCTCGATCCGGTAGCCGCGCACCTTGATTTGTCCGTCCATGCGGCCCAGCCACTCGATGTCGCCGTCCTCATTCTCGCGTGCGCGGTCGCCGGTGCGGTACAATATATCGTTATTGCAACCGGGCAAGACGAACGGATTCGGCAGGAACTTCTCGGCGGTCAGGGCGGGGTTGCCGAGGTAGCCGGACGATAGCCCGACGCCCGCGATGCACAGCTCGCCTTCCTCGCCGGGCGCACGGGGTTGCAACCGCTCATCGAGCACGTAGCAGTAGTAGTTCGGGAGCGGCTTGCCAATAGTTACTGTCTCGCCGGGGGAGCAGAGCGCGAACGTCGCGCCCACGGTCGCCTCGGTTGGCCCGTAGGTGTTGATGATCTCGCGGCCTGGCCGCCACCACCGCTGAATTAGGTCGGGCGGGCAACGCTCGGCACCGAACAGGATCCGGCGCAGGGACGGCACGTCGCCCTCCACCATAGACAGCAGGGTCGGGGCGCAGGAGATGATCGAAACGCCGTGGCGGATCAGGAACGCCTCCAGATCCTGCCCCGAGTGGACGTCGTCCGTTGTCGCGACGACCAGAATCGCCCCGGCGAGGAGAGTGGGCCAGACCTCCTCGTGGTGGCCATCGGACGCGGGCGAGAACCCCTGGAACACGCGGTCGTCGCCGTCCACGCGGATGCAAACCCCCTGGTTCCCCTGGACGAAGTTGCTCAGGCTCCGGTGCGTAATGGGAACGCCTTTAGACCGCCCCGTGGTACCGGACGTGAAGATTGTGTACGCGACGTCGTTTGCGGATAGGCCGATTTCGCCGGGGAGGAACGGGTCGGAGGAGTTGCGGTCTGCCTGACCGAGCAGTTCGGCGAGGAGCATTTCTTCGGGGGCGGCATCGCCCGCGCCAGGCTCGTCTGGTGTGGCCGACGAAGGCGTAACGCGCTTCTCGCGGATGACAAGGCGCGGCGAGGCATCTTCGAGACACAGGCGTACGCGTTCGGCGGGGGACTCCGAGTCGAGCGGCACGTACGCCGCCCCAGCTTTGAGAACGGCGATCAGCGCGAGGATCGTGTTAACGCCGCGCGGCAGGACGAGCGCGACCGCGTCACCGCGCCGGATGCCGCGTGCGCGGAGCACCCGCGCCATGCGGTTGGTCTGCGATTCGAGGTCGGCGTACGTGATTTCCACGCCCGCCGCGATAATAGCGACTTTTTCCGGCTCGCTGTTCGCCCAGTGACGGAGCGGCGAAAACACAAACTCCGCAGTTAAACTCCGGGCGTTAGGGGAGGATTCTTTCAGTAATGCGAACGGTTCGGAACGGAATCTACCCCCCGTGGTGGGCTTTTCAAGAGTGCTTAACATGAGTGTGAACGGGATCTTCCCTTCGCTAGTGCGGACGGGAGCCGAAAATGATTCCCGCGCCGCGCTTGTTTATTGCCGTGTTGAGAAGTCACCGTGATCGAATCTGCGAGCCAATTACCTTCTATGACCAATGATTAAGACGTGGGGTTGCCGCCGATGTTCGGAGAGGGGGCGAAACTCTAGCGGTACCGCGCCGCGCCGCGGAGCGAACGTGTGGCAACCCACGTGGGAAAGAACACACGTCGGCTGATAGGACACATCCCCCGGCCACTTATCGGATCAGCGGCATGGATTATCAGATCGTTTTGTTTATACTAGCATCCTCCAACACGGGTGATACAGTGGTTGATCCGTTCAGCGGGTCAGGTACGACCTCGGTAGTGGCCGAGCAACTAGGACGCAGGTGGAAATCGTGTGATCTGTCCGCTGAGTACTTGCAGTGGGGTATTGACCGAATCGAGCTAGTCGAACAATGGTCGGTCGAAAAATGGATCAAGTACGACCAGGAAAACGCCCGCCGCAGGAAATCTATTCGATGACACTTTCAGACTTGGTAACTCACCTTACGCAGTTAGACTTTGGTAGAATGGCATAGCCGCCCCTGCGGCGTCTCCTGCCGTGACCGAACGCAACCGACGACGACTCGACTTATATACGGATTATTTGCTCATCTCGTTTGGGCAGGCCACCGCGATCGGCCTCGCCGCCCTCCTGCCCCAGGTGGTCAGCCATGACCAGGTGACCCGATTTCTATCGGGCAACGAGTTCGACGGGAAGGACTTG
>JAYUUO010000281.1:0-22915 GCA_043754515.1 Armatimonadota bacterium
CAACCGCCGTTCTCAATCGCATTTCCTCTGTCTTTCTTGTGGTTTCCAAGCCAACGCGGATTACAATGCTTCGGCAAATATAGCCCGCTCAGGCTCGGAGACACGGGCGCACAGGTTTTTGCTCCGCAAAATACCGAGTCAGTCCGCCTAACGTCTTCTGTCGCTGTCACGCCTCGACAAACCGCCGCGGTTTGCGACGGATAGCGAAGATTGAAGGACAAGCCACCTGCCTTCAGGCGGTGGTCACTGACGGCACAATACTCACCCGATCGCTCGCTGTCTATATACGAATGTAGGGTAAACTATTAGCATGAGTAACGCCGTCCTGGAAGCCCCAGTTCGCACGCCCGTCGTCGCACCCGCCGCGCCGCGGCATGTCACCGTATCCGACTATCTGGCGATAGACACGGCGGCGGCTCGGCGTAGCGAGTTCATCGAAGAGAAGATTATCGAGATGGCAGGAGCAAGCCGGGACCACGTTCGCATCGTAACGAATATCGTTTCGCAACTGGCTGCTCAGACTGCTGACCGCGATTGTGACGTGTTTTCAAATGACACGCGCGTTCGCGCGGACAGTTATTACTACCCCGATGTCGGCGTGGTATGCGGCGATTACCTCGTGGACAGCCGACAGATTGACACGCTCACCAATCCCACCGTTCTAATCGAAGTCCTGTCACGCTCCACGCAACAGGTTGACCAGGGGACCAAGCGGCGCAACTACCTACGCCTCCCCTCGCTCCGCACGTATCTTCTTGTGTCGCAGGACTTCCCCGCGGTCGAGCAGTACGAGCGCATCGAAGACGGTGAGTGGCGATTCATCGAAACGGAGGGGCTAGACGCGACCGTGATGCTTCCGGCGATTGACTGCCAGTTGCCACTCGTCGCGATCTACCGCCGCGTCGCGGTAGGTGACCTCGCGGAGCGGGATGTGGACGCCCCGAACGACGTGCGGTAACCCTCGTAATGCCAACAGGAGAGGGATGCGTCCGTCGCGCGACACACGGATCGCTGTAACAAGCCCCGTCAAACTCTTCGTGGTAGCACCAACTAGGGCGATTGCATCATAGTTTAACCGCTTATCCGACGAGGGGACACGGCCCGCCGCCCGCGCCCACCGGAGATGTTCACGTCCCGGACTCGCGAGTACGCGTTGTATTAGCAACATAGCTATGACACAATCGCCCTATAGCACCAACGGGTAGTCCGCGTTCCGCGCTTGCAACATGCTATAATCAGGGCATGACACTAACAAGAGACGAGACGAAAAAGGTCGGTGCGCTCGCGCGGCTGGCACTTACGGACGCGGAGATTGACCGCTACACCCAGCAGATGAACGATCTGCTCGCGCAGTTCGAGCGGCTCCAAGAACTTGACACCGACGACGTGCCGCCTATGAGCCATGCCGTGCCGGTCACCGCCCTGTTGCGCGACGACAGCATCACCCCCAGCCTGCCCCGCGATGTCGTGTTGTCGCAAGGCCCGAAAACTGACCCTTGGATGGGCGGGTTCGTAGTCCCGCAGGTGCTTGGAGAAGGTTAGTTTCCGCCTTCCCCGGTTGCCGCTTCTTGTTCTTGATGGGGGCCGGGTTAAGCGATCGCTCGGCGCACGATCAACCGCAAAGACCCACATGACATGCCCAGCAACAGTGGCCCGGCTACTGACGCCTCGGGTACCACCAACGGTGCCTTTACCGTGACACTAAACGGCGCGGTCTCTAGATCGTTCATGTCCGCGGGCGATGGGCCTCCTCGGAGAAGGACGGCTCCGTTGTAAATGCCTGCGGACGAGTCGGTTGGTAGTAGCAGTGTCAACATCGTCGCCGAAAGCGACTCGTCGGCTGTGAAGAGTCGGTTGTAGTTAGCAAAGAACGGCGTGTCATCGAAGGTGATAGTGTTGCCGATCAGAAACCCTGCGTCACAAGAGACTATGCTTTCCGCCGCGCCGCTGGTGTTCGTGAATGATGCCGTTAGCGCGATGCTATCGGGAATGGCACCCTCCGTAACGGCGGGGAGTGGGGCAAGAGTTAGTGAGGCGTGGGCAACGCCACTGATAACGGTCATCAGGGCAAGGGAGGCTAGGGCGGCAACGGTGTATATCGGTTTCATGGGGTCTTTCCGGCGGCGCGTTTCACGTGAAACGCGCTGCGATGAACGTCTCTTATAGGTTAAAGAGACGTAATTTTTAGGCCGGTGCTGAACGCGCCGGTTTGCGCGGTGCCTCCGACCGACAACACGACCGACGCGCCGAGTCTCGCCACGCCCTTCGGAAATGTCACCATAAATAGCACGGCGCGACCGGGGACACACCCCGCCATAGGCGCGGGAAGCGAGGGCGCGCTCACCGTACCGAGACGCGCCGCCGTCAGCGAAAGCGTCAGATTCCGGTCGGCTTCGTTTCTACTCCGATACAGCGCGTGCGGGCTGACCTGATCGTCGTTCGTCGGGAAGGACAGGTACACCTCGCCGCGATTGTATGGATGCACCACTACGCTTGACGCCGCGTTATAAGACGGAAACTTGCCGTAATCCCCGCGATGCCACGTCTTGCCGCCGTCAACGGAGCGATAGAAAATTCCCCAACGCAACCCGTCCCCCGTCCCGGACTCGCAGAAGTAGCAAAAGGTGTTTCCAGACGGGTCGGATGGATCGGACGCGACCGCGCGGCTCGACAGCCAGGGCGTGATGTTCACCGCCCAGGACTTCGGCAAGTCGCCCCGGTGCGCGTTTCACGCGGTGTCGTTATAATCGTTCAAAAGTGGGAACGGGGGAACGTCCGCCAGAGACGCGAGACGGCAGACGTTCCAGCTAGCCCCGCCGTCCTCGCTGTAGCTCGGCCACGGGTTGCGCGAATCTTGGCTGTTGAACCCGGTACTCCACCACTGGTTACCGAATGCCGAAGCGGCGGGTACCCATACCGCCGTCGCCGAGTCTTTGCCGATGGGTACCACGGGCGCGAGTGCAACGCTCCCACCGCTACCGAGGAACACGGTGCCATCGGTGTCGATTTGCCTTGGGACGGTCGCGAACGCCTGAAATGTGCGCCCCCCGTCGCGCGAGTAGCCGTTGACGGGCCAGGACGACTGTCACTGATGGATGCCGACGAAGGCGACGTGGGCAGGGGCGTTCGCCGTGATGTCGAGGCTGGTAGCTCCCGCGACATGCGGGAACGGCGTGACGAAGTGCCCGTTCCTGTCGCTAACGCCCGGATTGTTGTTATAATAGGACCACTGGTTGTTGAAGTTGGTGTTATCGGAACGTACAAACCGCCCGAGGGTGACACCACTCCGCACAACGGGCGGTCGCGCTTTGTGTCACCCCCCGCGTTCAGGGCAAGCCAGGTCGTGCCCGCGTCGTCGGATTGATAAACGCCCTCGCCGTAAACACCCAGATACAATCGCGTGCTTTTGGCATTGCCCTTCCCTTTGTCAAAAGCGACGAAGGTATAGCCAGGCGCGTTTCCGGGGTTGCCCGCGTTGTACCCGCCGAGCGTCTTCGGGTCAGGCACGGTGCCGTCGCCGACCCGTGACCAGGTGAACGTATTTCCCGCGCGCGTCGCCTTGTAAGCCCATCGGCACGAGTGGACAAGTAGAGCGAGTTGGGATCGTGCGGGTCAACGCCGAGTCGCTCGCCGGTGGTGTTCCTGTAATCGGAGTTCCCGCCTAGCGTGACGGGGAACGCGTTGCCGAAGCCGGTGGAGAGCCAGATCGCTCCGGCGTCTTCAGAGACCAGGACACCCGCCTTGCCTCTCTAGTGCATCGCGACATAAACGCGGCTCGCGTTCGACGGGTCAATCGCGACACTCTCCATGCTGATGTCGCTCGAATCCGACCGGTCCAGCCGGTCCATCAGTGGTAGCCACCGATCCCCGCCCCGGTCATATCGGTATATGCCCCCGACGTCGGTTCGGATGTAGACGTAGTATGGCGCGGAAGATTGAACGACAATGCCCGTCACATAACCCATCCCCTGTGTGTTAACACTGCTCATAATGAAGGGTTCGCCGCACCGTCGGCGCCATGAGAAGAGGTACCATCGTTAATGTCATCGCGCTCAGGGGGAGAATGGCGCGGTTTGTGAGTTTGGCGTTCGGGAAGAGCAAGGATTTGCCCCTTTCATTTTTAATAGGAGTTACGCGGTTCGTCAAGGAACGCGGGCTGAAACCCACGTCATCGGCGAAACAAGTACAGTCAAGACTTGTTTTGACGATTGCCTGTCTAGACGCGTTCCGCGCCAGACGTCGGGTACCCGCTTGCGGGTGGGACGGACAGATCCGGGCATCCGAAACCGCCAACCGCGTAACTCCTATTAAAGTCATACCGAAGGGAATCGGGTGATGGTGCGTCCGCGTGGATAAAACCGACGCTGGCACGGCAGTCTGCACTGTTTCGATACAATGCCCTTCCACGTCAGGAATGTTGTAGGGCAACCGTACTATGAACATGTTGCTAACGCGATAAATGTCTGCGGGATACGCCGACGCGCGGGGCGAAACCCGCGTAGATAATTCATCGGGAAGTCAAGAGGACTAGGACGCGATTGCCCTAGGGGGATCGCCAAGTGCTAAGCGCACGGTGTGTTCCGTGCTATAATGTTTCCATCACCGTATGAATGAACTGCTACTACTTTCTGCCGCCGAACTCGCCCACGCCGTAAAGTCCGGTACCGCCTCTGCCCGTGAAATAACCGATGCGTATCTGGCTCGCATCGAAGCCGTGGACGCAGGTCCGGAGACCGGCATCCGTGCCTATATCACCGTTACTGCCGACGCGGCTCGGGTCGCCGCTGACGCTGTAGATGCGAAGCGGGCGGCAGGAGAGCCGCTGTCTCCACTCGCGGGCGTGCCCATCGCGCTGAAGGATAACCTGTGTACCAAAAGCATCCCGACCACCTGTGCCAGCAAGATACTCGCCAGTTGGAGACCGCCCTACGACGCGACCGTGGTAGACAAGGTAGATATGGCGGGTCTGATCCCGGTTGGTAAGACGAACCTCGACGAATTCGCGATGGGTTCATCTACCGAGAACTCCGGCTACTTCACCACGCGCAACCCGTGGAACCGCGCCCGCGTCCCCGGCGGCTCGTCCGGCGGGTCTGCCGCCGCGGTCGCCGCGCTCACCGCGCCGCTTGCGCTCGGCTCCGATACGGGCGGCTCTATCCGCCAACCGGCGTCGTTCTGCGGGCTGGTCGGCATCAAGCCGACTTACGGACGCGTCTCGCGGTACGGGCTTGTCGCGTTCGGGTCGTCGCTCGACCAGATCGGACCGTTCGCACGCAACGTCACCGATGCCGCGCTGTTGCTCTCCGTGATAGCGGGGCACGACCCGCGCGACTCGACCAGTGTCCCGCGCCCCGTGCCAGACTACGCCGCCGCGCTGACGGGCACCATTAAGGGGCTACGAATCGGGGTGCCGAAAGAATATTTCGGCGCGGGGTTACAACCGCAAGTCCGCGCCGCCGTGATGACCGCCATCGGGATACTGCGCGGACTGGGCGCGAGTGTGGACGAAGTGTCGCTCCCGACTACCGATTACGCGCTCGCCGCCTACTACATTGTTGCCCCGGCGGAAGCGTCCTCGAACCTCGCGCGCTATGACGGCGTGCGTTACGGCTTCCGTCCCGAGGGCAAGTTCAAGAGTATTGACGATCTGTTCGAGCAGACGCGTGCGCAAGGGTTCGGCGCGGAGGTTAAGCAACGCATTATGGTCGGGACGTACGCGTTATCGGCGGGCTACTACGACGCGTTCTACGCGAAGGCACAGAAAGTACGAACACTAATCCAGCGTGAGTTCGAGGGCATGTTCGCAAACTTCGACGCGGTAATCACGCCCACGGTGCCGACCACGGCATTCGGTATCGGCGAGAAGTCGGAGGATCCCCTCGCGATGAAACTTTCCGACATTTGCACCATCCCGGCGAATATGGCGGGGATCCCGGCACTGTCGCAGTGTTGTGGGTTTGACCACGAGGGGATGCCAATCGGGTTGCAATTGATGGCACCGGCGTTCGGTGAAGAGACGCTGTTGCGTATCGCGCACGCATACGAGTCGGTAACGGATTGGCACACGCGCGCCGCGAGTCTTTAGAGGCTCGGTGTTCCACGTGAAACGCGCATCGGCTTACGTTTCACGTGGAACAGATGTCTGCTACAACGACGTTGCAATATTCAGTTCTAACACGGAGATGTAGACGGAGCCGCGCTGGGAGAGAGCTATGACTTCCCCGCTAGACCCGCGACTGACATGCGCCGCGAGATCATCTTCCTTCGGATGGAGCAGGCGCGACTCGTCCGTATCGCCCCAGTAGTTCCCCTTCGCCCGATTGCAACGCTCGCAGGAGTAGACCAGATTGTCAAGGCTATTCCTGCCGCCTTTCGTCAGCGGCTTGAAGTGGTCGCGTGTCAGAACCCCGCCCGCTCGTGCCTCGGGGATGCCGCAGTAGCCGCACCGGTAATCGTACAGCACGCGCAGATGTTGCGTCTTCTCGGAACGGGTCATAGAGTCTATATTCTACCGTGCGGGTAACCGGGAAATGATTTGCAGATATAATGCCGCCGGGAGAACAGAGTATGACCGCAAGTGCCACACACTTCAAGCCAGCCGTACGCCCGAAATCGCTTAACGCATTACCGGAGCGTCCGCGCACGATTCGCTACCTGCCCTTCGAGGAGTTTCTCCAGCACGACTTCGGCGAAAAGCACGTCGAATAGGTTTACGGAAAGGTCGTTCAAATATCACCCGTTTTAAGTTATCACGTGGACTTGAGCCGCTTCCTGATCGCGTCAATCGCGACATTCGTAGAGGTGAATGAACTCGGCAAGATATTTCACGAGCCATACCTGATGAAGTGCGACGAGATACTCCCGGGTCGTTGCCCGGACATTCTGTTCGTGAAAAACGAGAATCTGGATCGGGTGACACGCGAATGCCTGCGCGGCCCCGCCGACCTCGTGATTGAGATCGTCAGCGAAGAAAGCAGGGCGCGTGACTGCGGCGAGAAGTTCAATGAATACGAAAAGGGCGACGTCGGCGAATACTGGATCCTCGACCCGGCACGCAACCGTGCCGACTTTTATCTGCGCGACATGGCAGGCGTCTTGCGAACGCAGATCCCGACAATCCTCGCGGACGGAAGCGAGACCTACCGGTACGCGACCATCCCCAGCATCGTCATATCGCTCGGCTGGCTCTGGCAACGCCCGATGCCCTCCGTCACCGTGCCGCTACGGGAGAACGCCCCACGCCCGTAGCGGCAGAATAAGTTGCTACTGCTTCGTTATCACGACGGATCACTCAACGGGAAGCTATCGCGACATGCGCGGTAAAACCACACCCGTCGCTTTCCCTGAGACATGACGCGTGTGACGCGGCTCCCTGTCAGCGAAGCGCGGTACAATGACGCCGACATGACCCGAACCGAAACAGACTTCCTCGACCAACTCCTCGCCGTCGCGCAGGACGGTGCCTACCTCGCCGGATGCCGCACGCTGGCATACTTCAACACGGGGGTCGTCCCCGACATCAAGAGCGACCTTTCTCCCGTAACCATCGCCGACCGCGAAGCCGAACAGGTGCTACGCGCGCGGATACGACAATCGTTCGCGGATCACGCGATTCTGGGCGAAGAGGAGGGCGAGGACGCCGCCACCGAGGGCGCGGCGGTGCGCTGGATCGTTGACCCCATTGACGGCACCAAAGCGTTCGTGACCGGCGTCCCGCTCTACGGCGTTTTGGTCGGCGTCGAGGTTGAAGGGGTCGCGTCGGTAGGCGTGATCTACATACCGGCGACCGGCGACATGATCGCGGCCCGTACCGGCGGCGGCGCGACCTGGAACGGCCGCCCGTGCCGCGTCTCGGACGTTTCCGACCTCAAGAACGCGCTCGTGGTGACTTCCTCGATCCGCCGGTGTCAGGGCCGCTCGGACGCGTTCGAGAACCTGGCCAAGCGCACGCGCCTGCAACGCACGTGGGGCGATGCGTTCGGCTACGCGCTGGTCGCGACGGGCCGCGCCGAAATGATGCTCGACCCGGCAATGAAGCCGTGGGACTGCGCCCCAATGCTCCCGATCCTGACCGAGGCGGGCGGACGATTCTCGGACTGGCGCGGGAGCGTTACCATACACGGCGCGGACGCGTTCGGCACGAACGGTGCTTTATATGAGGAAGTATTGGCCATCCTGCGCGAGGGCTAACGCGTCAAAGCGATGACACGCGGCATACATGATCACGTTATCACTGCTTCCTCTACAGTGACGCCCCTACTCATCCGTATTATCACTGTCGGCCAAAGGATCTACGAAGTTGTCAGCCCGCTGGCACGGTATTTGCGACAATAGTACACGGCGGTACCAACACGAGCGCGGCACCGCGGTGAATCATCCCCATCCGACGCGAACCCCGCCCCGCAACCCGGCCAGAGCCTGCCTCGCCGGAAAGAGGGTTGCTCGCGGGACTCGTCGCCATCGCCGTGCTACTCATCCTGCTCGCCGCGAAGGACGCGCCCGCGAGCGTGCCGCGTGATGAAGGCCGCTTCGGCGTCCCCTGCGACTGGCTCGTTCCCGACAACCCGGCGACGATAAATCACGCGCGTGAACGCATCCGCTCGTTCGCCGCCGTGAAAGACCTGGCGGGGATCGTGCTACGCGACGTGCTACCGCCCGGCTATCGCGGCGCGGGCGAGACCGATGACAAAGCACTGACGTGGCGCGGCGGCACCGGCGTGATTGCCGGAAGGAGCCTCAAACCCCTTTCCCATTCGTCTCGGGTTCACGGCGGCGCGCCAATGTGCCTACGCGCGGGAAAAGAGCGTTGACCCGTGCGACCTTCTCCCGCATGAAACGACCAGGGCCGGGGAAGGGAACGATCCCGCCGAATACGGGGATTTAGATGGCGGTAGCCTATTCGGGCGCAATCAGAAGTCGTTCGAGGCATGGGAGGAGTGGCTCGTGCCCTTCGGAGGCAGGTATCTGGTAGCGGCGCGGGCGGCGGCGGGAACGGTGCCGCTACTTCTCGGGAGGGAGACCCAATTCCGGAGTACCGCGTCCCCGCCGACCGACCCACCCGATGCCGCCGACCAGTTGTCGTGGTTCATCTCCTGGAAGGCGGGGGACAAGCCGCCCCTTTCCGACCTGTATCAGGACGCGTGGGGCGCGACGCTTCCGGTGCCGAGGCCGGAAATGGGGGTGCTGATCGGCATCCGGGGCAGGCACACCCGCTCGCCCGCAGACGAGATCCTGAAACGCATGGGCACGGAGGATACCCCCGCGCGGACCGTCATTGACTGGTCGGATCGCCCGCTTTTTGAAATCGAGGCGGAACTGCGAAGGGCGGCGGTGAAACCGGATGCGGTAAACTGAAATCGCCATGTCTACCGAATTGTCCGCCACCCTTTGCGCCGTTTCCGCTCTCGACGGTCGCTACTCCACCACCGTATCGCCCCTCTCGCCGTTCTTTTCCGAGTACGCGCTGATGAAATACCGCGTGCTCATCGAGGTCGAATGGTTGCGCGCCCTGTCCCGCGAATCCAGCGTGCCCGAAGTCCGCCTCCTGACCGCCGAGGAGAATGCCTACCTGGACGTCGTCGTCCGCGAGTTCTCGTCCTCTGCCGCCGAACGGGTGAAGGAGATCGAACGCGCCACAAACCACGACGTGAAGGCGATCGAGTACTTCCTCAAAGAACGGCTCGCGCCCTCCAGCCTCGCCGACCTACGCGAATGGATACATTTCGGCTGTACGTCGGAGGACATCAACAACCTCGCCTACGCGCTGATGGTCAAAGGCGGGATCACCGAAGTCTGGCTCCCCCGCGCCGAAGATCTGGTCGCCGCCGTGGAGCGGATGGGGCGCGAGTACGCCGGAACCGCGCTACTCGCACGCACCCACGGACAGACCGCCTCGCCGACCACGCTCGGCAAGGAACTCGCCGTGTTCGCGTCGCGCTGGCGTCGCTCCCTCCGTCAGATCAAGGCGCAAGAGTATTTGGGCAAGATGAATGGCGCGGTAGGGGCGTTCAACGCCCACGTCGTCGCGTACCCGGATGCCCCTTGGCAACAGATTTCGCGCCGCTTCGTGGAGGGTTTGGGTCTGGTGCATAACCCGCTCACGACGCAGATCGAGCCGCACGACTACCTCGCCGAACTGTTCCACGCCCTGAGCCGCTTCAATAACATCCTGCTCGACTTCGACCGCGACATGTGGTCGTATATCTCACTTGGCTACTTCGGACAAAAAACCGTCGCGGGCGAGGTCGGCTCCTCCACGATGCCGCACAAAGTCAACCCGATAGATTTCGAGAACTCGGAGGCGAACGTCGGCCTCGCGAACGCCCTCCTCGAACATCTGGCCTCCAAACTACAGGTGTCGCGGCTCCAGCGCGACCTGTCCGATTCGTCCGCCCTGCGTAGCGCCGGCTCCGCCGTCGCGTACGGCTACCTCGCCGTAGTCGCCGCGCTCCGTGGCTTGCGCAAATGCGTCGTGAACGAGGAGCGGATCGCCGCCGACCTCGACAACGCCTGGGAAGTACTCGCGGAGGCAGTGCAAACTGTCATGCGCAAGCACGCCCTGCCCAACCCGTATGAGCGGCTCAAAGACCTGACACGCGGCGAGAAGATCACGCAGGAGGCGATACGTGCCTTCGTCGAGTCGCTCGAACTGCCGGAAGCCGAGAAAGTACGGCTCCTAAAACTGACCCCCGCAACCTACATCGGACTCGCGCCGACACTCGCGAAACAGGGGGGGTAACCCGTGAAAACAGAAGCCGAAACCGGCTATCAACCGCGCCCGACCAGCCGCGTTCCGCCCGAAGAGTCCGTGGACCTGTACCCCGGACTCTGCGTGGACGACGCGCGAGTCGGCGGCTCCATCACCGTCTCCCAATCACGCCTGCCGGTCTGGGCGATTGCCGGTATCGCGGCGGAAAGCGGCTGGGATGCCGTCGTCAACGGCTGGGATTACATCGAAACCGAATATCACTGGGACAGGCACGATATGGGAGAGTTTCTGCGCAACCTGACCGAGCCGCGCGGGGAGTTCGCCCGGTTGCTACTGGTATTCGCCGACGTGGAGCGGCAAGCACGTAGCAGTGACGGCGACACGCAGTGGTACGAGCAGCGGGAGATGCGGCAGCGTGTCCGCGAGCAACTAGACCGTTGCCGCGCCGTGATAGACCGAATGGACGGCTCTGCCTCCTAAACGCCGCCCGACCCTACGCTCGCGAAACATTTCCAGTCCGTTCGCCAAGAACTGGGTATACTGGTGTCTGAGCCTGTAAGGAGGGCTAGTACTATGACGCTTGGTAAAGTCACATTTGGCGTTTTATCTGCTTTATTGATGGTCGCCGCGCGGGGACATGCCGCGCCGTTCGTGGTCAACGCGGTTGATGGGTCCGCGCTCCCCACGTCCACGATCTCGTTGGTCGCCGGTCAGTCGTACACCGTGACGGCGGGTATCAATGACTTGTGGAGTCTCGGCTCACTCCCGCGCTGGTGCAACGCGGACGGCTTGACCGGGAACCGCTTCGCGACCGGAACCGACGAATCCGGGCAACCCGCCGGGACGCTGATCGGGCAGAACTTCGGCACGGTGACTAGCAACGGCCTGACCGCGCCGTTCGGCGTGCTCGCCGGGACGATCAACGGCGGGACGCCGTTCGTGGTCGGCACCAACTTCTCCGGCGTCGCGGCGACCTCGGGCACGCTTCAACTATTCTGCCTCGATAGTGGCTCCGGCGACAACACGCAGTTCATCACAGCCAACGTGAATGTGACAACGGCTGTCCCCGAAGCGTCCGGGCTGTCTCTCCTGCCGCTCGGCTTGCTGGCGATAGTCGGCGCGGCAAAGCGGCGCGGGCGAATCGCGGCGTAACGATGGGTGGCGGATTCGGCGGCATTAAAGGGGGGCGCGGGCAGTATTCCGCTCTCGTCCTCTTGCGGTTCGTCAAGAGTTTCTAAATTGGGAACACCGCGTCTCCCACTTCCCCGAAGACGACGGCACGCCCTCGCTCACCGAGGAGAGCCGGGGGGGAGGGGACGTTCCCAGTCGGGTCGCACGCAGAAAGCAAACTCTGATCCGATTGATCAGGGGGCGTTTCGAGTGTACATTTCGTACTACAGTTGTAATCTAGATATCAAGTACTGGCACCCATGAAAAAAACACTCCCGATCGCCGCCCTCACTCTCGTCGCATCCGCCCTCCTTTACGGTCAAAGGTGCGTCTACGCTCAGAAGTCTGCACCAACCGCGCCGCGATCAGCAAATGCTCCCGCGTCGGCGCAAGCGCGCGAAAAGAGCGTCGCCGAAAAGCCGCCCAAGCCGTCCGCCCCCGCGAAACAGGTCGCGTACGAAGTCAAGATGCCGAAAGTGGCGATACTTCGAGATGGCGGGGGAGGCGACTGGAAGCTTGATTACGTCACAACCCTGGAACAGGCGCGGGCGACGTTCGACCCCATCATCGTCGGTAGACCGACTAAGGGGTTCTTGGGCAACACGCACTGGGTCACTTACCTGCCCCACGACCCCGGCGACAACGATCCCACCAACTATATTGATATGGAGTGGACCGAAGGCCCGTTCGTAGTCGAGCGGGTGCTGTTTCAGAAAGCGGGTAGTGGTCTAGCGGCGGGTGCGACGATACAAGTCGTGCAACCCGTCGGTCTCGCGGTCGAGGTCAAGAACGCAGTGCGTTGCGTCAGCGAAGACTGCTACGATCTCAAGCAAAGCAGCCGCTACGTCCTGCTTCTAAATCGCGGTCGTAACGGGAAGAGATTTGTTATGGACAACTTCAACCTAGGGCGATTCAACACGGACGGCACCGATTGTGAGGATGAAGCGGACGTCACAAACGGTCTCAACGACGATGGCTCGAAGACCGATAAGCAGAAACTGCGCGACGAGCTGACGGCGCAATACAACATCACATTCGCGCCGATGAGACCGGCCAGGGGGATCAGTGCCTTCGTCCTCGGTAGGCCGCGTGGGGACGGGACCACGGCGATCATCTACGTTACGATCACGCCGCCGCAACCCGGTAACAGTATGCTCGAGATCCAGCAGTCGAGTGCCGCCGTGGGTCCCTGAACACAGGTCACCCTGGTGCCGGTCGTCGCCTCCGCTCAGACGGGGACGCCCCCCCCGAACCTCCCGACTGTACTGCAAGCCCCCCGCTCCCAACAAGCCCGACGCGAAGCGTCTACAACCGAAGGCTTCCAGCGGAACAATTCATTGCCCACTCTCCACGGCTTATCGCTCGCTCGACCGACGCCCCGTAATACAAAGCGGGGAGCCCCGGCAAGCGAGTCGCTTGCCGGGGCTCCCCCATTCGCTCTACCCCGCGCCCCGTCTACAGCCCCGCGGGTGCCTCTTCCGCGCCCAGTAGCGCGGACGATGCCTGCTTATACGTATCGAGTGCCGACAACTCCTCTTGCAGGTCCAGCGGGACCCGCTTGCGCTCCTGTGGCTCTAGCTGAATTGCCTCGCCGTTCGGTAGCACCACGTCCAGCGCGCGGTACTGCGCGAGACCCGTACCCGCCGGGATCAGGCGGCCGATGATCACGTTCTCCTTCAGACCGACCAGGTGGTCACGCTTGCCGCGCACCGCCGCCTCGGTCAGCACACGCGTCGTCTTCTGGAACGACGCCGCCGACAGAAACGATTCGGTGGCGAGACTCGCCTCAGTGATGCCGAGTAGCACCGGTACCGAAGTAGCGGGCTTGCCGACTGGCTCGCGGGACTCGATCTTGCGGTTCTCATCCTCAATGTCGAACCGGTCAATCACCTGGCCTTGCAGGAAGTCCGCGTCGCCCGGATCCGCGATCTTGCGCTTCTTGAGCATCTGGCGCACGATCACCTCGACGTGTTTGTCGTTGATGTCCACCCCTTGTTGCTTGTAGACCCGCTGGACTTCGCGCACCAGGTACTCCTGCACGCCGCGTGCCCCTTGCAAATCGAGCACCTTTTGCGGCGAGAGCGGCCCGTCGGTCAGACGATGCCCCGGCTCCACGACGTCCCCGACCTTGACTTCCAGTTCGCCGCGGTACGGAACGACCTTCTCTTTCACGATCAGGATCCGCTCGTGGCCCGCGTCGCGAACCTTCTTCGCCAGCCGCTCGGTGATGTCGCTACCCGCCGCGACGATCACCTCGTCCTTCACGGGGTCGCGGATATCTACCGCCGCCGTCGCGTTCCGAATGTTCTTCGCGTCCTCGCCGACCTTGATCTCGGTGTGGATGTAGACCTTGCGCAGTCCCTCGGTCTTAATTTCGGCGATCTTGCCACCAAACTCGGTCACAATCGCCTCGCCCTTCGGGTTACGCGCCTCGAACAACTCGACGATACGCAGGAGTCCGCCCACCTGCTCTTCCGCGACCTTCAGCAACTGTTGCACCTGCCGCTGCTTCTCGCGGTCGTTGCCTTCCTCCTGGTCGAGCGAAAGGCGACCCGCCTGTGAGTCCATATAGATGAACGCCAGGTTCGCCGAACGTTGCCGCTTGACGCCCGCGACGCCGGTCAACTGGTTCGCCGACGCGACGCCTCCTGTGTGGAAGGTGCGCATAGTCAGCTGCGTGCCCGGCTCGCCGATGGACTGCGCCGCGATGATCCCGACTGCGACGCCGATTTCAACTGGCTTGTTGGTCGCAAGGTCGCGGCCGTAGCACATGCCGCAGACGCCCTGGCGCGACTCGCAATACAGCACCGAGCGGAGCCACACCTTGCGCTGATGCACGCTCTTGATGCCCGCCTCTGCCTCGGCCACCGTGATCGGCGTGTCATAGAACGCGGCCTGAACCGCCTTGGCGTCGAGCGGCCCGAAGACTTCGTTCTTCGCCATGATCACCTCGCCTGTCTCCGGATGCACCACATCGCGGAGCGCAGTGCGCCCGAGCAGTCGCTCCTGGAGCAGTTCGATAACGTCGTTGCCTTCACGAATCTCGCTAACATCCACGCCCTTTTCCGTGCCGCAGTCCACCTCGCGGATGATCACGTCCTGCGCCACATCCACTAGGCGGCGCGTCAAGTAACCGGCGTCCGCCGTCCGTAGCGCGGTATCGGCGAGTCCTTTGCGCGCGCCGTGCGTCGTCACGAAGTATTCCAGCGTGGACAATCCCTCGTGGAAGTTCGACTTCACCGGGAGCGAGTCAATGATGTTACCGAACGGGTCCGCCATCAAGCCGCGCATACCCGAGAGTTGCGAGACCTGTTTGATCGAACCGCGCGCACCGGACGTCGTCACGATCGAGATCGGGTTGAACTTCGAGATATTCTTAACGATCTCGTCACCGATCAGCGCGGTCGCGTCCGTCCACAGTTTCAGCACCTGCTGCTTGCGCTCGCCAGGCGAGATCATGCCACGGGCGTACTGCTTGTTGACGTTGACGACCTTCTCCTCGGTCTCGCGCAGAATCTCCGCGCGGCTCGCCGGGGACTGCATGTCGGTCATGGCGAACGTGATGCCCGCCTTCGCCGCCCACTTGAACCCCTGTGCCTTCATGTCATCAAGGAACGTAATCACCGCCGCCGTGCCCGACGAGGAGAAGACCTCCGCGATCAGCCGGGTCAACTGCTTCTTACCGAACGCCTCGTTCTTGTAGCGAAGCACCTCCGGCACTATCTCGTTAAAGATCAGCCGTCCCGCCGTGGTCGCGAGCGGCTTATCGCCCTCGCGCGGACGGACCGTCAGATACTCGTGCAGATCCAGTTGGCCCGAATCGTAGGCGAGAATCGCGTCCTCCGCGGTCGAGAAACGATGCCGCGTACCGACCGAGAACGCCTTGAACCCGTTCGGGTTGCTCTTCAGTTCCGCCAGCAGTTCCGGCCGGATGTACTGGCCCGGCTCGGCGGCGATCTCGCCCGTATCAGCGCGGATCACGTTCGTGACAACCACGCGGCCCAGTTCGTCGTCACTGAGCGGGCGGTGTTGCCCGGTGAACGACACGATGCCGTCGGGCGTCACCGTTTCGGCCTTGTCCATCGTCAGGTAGTAGTTACCGAGCACGATGTCCTGTTGCGGCGACACGATCGGCGAGCCGTCGGCGGGCGAGAACAGGTTGTGCGTCGCCAGCATCAGCACACGCGCTTCGGCTTGCGCGGTCGCCGACAGCGGGATATGAACCGCCATCTGGTCGCCATCGAAGTCGGCGTTAAACGCCTTACAAACGAGTGGGTGCAACTGAATCGCCTTGCCGTCCACGAGTCGCGGCTCGAACGCCTGGATGCCGAGGCGGTGCAGGGTCGGGGCGCGGTTCAGAAGAACCGGGTGCTCCTTGATGACTTCCTCGAGCGCGTCCCAGACCTCCGGACGCATCTTGTCAATCATCCGCTTCGCGGTCTTGATATTCGACGTGTACTGCCGCTCGACCAGCGTCTTCATCACGAACGGCTTGAACAGTTCGAGTGCCATCTCCTTCGGCAGACCACACTCGTGCAACTTCAGGTGTGGGCCGACCACGATCACGGAACGACCGGAATAGTCCACGCGCTTGCCGAGCAGGTTCTTGCGGAAGCGGCCTTCCTTACCCTTGAGCATGTCGGAGAGCGACTTGAGCGGGCGACCGTTGGAGCCGGTGACCGGGCGGGTGCGGCGTCCGTTGTCAATCAGCGCATCGACCGCCTCTTGAAGTAGCCGCTTCTCGTGGTTGACGATGGACTCCGGCGCGCGAATCTCCTGGATCTTCTTCAGGCGGTTGTTGCGGTTGATGATACGGCGGTACAGGTCGTTCAGGTCCGACGTCGCGAAGCGGCCGCCGTCAAGTTGCACCATCGGGCGCAGTTCGGGCGAGATAACGGGAACGGCGTCCAGAATCATCCACTCTGGGCGCGCCTTCGAGTCAATGAACGCGTTCACGACTTCGATACGCTTAATAGCGCGGAGTTTCTTCGGGCCCTGCGTCTCCTCGATCTCCTTGCGCAACTGGCGTTGCATCGCGTCAAGATCCACTTCAAGAAGCAGTTTTTTGATCGCCGCGCCGCCCAGACCCGCGTCCACGATGTCCATCAGCGACTCGTCCACGCGCGCCGCGACCACGTCGCGTAGCCGCTCGATCTTGCGCCAATCGTCCTCGCCCAGAAGCATCCGCTTTTCGAGCGTCTTCATTAGGTCGAGTGAGTCGCGCAGTTCCTTAGAACGCTCGTCGGCGTCCTTCTCTTCCTGGCGCACCCGGTCGGAGAGAGTTTTCTCGCGGTCAACTATCTCTTCCTCGGTGTAGGCGACGCGCTCCGGCTCGGCCTGCTCCTCGCCTTCGAGCGCGGCTTCGACGGCGACCACGCGGCCCAAGGCCGTCTCGCGGGCGAATTCGTCGCGGTAGTCACGGATCGCGTCATCCCGGTCGTCGGTGATCGCGGCGATCTCTTCCTCGACCGCGTCACGGAACCTGTCCATGTTGCCGAGAATGCGCCCCTTGTCAACGGACGTGACGATGTAGGACGCGAAGTAGAGCACCTTTTCGAGCGGTCGCGGCGTCATATCCAGGATAAGCGCGAGCGGCGAGGGGACGCCTTTGAGGTACCAGATGTGCGACACCGGCGACGCCAACTCGATGTGCCCCATGCGCTCACGGCGCACTTTAGACCGGGTCACCTCCACGCCGCAACGGTCGCAGATGATGCCCTTGAACTTCACCTTTTTGTACCGCCCGCAGTGGCACTCCCAGTCCTTCTGCGGCCCGAAGATCTTCTCACAGAAGAGACCGTCGCGCTCCGGCTTGAAGGTGCGATAGTTAATGGTCTCGGGCTTCTTGACCTCGCCATAGGACCAGGTACGAATCTGATCCGGCGAGGCGATAGCGATACGAATCTTGTCAAACGTGCTTGCATCAGCCATTTGGCTATTCTCTCTTTCGTCGTGTGTCTACGGTAGAACTGTTCCACCGCTCAACGTCAAAATCGTGTTGAGTAAACTCTTCAACTCGGGGCAGGCGTTCGCGGCGATCAACAAATCCTGATTCTTCAGTATCCGCGTGGCATCACGCGGCTTGACATAAGCGGTACGTCCTCTGCCGCTCATAAAAACCTTTTTCAGCTCGGTGTCGCCTTCTACGATCATTGCAATCCTCAAGGAGGCCCGCCGAAGACGTTCATATTCCACAGTTCGGCCAGAGTGTAGTCTTTCAGCCACCCCGTCAAATCTTCTTTCTGATCAGCCCACTGAACCAACGCTTCTCCGTCTTCCTAAGTCGAACACCAGTGCCTCGTTTGGTAGCAAGAAACTTAGTAGCCTTTCCGAATGGGTTGCTACGATGATCTACGCCCTTCGCGACGTTTCGCGTAACAACCCTGCCAGCATTTAGAGCATCGCGGGATGGAGGCTGACATCCGGCTCGTCAAAAACCAGTATCTCCGGCAACTCCTCGCTAGACAATATCGTGCAAAGCCAGAGAAAACGTAAAGTGCCTTCCGATAACTCGTTTATGTAAAAAGGCTTGCCAAAAGCACCCTCCCGCCATGTCAGGCTTATCCTCCCGGAAGCAACGGCGGGAAACCGCATCTCTACGAAATCGGGCAAAACAGCCCGTAAAGCATCCTCGACCGCCTCGTCCCGTACCGGGTTCGACTCGCGAAGGTTATACAACGCGGAGACAGTCTCGTCACCATCGGGCCTGGGCGTTTTCACCGGCTCAATGGACTGTGGCAACTTTATCGGGCTGTTGGTACCGACATCTAAATGCCCGTACGAGGCGAACGAAGCAAGCTTGCGGCGAAATGCCTCGGGTCGCGCGTACATTTTCGGCACCTAATTCGGATAGACAACTACGAGGGGCTCCCTGAGACGCCCACGCGATCAGAGAAAAGACCTCCAGCAACGAACTCTTACCGGTCCCGTTCGCGCCAATCATAACGGCTAGCGGGCGGTCCGTAAAGTCTATCGTGACCCCACCAAGCCGACGGAATCCGCTCACTGATAGCTTGCTGATGCCCGCGCCTTGTGCCATGATGTTTCCCCGATCGGTTTGACACGTGCTTGCCCGCGCGGCTACTCGCGCGGGCAAACGACTCGCCGCTAGTCCGCGAGCGGCTCTTCCGCCTCGATCCGGCGCAGTGCCGACCGACGGCGCGCCGACTCCTCGTCCATGTAATCCTCGTCCTTGTCCTTCAGGTCAATCTCCGCGCCCGCCGCGTCCTCGACCGTGACCTTGAGGCCCAGTGATTGCAGTTCGTTGACCAGAATCTTGAACGATTCGGGGACGCCCGGCTCCAGCATCGGGTCGCCCTTCACGATGGACTCGTACGTCTTTACGCGCCCGATTACGTCGTCCGACTTGATCGTCAGAATCTCCTGCAACGTGTAGGCCGCGCCGTACGCTTCGAGTGCCCACACCTCCATCTCGCCGAACCGCTGTCCGCCGAACTGCGCCTTGCCGCCGAGCGGCTGCTGGGTGATGAGGCTGTAGGGGCCGGTGCTGCGGGCGTGCAGCTTGTCTTCGACCATGTGGTAGAGCTTCATGACGTACATGGTGCCCACCACCACCGGGCCGCTGATCGGCTCGCCGGAACGGCCGTCGTACAGGATGCTCTTGCCGGTGCGGGCGAGGCTCATCTGAGCGGTCTCGTAGTCGCCCTTGGGGTCGGCCACCACGCCGGTCTTGCCTGCACGCAGCAGCACTTCCTGCTCGCGCTTGTCGATCTCGAAGCCGCCGTCCTTGCGGGCCTGAAGCCTCTCGGCAGCCGCGACTTCCAGCATCTCCTTGATGGTGGCTTCCGTGACCGAGTCGAACACCGGGGTGATGAACTTCTGGCCGGTGAGCCTCGCCACTTCACCCAGGTGGGTTTCGAGGATCTGACCCAGGTTCATGCGCGAAGGCACGCCGAGCGGGTTGAACACCAGGTCGACGGGGGTGCCGTCTTCCAAGTAGGGCATGTCCTCGGGGGGCAGGATCTTGGACACCACGCCCTTGTTGCCGTGGCGGTTCGCCACCTTATCGCCCACCTGCATCTGACGCTTCTGGGCCACGTACACGCGCACCATCTCGCGCACGCCGGGCTTCAGGTCCACGCCCTCGTCACCGCGCCGGAACCGCACCGTCTTGACCACGATGCCGCCCTGGCCGGACTGCACGCGCAGAGAGGTGTCCTTCACTTCGCGGGCCTTCTCACCGAAAATACTTCGCAGCAACCGCTCTTCGGGGGTCGGCTCGCTCTCGCCCTTGAAGCTGGTCTTGCCGACCAGGATGTCGCCGGGCTTGACCTCGGCGCCCACGCGGATGATGCCGTCCTCGTCGAGGTCGCGCAGGGCGGCCTCCGAGAGTCCGGGGATGTCGCGGGTGATCTTCTCCGGCCCGAGCTTGGTGTCGCGGGCCTCGACCTCGTCCTTCTCGATGTGGATGGAGGTGTAGAAGTCCTTGCGCATCAGGCCGTCGGAGATACAGATCGCGTCTTCGAAGTTGAAGCCGTCGAAGGGCATGATCGCGATGGTGATGTTCTGACCGAGCGCAAGACGACCCATGTCGGAGGCCGGACCGTCGGCGATGACCTGACCCTTCGCTACCTTGTCGCCGTGGGCGACGATCGGGTGCTGGTCGAGGTTGGTGCCCTGGTTGCTGCGGGTGAAGCGCACCAGGTCAAACGTCCGGACGTTGCCCTTGACCATGCCGGCCTGCGGGGCGTCTTCACTCAGCGTGACCTGGATGGCGCGGGCGTCCACGTAGGTCACGGTGCCGGTCACGTCGGTCACGACGCTCGTGCCCGAGTCGGTGATGACGCGCTCTTCGACGCCCGTGCCCACGGCGGGGCTCTCGGCGCGCACCAGCGGCACGGCCTGCGACTGCATGTTGGAACCCATCAGCGCGCGGTTGGCGTCGTCGTGCTCCAGAAAAGGAATGAGCGAGGTGTTGATGCTCACGATCTGCTTGGGCGAGACGTCCATGTAGTCCACATCGACGGGCTCGTGGTAGGTCGGGTCACCCTTGCGGCGGGCCAGCACACGCTCGTCGACGAAGGTGCCGTCGGCGTTGAGCAGGCTGTTGGCTTGGGCGATCGCGTACTTGTCCTCGATGTCGGCCGTCATGTAGACCACGTCGTCGGACACCTTGCCACCGTTGACCTTGCGGTACGGCGCCATGATGAAGCCGAGCGGGTTGACCTTGGCGTAGCTGGACAGTGAGGAGATCAGGCCGATGTTGGCGCCTTCCGGCGTCTCGATCGGGCAGATGCGGCCGTAGTGCGTACGGTGCACGTCGCGCACGTCGAAGCCCGCACGCTCGCGGGTCAGACCGCCCGGCCCGAGCGCGGAGATGCGGCGCTTGTGGCGCAGGTCCGAAAGCGGGTTGGTCTGGTCCTTGAACTGGCTGAGCTGGCTGCGCCCGAAAAACTCGCGCATGGCTGCCACGATGGGCCGGTTGTTGACCAGCTTGGTGGGAGTCGCGGCGTCGGGGTTGCCGAGCAGCATGCGCTCGCGCACACCACGGGCCATGCGGCCCAGGCCCACGCGCAACTGGTCGGCCAGAAGCTCGCCCACGGTCCGCACCCGGCGGTTGCCGAGGTGGTCAATGTCGTCTTCCATCACCGTCACGCTGGCTTCTGAACTCACGCCGCCCTGGTCCACGTTCTGCACGTTCAGGGTCTGGAGGCCCTGCACCAGCGCCAGCAGGTAGCGGATGGTGTCGATCAGGCCGGCGTCACTGAACTTGCCGTCGGTAAACGTCAGCAGGGTGCGGTCCTGGCGGGTGGTGCCCAGCTTGGTGTTCATCTTGAAGCGGCCGGGGTCGCCCAGGTCGTACCGCTTCGGGTCGGCCAGCAGCCCGAACAGGTACTGGATGGCCTTGTCGCGCTTGGGCGGGTCGCCGGGACGCAGCACCGTGAACAGTCTCAGCAGCGCCTCGTCGGCCCCCATCCCTGCGGTCTTGTCTTCCGGCAGCTCGGTTTCCGAGTCGAACTCGGTCAGCAGCGAACGGATGCTGGCGTCGTCGTAACCGAGAACGCGCAGCAGCATGCTCACCGGGAACTTGCGCTTGTTGACCTTCATCTCCAGCACGCCCGCGTTCAGCTCCAGCTCAATCCAGGGACCGCGCTTGGGCATCGGGATGATGGCGGCGGTGTACATCTTGCGCACGCCCTTGTAGCTGGCGGTGAAGTACACGCCGGGCGAGCGGTGGATCTGCGAGATGACCACGCGGTCCGCGCCGTTGATGACGAACGAGCCATCGCGGGTCATGAGCGGCAGGTCGCCCAGGAACACTTGGTCTTCCTTGATCAGGCCGCTGTCTTTGTGAATCAGTTGCAGCTTGGCGTAGAGCGGCGCGTCGTAGGTCAGGTCCTTCTCGCGGCACTCTTCCGGGGTGTATTCCGGCTCGCCCAGACGGTATTCCAGATAGTCGAGCACCAGACCCGTGCTGCGGCCCTTCTCGGTCTCGTCGATCGGAAAGATCTCGCGGAACGCACTTTCCAGGCCGGCGTTGTCGCGCTTGTCGATGGCGCGGCCTTCCTGCAGAAAGGTGTTGAAGGACGTGACCTGAATCTCGGTCAGATCGGGAAGCGGAATGACTTCGGCAATCTCGCCGAAACGCTCAATACGTGAGTTCATGCACACCTCTCCTGTCTCGTTTGCTCGGGCAACCCCATACGGTTGCCGTTCGCGGCCAAAGCAGCGTCCGGTGCAGCTCCCGCGCCCATCATGGCCGGAAACAACAAGACGAAGCTGGAACCAGGGCCCTGTGGCCGCTGCTTCCATGTCGAAAAAATCAGATTGTGGAACGGGTGAGCAAGATTGGTGTTACACTCCAGACCAAAGAAAAGCTTCTTGACGCTGGCTGTCCCACGCCAGCCCATCTTGGCTGACCGCTCCCAAGTATGAGGGTTCGGCAAGCCAGTGTCAAGTCGCCCCTTCAGGGGGGGTGTATCTCACTGAGCTGGGATACTGTGGTGTGACTGAAGATGCCTTACGAGCAGTTGTCGAGAAGCACGTCAAGACCCTTCTGGAGCGGAGCGAGGGGCA
>JAYUUO010000282.1:0-76448 GCA_043754515.1 Armatimonadota bacterium
CCTAACGATAACTTCGATCCGCGCACCTCGCATGTCCTGCCCGCGCTGTTGCGCAAGATCCACGAGGCCAAGGTTGGGGGCGACCGCGAGGTGACGATCTGGGGGACCGGGGCACCGCGCCGCGAGTTCCTGCACGTCGACGACCTAGCATCGGCCTGCCTCTTCCTGATGGATCGCTACAATGAGCCGGAGATCGTCAACATCGGGGTCGGCACCGATGTCAGCATCCGCGAACTGGCGGAGACGATAGCGGGCGTCGTCGGGTTTGCCGGGGACTTCGTTTTCGACGCCACCAAGCCCGACGGCACGATGCGCAAGGTGCTCGATGTTTCGCGGATGCGGGGCATGGGCTGGGTCGCGGGCATCGGCCTGGAGGAGGGCATACGCTCCGTGTATGCCTCCGCGGACACCGTCGCCTGGGAACGCCCACTGGATCTAGCCGTTCGGTCGCGGACGGAGGTCGCGGCTATAATACCCCAGAAATTCGCGTGAACAGGGCACATGGCGCCATCTCCCCATGCGAGCCGCTACGTCTGTGCGTGGTGAACGAGTTCTTCTACCCCGACGAAGCGGGGGGGACGGGGGCGGTTTTGACGCAACTCGCCTCGACCCTGTGCCGCTCCGGGGATATGGAGATCACGGTCATCACGAGCCGGAACGGCTACCGCTCCGGCACGGCGGACTATGCCGCGGATGAGGAGTGGGAGGGGATACGGATTAAGCGGCTCCGGACCCCGTCGGCGCGGGGTAAGAATACGGTTTTTCGGCTCGCGGTCAATCTATGGTTCGGTCTCGCCGCGCTCGGGCGGCTGATCACGGAACACCGGAAACAGCCCTTCGACGTGGTGCTTGCCGGGACCGCGCCACCTACCCTCGCGTTCTGCGTGCATTTCTTCCGCTATATGACCGGCGTGCCTTATGTTTACGTCGTGTATGATCTCGACCCGGATCGCGCGGTCATACTGGGCGTCTTGAAAGGCGATAGTATCGCGGCGCGCACTCTACACGCCGCGCAACGGGCCTGGTTACACGGCGCGGCCCGGGTCGTCGTGCTGGGGCGTTGCATGGAGGAGTATCTGGGCGCGCGTTACGGACTAATGCCGGGACGCTCCGAGGTCATAGCCGTTGGTGCCGACCCGGACGCGATCCGCGACGCGCCGGACGACCCGGCATATCGCGACCTTATCGGACTGGGCCGGGGGGATTTCGTGGTCTGCTATAGCGGTAATTTCGGACGCTACCATAACTTCGACGCGCTTTTAGATGCCGCGCGTGTACTCCGGGGGGATCCGAGCGTGGTGCTACTACTCGTCGGGGACGGCGCGCAACGCGAACATATCGCGCGGCGTGTCTCTGCCGAGAAGTTGAGCAACGTGAAATTGATGCCGTTCGTGCCGAAGGACGATTATCCGCGGCTGTTGAGCGTCGCCGACGCTTCCGTGGTGACGCTGGAGCCGGGCATGGAGGGGTTGTGCGTACCGAGCAAGTTTTACAGCATCTTGGCGTCAGGGCGCGCGGTGCTCGCGCTGACCGCCCCCGCCTCCGAGGTCGCGCGGGTTGTCGCCGAAGAGCGGTGCGGCATACAGGCGGATCCGGGAGATGCGGAGGGCATCGCGGTGGCGGTTCGTCGGCTACGGGACGAGCGCGAGGAGACCAGGGCGATGGGCGCGCGGGCGCGGGCCGCGCTCGTGAATCGGTTCTCGACCGCCGTGGTCGCCGAACGGTACAAGCGGGTTTTACAGACGGTTCGGGCGGCGCGGCATCAGCGAGACGTGGCGCCCGCCGTACCTATTCGGAGATAACACACTTAAACTATGGATGATTTGGGACTACAACGACCGGCGGCGGAAGCCGAACGCAACGTGACGCTCGCCGAATATATAGACATCGTCCGGCGCCGCCGTCTCATGATCGGCTATACGTTCACGACGATCACTATGGTGGGCATCGTGGCGACTCTACTGACCGCCCCCATTTACCGCGCCTCCGCCTACCTATTGGTGAAGGCACCCGATCTACGACTCAACCAGGTAGACGCGTCTAACCCGCTGTCCGACCTGTTCAGTGCCGCGCCGAGCTACAAGATTGAGACCCAGGTGCGCCTTTTGAAAAGCGCGGATCTGTTGCAAGCCGTGGCCAAAAAACTCGCGGTGCGCCGCCGCGAACTGCCGACGCTGAACGTGAAGGCCATTGAGGACACCGACATCATCCAGGTGGACGCCGAGACGCTGAACGCGAAGCGGGCGGCACTGGTCGCAAACACCCTGCTTAACACCTATATAGATCAGACTTCGGAGATCAACGGGCGCGAAATACGCCGCGCGCTTCACTTCACCGAGGAGGGTGCCGCCAGGGCACAGAAGGATTTAGAGGACACCGAGCGGAGCCTGCGCCAGTTCGAGCAGAGCCATAAGGTGATCGAACTCGACAAAAACCGCGAAGCGCAGATAGCGCAGGTTCAGAGACTCACCGACGGGTACGATGCCCTGCAAACCAGTCTCGCGGCGACGAACTCGCGGCTTGCCGCGGCGAACAGCGAACTCGCCGCCGAATCGCCGGTCGAATCGGCGGTCGTGTCGGCGGATTCCGACCCAGCGGTGCAGTCCGCGCAATCCCTGCTCGCCGGGATCGAGGCGCAACGCGCCGGGCTGGTCAAACGGTACACGCCGGTCAACAAGCAGGTTGTCGCCCTCGACGCGCAGATCGCGGCGCAACGGGCGTACCTCCGGCACCTGCGCGGCGCGACTCGGGCGCGAAACGCGCGTAAGAACCCGGTCTATGATGCGATCCGGGAGCGGCGCGCGCTTTTACAAGAAACCGCGACCGGTGCCGCCGCCGAAGCCGCGAAGACCGCCGAACAACTCGCCGCCGCACGTACGCAGCTCGAACGGTTCCCCGCGTGGAAGCAACAGATGGCGCGCTTGCAACGGCAACTCGAAATCGCCAAATCGAACTACACGTTGCTTTCGGCAAAACGGGAGGACCTGCGGCTACGCGACCAGGTGCAACGCGTGGATGCTCGCGTGATGGAGTACGCGGCGGTACCGGAAGCCCCGATTCGCCCGCAGAAGGCACTCAATATCATCTTCGCCGCAGTCGCGGGCCTCGTGTTGGGTCTCGTCTTCGCGCTGGTTCAGGAGTACCTTGATGACCGGATCAACTCGCAGGACGAGGCAGAGCGCGTGTTTCATCTGCCGACGCTCGGACTCCTGCCCCTCGTGCCGGAGGAGGGATTGCGTCTGCTCAAAAGCACCAGGGCGTTCTCGCCGTTCACGGAAGCGTACCGCGGTCTGCGCACCAACATCGGCTTCGCGGCGGTGGACAACCCGATCCGCACCCTGCTTATCACCTCGACAAGTCCGGGCGAAGGCAAGTCCCATATCGCGGCGAATCTCGCGATAGCGATGGCGATGGAAGGGAGGCGCGTGGTAGTGCTGGACGCCGACCTGCGCCGGCCGACCCAGCACAAGCTGTTCGGCCTGGAACAAACGCCGGGGCTGACCGACGTGCTAATCGGGACGCACAGCCTGTCCGACGTGCTCACCGACACCGACTTCGCGAACATTTCCCTCGTCACCGCCGGGTCGCAGGCGCCGAACCCCGCCGAACTGTTAGGATCGGAGGCGATGGCACGTTTAATAGACGCGATGCGCGGAACCGCCGACATCATTCTGGTAGATTCGCCGCCCGTGCTCGCCGTCTCCGACTCCGTTCTGTTATCGTCGCGAGTAGACGGCGTGCTGTTCGTCGCGTCGCACGCGGAGACGAAAAAAGGTAGTGGGCAACAGGCACTCCAGTTGCTGTCACGCGCCCGCGCCAAAGTGATCGGCACCGTCTTGAACAAGATTGACCCCAGGGATCGGGGCTACTACAACTACTACCACTATGAATACTCGCACAGCGACATCAAAAGCGGGGGCGAGAAGCCACGGTCACTGGTGAGCAACGGCGCGGGACAGTCACCGATAGGCGAAGAGGAGACGTCATGAAAACACGGTTCTACATCGCGGGTTTGGCCTTTGCCATGTCGGGCACTTTCCCGGTAGCCGCCGCGCCGCCCGCCACCGTCGCGTCGGCACCGGCGTACGTGATCCAGGCGGACGACGTGCTCGACATCAGCGTGGCGGGCGAGCCGGAGATGACCCGGAGCGTGACGGTCCTGCCGGACGGCACGATCACCTACCCGTATGCGGGCGAGATCGTGGCGGCGGGGCTTACCACCGCCCAGGTGCGCCGCCGACTCACGGCGAAGGTTTCCCGACAGCTTGCCGCGCCCGAGATCGTCGTCTCCGTATCGCACCGCGCGGAGCGGGACGCGAGTGTTCTCGGCGCGGTAAAAACACCGGGCAAGTTCGCCATCGGCCCCGGCTGGCGGTTACTCGACCTGCTCGCGCAAACCGGAGGCTTGCTCTCCGCGCGCCCGGAATGGGCGAGCGCGGTACTCGCGCGGCGCGTCGGCGCGGCGACCCCTGTCAATCTGCTACGCCTGATCACGCTCGCCGCCCCCGCCGACAACGTGCTGGTGGCGAAGGGCGACATCCTGATCGTGCGCGAGATAGACCAGGCGAAGACGCAGGTGCAGGTGCTGGGCGAGGTCGTGCGCCCCGGCACGTTCCCGATCCCGAGCGACGGGTCGGTGGCGGCGACACTCGCGGCGGCGGGCGGGCCGACAGCGGCGGCGGCACTGACGCGGGCGGCGGTCCTGCGCGGCGCGGACACTATCCCGCTCAACCTGCAAAGCCTGATGCGGGGCGGCAACCCGGTCGGCACCGTGGTCCTCCAGCCGGGCGACACCCTTATCGTGCCGACGAACCGGCTGACGTTCGCGGTGTTCGGCGCGGTGGCGAGGCCCGGCGCGGTGGCGTACCCGGAAGACCGGAAGCTCGACTACCTGTCCGCGCTGTCGCTCGCCGGGGGGCAGGAGCGGGACGCGGATCTGAGGAAGGCGGTGCTACTGCGCCCGTCGCCGACGGGGGGCAAGCCGGCCGTGATCGAGGTCAATCTGTGGGACGTGATGCGGAGGGGAGATATGGCCAGGAACGTAGCGGTTGAGCCGGGGGATGTGCTGTTTCTACCGGGTAAGGGTGGGGACAGCCGACTGACTACGCGAGACTTCTTGGGACTAGCGAGTCCGCTGTTGTTTCTTCTTCGTTAGCCCGTGATGCCGATCCGCAGGTTCGGCCGGTTCGACACCCTGACACTCAACGAGACGCTGACACAATGACTACAGACACCGTGACGAAACGCTTGCTGGCTAACCTATCCGGTTCTGCCATCGGTAAACTACTCGTCGTCGCCCGGCAATTGTTTCTCGTGCCGCTCTTCTTGCACGTCTGGGGCGTCGAGGTGTACGGCCAGTACATCCTCCTGTCGGCGATTCCGACGATGTTAAATATGTCCAATCTCGGGATGGGCACGGCGGCGGGTATTTCCGTGTCGCTCGCGATCGCGGGCGGTAAGCGGGAGGAGGCCGGGCGCATCTACACGACGGGGCTTGCCATCTCGCTCATGGTAGGGAGTGTCATCATCCTCGGCGGTTTCGCCCTCATAAAACTGTTCCCCGGCGCCTTCGTCCCTCTGTCAGGTATTGGCCACTCCCGACTGATCCTCATTCTTCTGTTGGTCAGTTTAGCGTCCGACCAGGCGAACGAGGTGATGAATGGGGTGTACATCGGGTGCAAAAAAATGTCGGTGGCGTTCCAAATATCCAACTCCGTGCAAGCGGTCCGCCTCGCGGCGACGTTTTTCACCCTGTTGTGGCGACAGTCGCCGCTCGTGATCGTCACCGCCGATACCCTGATCAACGTCCTGGCGACGCTGTTCTTTATAGTTCCGACCGTCAGGCTATGCCCTTACCTTTACAAGAACGGGTTCCGGTTTTATAAAGATTTAGCGGGGCGTCTTCTGGTCACGGGGATAGGGTTTCAGGCCGCCCCCCTGTGGCAAGCCATCCTTTTTCAGGGGTCGCTCTGGCTGGCGCAGATCACCCTAGGCGCGGTCGGCGTCGCGACCTGGAGTACGCTACGCGCTTTGTGCCGTTCCGTGAACCAATTCTATGAGATGCTCGTCGCGACTATTTATCCGGAAATACAACTCGCCATCGGGAGCGGGAACTATGCCCTGGCCCGGAAGTTGCACGGATTGGCGGTATGCCTGAGCGTGGCTCTTGCCGGGTGTGCTTTGATACCGTTGAGCCTTTGCGGCCCGGTCGTCTACCGCCTATGGACGAATGGCGTTCTGACGGTTCCCCCCGTGATCTGGCCGCTACTCGGCTTGAGCGTCCTTGTTAGCTCCTTATTGACTACGAGTGGCGTGGTTCACCGCGCCATGGGCCGCCCCTGGCTCCTCAACGGCGGCGGGATTATCACCGCGCTCCTATCCCTACTAGTTATGTATCTGCTCGCGGGCCATGTGGGTATCGTCGGTTTCGCCATCGGCGGGCTAGTGTTCGAGTCGGTCATGTCGGCACTCGTTCTGAGTTTCTCCCTGCGATGGCTGGGCGACACCTGCCCGACGATGGTTCGCAGGGCACGGTCTGATATTCGTGACAGCTCGGCGGGGTGGATACAGGCTTTGACGCTAGACCGCTCCCGCCCGTGACAGCCGCCGTGCGTGAAAAAACATGAACACTATGTCGGACCTACCAAGAAAAGTATCGCTGATCGTGCCGGGGAAGTTTCATCACTTCCATCTGGCACGCCAGTTGTTGCGCCGCGAGATGCTCGAGCGTGTCTTCACCTTCTATCCGATTCAGAAATTGATGGATCAGGGGATACCGCCGGAGCGCATCCGTCCGGTGCCATATCTTTTTTTGCTGTGGCATCTGATACAGGGGACGAGCTTGCGGGGGGGGGACTTCGCGCGCGGGGTCAACTGGGAGGCGGCGAAGTTTCTGGCAACGACGGCAGCCGGCGAGATGCTAGACACCACGGAGGTGATTATCGGACTCTCCGGCTCCGGCCTCGAATCCGGTAGGAAAATCAAATCCCGCGGAGGCATCTACATCTGTGACCGGGGCTCGTCCCACATTCGTTATCAGAACAGGCTCATCGCCGAA
The DNA here is from genome assembly GCA_043754515.1 of Armatimonadota bacterium. Taxonomy (GTDB): domain Bacteria; phylum Armatimonadota; class Armatimonadia; order Armatimonadales; family Armatimonadaceae; genus JACMIU01. Next base: position 7,058 of record JAYUUO010000282.1, read on the forward strand.
GAGTTCGCGCGATGGAAACAGTCGTACCGCCAGGATGACGAACGGGTGATGGCGCGCGAGGAAGAGGAGTATGAGTTGGCCGATTGCATCGTCATCCCCTCGGAGTTTACCAAACGGAGTTTCCTGGAACATGGTGTTCCGCGACAGAAGTTACGCAAGGTACCCTACGGGGTTGACCTTTCCCGGTTCGGACCGATTGAGGAGCCTGACGCGAACACTTTCGATGTCCTCTTCGTGGGTGGTGTTTCTTTCCGAAAAGGGTTCCCTTACTTGCTGGAAGCCTTCGGCCACTTTAAGCACCCGAGTAAGCGACTCCGAGTCGCCGGACACGTCAGCCCGGAGATAGAACGCTACTTGAAGGATTTCAGGCCGACGCTCGATCATGTCGAGTTTCTCGGGGTGATTCCGCACAGCAATCTCAAACGTCTCATGAGCTCGAGCCACGCTCTAGTCCTTCCCAGCCTGGAGGAGGGACTGGCACTCGTTCAAGGCGAGGCTTTGGCCTGCGGTTGCCCTGTTATTTCTTCTGCTCATTCCGGTGGGGAGGACCTTTTTCAGGACGGAGTGGAGGGGTTTATAGTTCCGATCCGAGATAGCCTTTCCATCTCTGATCGTCTCACCCATCTCGCCGGGGACCGCGAACTCCAGCAAAATATGCGGGCCGCGGCGATTGATGGTGCCAGACGAATCGGCGGTTGGGATGGTTACGGCAGTAATATGGTGTCCGTCATACACGAGGCCTGTCTGAGTAAGTCGAAATCACACGCGGGGTCGTCATGACAAACTACATGTCGGATTTGGTGCCACATACAGTAGCCGGTCTTTGCCTGTGCTGTTCTCAGGGTGCGGACAGTTGTGAGAGATGGCCAATAACACGGGGCCAGCGATTAATATGAACGATGCCCCGGAACCTCCTAGTGGTCAGCGAACTAACCATTTAATTTACCTCGACTCTATACGCGGTTTAGCGGCGATGTACGTGGTTGTCTTCCATATGGGTATGGCCACCGGGATGGATCACTACGTCCGCTTATGGGGCTGGCTCGGCCAAGGACACTGGGCAGTCAACGCGTTCATAGTGCTATCAGGACATTGTCTGATGCTCCCCGTGCTCCGGAATGATCTTGCTCTGCGCGGTGGGGTCAAGTCGTTCTTGTTGAGGCGAGCGGGAAGGATTCTGCCGCCGTACTATTTCGCCTTCGCCACAACTCTGATATTTTGCTTCCTACTAAACGCGAACCTTGCCCCGCCGGATATAGCGAAACGTTTGAGCGCGACGAGTGCTCCGGGTGTACTCGCCCACCTGTTGCTGGTTCACGATATCTCCAGCGCGTTCATCTACCAGGCGGCACCGCCTTTCTGGTCTGTGGCAGTCGAGTGGCGCATCTACTTCGCATTCCCCGTGCTAATCTTTTTGTGGAGGCGATTCGGGGCGCTGGCAACCACGGTGATTTCTATTGTCACGTCCTTAATACTGAGTGGCCTCCTTAGCTTAATATGGGTCAAGAACCACTCGGTGATGGGACACCCTTATATGATCACGGGGATCATGCCCCAGTACCTAGGCTTGTTCACTGTAGGCATGTTAAGTGCTCATGTTTCGTCCAATAGCGCGCTCTTAAGTAGCCGTAGCTTTGTTAAGCATGTCACAGTTTCGTTGGCAACGGCGATTCTCGTTGTCGCTTATTCGCCGTATATAATTGTGAAAGGTCATGTTTTGCCGCCCGCCATAACGGACCACTTTGTCGGATACATAGTAGTAGCACTTCTCGTTTTAGTTTCGACGTCACCTGTAGCTAAGACAGCACTCAGTTGGAAGCCCCTTGTGTTTGTCGGCGGCTTTTCTTACAGCATCTACCTGATCCATGCACTCGTCATATATTCCCTACAAACGTATGTGATCGGGGTGTTGATGCCAGCACAAACTCCCGCGACCGGGTTCCTCTTCATGCTGGTCTTTGGAATCCCCGCCGTGTTCGTGATCAGTTACATCATGTATCGGCTAGTGGAACTACCGTCAATGCGCTCGACGCGAAGAATACCTTTCTCAGGTTCGGGCGTGAGTGCTACGCAACCCGGCACATGATCGGCACACTAAATGATTAATAATAAAGATCGCGTACTTTTTGTCCCGCATCTCGTCGCCTTCGGCGGCGGCGAGCGCGTCTACCTGGCCCTCTCTCGATTCCTGCATGAGAGGGGCATTCCCCACCGGATCGCTACGTACACGCAAGGGATTAATCTACAAGATCACGCCGACTGGCCCCTCACGGTACAGACTGTCAAACCGGAAGGCTCTTTTCTGCCCAGACCGAACGGGCTAAGGCGGCTCGTCAGTGAGCAGGCCAGGGCGGGATCACCTCCGCCGATATTGGTCGGTATCCAAGCCGCGACGCATCTTTCGGCGACTCTGGGGGGGCAAAGAAATCGTTCCGTACCTTACTCGGTCATGGTCCTCGACGCGCCGAGTAAGATGGGAATCACCTCGGCAAAATCGCGCGGCGGACCTCGCCGCTTCGCCCGAAATATGTTGAATCGGTTCTTCGGTCGCGCCGGACTCAACCATGCTAACAATTTGTCCATTATCAGCGAAACGCAGGCTCGCGAAATGCAAACGTTGTACGGCCGGAAACCACAAGTCATTTATCCCGGAATCAGACTCCCGACGGAGACGCGTGACCGCCGCCACTTCCGCGGGGTCTTCCGTTTCCTGTCCGTGTGTCGGCTCGAAGGCAACAAGCGTTTGGAGTGGATTATGGAATCACTTGCTCGCTTGGAACACACAGGAGGCAACAAGGCTCGTTTGTCGGATTTAGTGCCATGGCATCTAGATATAGTCGGGCATGGAAGTCTCGCGGGAAAATTGGAACGCCTTTGCGACTCGCTTGGCATACGTGCTTTTACTACATTTCATGGTCTGGTATCGGACGACCGGTTGGACGAAATATATGCGCAAGCGGGGATGTTTTTAATGCCCGCCAATCAAGGTTACGGTCTACCGGCACTCGAAGCATTGGCGCGGCGCGTACCCGTGGTGATGCATCAGGAGAGTGGTGTGAGCGAGATCTTGCGGAATTCCCCGTGGGTGGGGATGATTTACGGAAGCGATACGAGTTCCCTGACCGTCGGTATCGAGGAGATGGTCGGGCACGTCCTTGCCGGAGCGTTAGAGGGTGTGGCACCGCCCGAATTCCCCACGGATGAAGAGTGGGCGGCGCGGGTCTGCGCGTTTTGTGATTGGCTGTAGTGAACTTTATGAATATTTTGTATCTCGGTGTTGATAAAGGTACGACTAAACAGCGGGTCCAGGCCCTCCGACGATTAGGGCATGGCGTGGTCATCTGCCCTCCCGAACAGTTCGTTCCGGGGGAGGGCGTGCTTTCTAAAATCCACTGGGAGACGGGGGGGCTGATGATCGCCGAACGAGTACGCAAATCGGTTATCGCGGCGGTACCGACTTCACTGAAATTCGATTGCGTGCTCGTTGATGGCGGGCGGTATGTCAGCCCGGCTCTCGTCCGGGATCTGCGGTCGCGGTTCGGACCGGTGGCACTGTTCAACCATGACGACCCATTCGGCTGGCGTGACCGGCTCTCCTGGTTGTTGTTCCGGAGCGCGGTCTCTGAATATGATCTCGTGGTAGTCGTCCGAACGCCAAACCTGTCCGAGGCGAAGGGACTGGGTGCGAAGCGGGTTCTTCATGTGTACCGCTGTGCCGACGAAATCGCACACGCCCCCCGCCCGATTTCTACCGAAGACCGGGCGCGGTTCGATAGCGATGTACTGTTTCTAGGAACGTGGATGGGCCAGCGCGGTGCCTTCTTGCGGGAGTTGAGAGCACTCGGCGTGCCAATCACCATACAAGGGAGTAGCTGGCAAAAATGTCCGGAGTGGTTGGATTTGAGGGACTCGTGGCGCGGGCCTGCTCTGGATGATGCGGACGGCTGTGATTACTCGAAAGCCATCCAATGCGCCAAGATCTCGCTCGGTTTCCTATCCAAGGGAAACCGTGATTCGCACACGACGCGCAGTATGGAGATACCGTACATGGGTGGTTTACTATGCGCCGAGCGGACGGACGAGCACCTCGGGCTGTATGTGGACGGTAAAGAAGCCGTGTTCTGGTCCGACGTAACCGAATGTGCGGCGATCTGCCGGGAACTGCTAGCTAACGACGAGAAGCGCGCCGCGATAGCCCACAACGGTCGGATCCGCGCGCTTCAGAATGCCAATACGAACGAGGCCCTGGGACGACGGATACTAGACGCCTTAGTTCCAGTTCCGAAGGGGGTTAGGACACTACTAATATGATCACGAACCGCTATCGGGTCGCTTACTTCGTTTCCCATCCCATCCAATATCAGGCCCCTATGCTTAGATATATCGCAGATCATTCGGATATTGATGTCGAGGTCTTTTTCATCAGCGACTTCTCGATACGCGGATACAGAGACGAGGGGTTCGGCGGGATCACGGTGAAGTGGGACGTCCCCTTACTGGAGGGCTACAAGCACGAATTCCTTCCGGTGTGGGGGAGGCGTGGCGAGGTGTCGTCTCTCAGCCCGTTCTGCCACGGTGTGTTCTCACGGTTGCGAAGGGGGCACTTCGACGCGGTTTGGTGCCACGGCTGGGCACAGGTCACCACACTACAGGCCATCCTGGCGGCGCGATTGTTAAAGATTCCGGTGCTGTTGCGGTGCGACGCACAAATAGTGAGTGCATTACGCCGTCCCGCGACGCGTGTCATCAAGGAAAAGTCGCTCCGAACGATCTTCTCCTGGGCGTCCGGCCTTCTCGCTGTCGGCCTGCATAACCGCGCGTATTATAGCCATTATGGGGTGCCGGATGACAAAATATATTCCGTGCCGTATGCGGTGGATAACGATTTTTTCCAGCGCAAGGTCGCCCTCGCGAAGCCGAACCGCGAGACCTTGCGCGCGGAACTCGGTTTAACGGCACACCGTCCGGTGATCCTCTATGTTTCAAAGTTTGAATCCCGTAAGCGTGCGAATGACTTGCTGGAGGCATATACCCGTCTATCCGAGGACGGGCGAGTCGAACCGGAGCCTTACCTACTTTTCGTGGGCGATGGGGTGGAAAGAGCCGGGATGGAGACCCGCGCGGCCGCGACCGGCTGGTCTTCGATAAAGTTTCTCGGGTTCAAGAACCAGTCCGAACTCCCGGCACTGTTTGATCTGTGTGACGTGTTCGCCCTCGTGTCCGAGCGCGAGCCGTGGGGACTGATCGTGAACGAGGTTATGAACGCGGGCAAGCCGGTCATCGTCAGCGAGGGTGTCGGCGCGGCACCTGATCTCGTCCGTGACGGGGTGAATGGGTTCGTGACGCCGGTGGGCGACATAGCGTGCCTTGCCGACCGCTTGCGGCGGGTGACTTCGGATGCGACGCTCCGCGACAAGATGGGCGCGGCGAGCCTGGAAATCATCAACGGCTATGACTTCCGCGCGGATGTAGCGGGGCTGACATCCGCGTTGCGCTCGGTCACGGGGCGCGGCGCGGCGGTGGAGCCATGAAATCGGCACTGAAGGTGGTGATGGTCGGCAACTTCGGCCCCGACGCGCAACACAGTATGGGAGGGTTTGCGTCCGCGCTTCTCGCCGGGATGCCGGATCACGAGACGCGAGTCGAAATGATCGCCCCCCGCCCGATCGTGTCGCGGAACGTCAAGCACCACGCCGTTGGGGTCGGGAAATGGCTCGCCTACGTGGACAAGTATGTGCTGTTCCCGAAGCAACTCCGCGAGCGGGCGCGCCGCGCCGATGTGCTACATATTTGTGATCAGGGTAACGGCATCTACGCGTCACAGGCGAAAGGCATCTGTCCGGTACTTTTGACCTGCCACGACCTGTTCGCCATCCGCGCGGCGCGGGGCGAGGGCGGGATGTGGCAGGTATCTAAAACGGGAAGGGCGTATCAGAAGTTGATCTGGCGCGGGATCACGCAGGCGACGAACATCGCTTGCGACACTGATGCCACCCGGAACGATCTTCTGCGACTGCTAACAATTCCGGGGTGCTACTCGGTGGTGCCGATGGTATCGCGCGTGCTCATCGGAATGTGCAGACCCTACGCCCGGCTAGGAGCCGCCGAGTCCGAGGAGCTATTACGCGGCTCCGGGGTGCCCGATAGCGAACCTTTCTTGCTACATGTCGGAGGTAATCAGGCTTATAAGAACCGGATAGGAGTGTTGTCTATCTATGGGTCGCTCCGCGCCCGGTTATCGCCCTGTCCGCCCCTGGTTCTTGCCGGTAGGCCGATGACGGAGGCTATGCGCGTGTTAGTAAGCGAGCAAGGATTGGGAGGAAGCGTCATAGAACTGACCGGGGCGAGCGACACGCAGATAAACGCCCTGTACTCGCGCGCCGTCGGCCTCCTATTCCCCTCCCTGATGGAGGGTTTCGGGCTACCGATCATTGAGGCGCAAGCCTGCGGCTGTCCGGTGTTCACGACGAACGCGGCCCCGATGACCGAGGTCGGCGGGAGCGCGGCTATCTATCTCGACCCGAGCGACCCCGAGGGCGCGGCGCGGATCGTCGCCGACGCACTCTCCAAGCCGGATAGGATGGCGCAATGTCAACGGGACGGTTATCGGAACGTCGCCGAGCGTTTCCCGGCGGAACGTATGATCGAGGACTACCGAAAACTCTACCGGGAGATGTCGGGCGTATGACCGCTGACAAAGAAGAGAGGGTGAGCGTATGACGAAAACTCTGCCTTACGCGCGGAACGCTTCGCCGGCGGTTTCCGCGCTGACAAACAACCCGTTGCTCTACTGGCTGCTCGGGTCTATCGCGCTGGCGATGGGGCTGATGGTCACCGGCAGTGACATCGTTTACGCCTTGCTGGTGGGCTGTTTCGCCCTTCTGACGGGGATGACGTTCCATGCCGTCGGTGGCTTTCACACCGTGATCGGGGTTTGCGTGCTGAATTTGGCGTGCCAGCACGTCCTCATCTCGCAGGTAGCGAAGGTCATCTACAACGAGCGCGCCGACACCCCCCTTTACGAGCCGGTACAAACGTTGTGCGTCTATTGCGTGGGGATGGCGAGTCTCCTCGCGGGGGCATACTTCCTCCGCGCGGTTCATATTATGGAGAAGCCGTCGGCACTCGTCCCCCGGTTCGAGCAACGCTGGTTGCTGACATTCGCGCTACTCTCTACGTTTGCCACTTTCGCGCGGTTTCTAATCATAATGGCATTCAGCCATCAGACGGGCGGCATCATCGGCCCGGTTAGATCCGCCGAAATAATCCCCTCAATGGCGGTCGCCGCATCCACCGTTTATACGATTTGCGAGAGCAAGGGGCGACGTAGTCTGTCGTGGGTGAACGGGCTATCACTTTTCACGATCTTCGCCTTCGCGGTAGTTAGTGCCGGGCGCAGTTCTATGTTCATGTGCCTAATCACCTATTCCGTCACTTGTCTGGCGTATGGCTACAAACTCCGCATAAAGCATCTGATCTGCTTCGCGCTGCTAGGTTTCGTCGCCAATGTATACTTGTTCCCCTACGCTCTTTATGCGCGTAACTTCACGCGAACCAGCGACGTCGGCAAGAACACCTCCCGCGCCCGGGACCTACTTATTGATGTCGTGCAGGACCCTCGGAAGTATGCGGAAAGAACAAATACGCACCATTACGAATCCAGTGCGCAACGTCGTATCGAACGATATTTCGACACCGTCGAAAGCACCATGGGGCGCTATCACGTGATGAGTTCGGTGGACGCGGTTGTTTCCTCTTCGCAAGATAAGCAAGAGTACGGATGGAGGACGATCAAGCCGGTAGTCGGGATGTTGTCGCCGGGGTTTCTGAACCCCAACAAACACATCGTCCAAACGTCTAATCTGCTGGCGCATAGCGCGAGAGGTTTGGTGAGCGAGGAGGATAAAACGACAGGGATAACGCTGGGCTTCTTCTGCGACGCTTATGCCAGTTTTCGCTGGATCGGCATCATCATTACGCCGTTCCTTCTGCTCGTCGGGCTATCGGTAACGGTTCAGAAGTGCTTTGGTCTGCAGTTGAGACACAATTTCTTTGCCCTCGCGGCGGTGATACCCATGGCGTGGGCTTTTTCCGAACAGACCATCGCCGCGAACATACTGGGCATCGAAGGCGTGCTAGTTTCCACCGGCATCTACTTCCTGTTCGGCCATGTCTCGACGGTCTTGTCGGACGCTCCGCGTAGGGCGTCCGTGGAGTAGCCCGACTATGAAACATCTGCACGTTATAGCGAGCGTCAACCCGGAAGGGGGCGGTCCCATCGAAGGGATACGCCAAATATCGGCCGTCGCTAAGCAACTAGGGTATGCCGTCGAGGTGGCGTCGCTAGACAGCCCCGACGCACCATTCCTGCGTGATTTCCCGATCCCTGTTCATCCGCTCGGCCCGATGGTGGGTCGGTACGGGTACACGAGTCGCTTGGTCCCCTGGCTGAGAGCGAATGCTGGCGACTACGACATCGTCATTTTGAACGGCATATGGATGTATTCGTCGTTCGGAGGTCACCTCGGGTTGAAGGATAGCGGCGTGCCCTACGTCGTTTTCACACACGGGATGCTGGATCCGTACTTCAAAACGTTCCCGCTGAAGCACCTGAAAAAGTCCCTGTACTGGCCGTTGGCGGAATACCGAGTGTTACGCGACGCGGCGGGGGTGTGCTTTACCTGCGAGGAGGAGAAAATCCTGGCCAGGGGATCGTTCGCGCCTTACCGGTGCAACGAAATCGTGGTGAACTATGGCACCGCCGGACCCCCGCGCGGCGGGGTGAACGAAGCCGCGCAACGCGCCGCGTTTGTAGAAGCATTCCCTGAACTAGCCGGGAAGCGCCTCCTCCTATTTCTGAGCCGCATCCACCCTAAAAAGGGATGTGATCTGCTGATTGATGGGTTCGCCGCCGTGGCGAAATTATATCCTACGCTCCGACTCGTTATGGCGGGGCCGGACCAGACGGGGTGGAAAGCGGAACTCTCGGCGAGAGCAGCGAAGGCGGGCGTCGCCGACCGAATCACCTGGGCGGGGATGCTGTCCGGGGACAAGAAGTGGGGCGCGTTCCGTTGCGCCGAGGCATTCGTCCTGCCGTCGCACCAGGAGAACTTCGGTATAGTCGTCGCGGAAGCCCTCGCCTGCGGTACGCCAGTGCTAATAACGACGAAGGTCAATATTTGGCGGGAGATAGAAAGCGACGGGGCGGGCTTGGTCGAGAGTGATACCGGAGAAGGAATTACTCGGCTACTAACGCGCTGGTTACATCTCCCGGACGCGGAACGCCAGCGGATGCGCGAGGCCGCCCAGACCTGTTTCCTGTCACGGTTTGAGATCGAGAGCGCGGCGCATAGCCTGTTCCGCGTCCTCACGGCGTACAAAAAGTAGATAGCGTAAGTCAAGTACGAGGATCGTGTGCCGCGATCAGGCGGGGGATATACTAACTAATGGCCGTAAGCTACTACAGGAAGAAAGCACCCACTCAGGCACAGCGCGGTAAATCTTCCGCCATAACTTTATTCGCGCGACAAGTTCGAGGAAGTAGCCATCACTAAACCCATCCCTACAGAACCTAGCCTGACCCTCCCTATTTCTCTGAACGAAAATCAGCGGAACACAAAACAAAGCAGTCTACATCTACGATATTTAGATGGCTTACGTGGCGCGGCGGCACTCTACGTAGTGCTTTATCACGTACAGCTTTTCACGGGGCTTTATGGAGCGACATCACGCTGCCCCGTATGGCTCCGGTACTGCGCGGCGTGGTTGACGTATGGGCACTATGCGGTACCTGTGTTCATCGTACTTTCTGGCTACTGTATCTTCCTCCCTTTAATGCGAAAACGGCCAAACTACGGCTATCCATGGCTTAAAGAGTTCTTTAAACGCCGAGCACGTCGGATTTTACCAGCCTATTATGCCGCGTTGATCACCGCCGTCGGGTTGGTTTATGCTAGCAAAGTCGCACATCTAATCGAAACGGATGGGCATCTGAATGCCACGGATATTTTATCCCATCTGTTTCTCGTGCATAATTGGACGATCTACTCGCGCGCCCTTGACGGACCAATGTGGAGTGTCGCGGTGGAGTGGCAAATATATTTTATTTTCGCAATCGCTCTATTACCCGTTTTCCTTCGTTTTGGGATGATTGCGGTAGTATCGGTCGCTTTTATAGTCGGTATTATCCCTCACCTCTTTCTCCGAAATCATACCTACGACGATCAAGCGACTTTTTACGTCGTCGGGTTTGCCTTCGGCATGGCAGCATCCTGGGTGAATTTTTCCCCTGATGAACGCGCATTCATTCTCAGGAGTCACATCCCCTGGCTGCAAATTTCGCTTGTCGCTATGGCAGTGGTGATAACTCTGTGTGCCGTGCACCCGATCGCAGTTTTTCAGTTAGGTCAAATACCGTTCCTTCCGAATTGGGCGGCGGATGGTGTCGTCGAGATGATGTCCGCGATGTTGATCATCGGTCTAACTAAAATAGCCTTGACTTCTGGTGGCAAAGACGGAATTGTTATTCATCTCCTCGAACATCCATGGCTTGTCAGGTTTGGGATATTTTCCTACAGCGTGTATCTCGTTCATCAATTGCTTTTACGCGTTTTTGTAGATTTCTTCGCGAAACATATGTTTCACCTTGATGAGATGGGGTCGTTCTGTCTTGTGATAGCTACGTTGCCAGTCTTGATATACCTTTGTTACTTATTTTATCTTGTTTTTGAACGCCCATTCATATCAAAAGCTAAAGTTAGCGAGGCCGCTGGATGAACCTCAGAGGATGCCGTTCCGCGCGGCTCACTATGCTCCCGGTTATAGTGTGCGCGACTTTCGGGTCGCCCCCTGTTGGTACGCTGGAGTTTGCCAGGGAGAGATTTACCAAAAGATGAAGATAACTATTGTACAAGGGGCGTTTCTGCCGGTTCCTCCCGTGATGGGTGGGGCCGTGGAAAAGGTCTGGTACGCCCTCGGCAGTGAGTTTGCGCGTAGCGGTCATGAAGTCACTCACATCTCGCGCGGATACGGCGATCTCCCAACCATGGAAACTCACGCCGGAGTCTTCCACCACCGTGTTCCTGGCTACGATACGCCATCGTCTTTAGCGAAGTTGAAGGCACTTGACCTCCTGTATTCGATTCGCGTGTTGCGCTCGTTGCCGCGCGCCGACATCCTCGTAACCAATACGTTCTGGCTACCCGTCCTCGCGCAACACATTCAGCGGCGAGTCGGCCGCTTATATGTCCACGTTCAGCGTTACCCGAAAGGGCAGATGGGATTATATAGCAAGTCTGCTCGCTTACAAACGGTGTCGAAGGTAATCGCGAACGCCATCAAGGGGCAGTCTCCGAACAGTGCCGCCAGAGTCAATGTGATACCGAATCCCCTTCCGGGAAGCGCGTTCTCCGACGCTGTCATCCCGATCGCTGACCGCCCAAAACGGATACTTTTTGTAGGAAGAATCCACCCGGAGAAGGGGATCGAACTCCTTCTCGCCGCGTTCGCCCGGCTAGTGAATGGGGACGAACACAAGAAGGATTGGCGGCTGATCGTCGTCGGCCCGTGGGAAAGTAAATTCGGCGGCGGGGGCGGGCTTTTCATGGATAAGTTACGTGAGCAGTCGCGAGTCGGGTTCGGCGATCCCGGAAAGGTCGAATGGGTCGGGCCAGTCTTTGACGCATCCTTGCTACGGATGCACTTCGAGAATAGTCGTATTTTCGTTTACCCGTCGCTCGCGGGCAAGGGTGAGGCATCCCCGGTAGCGCCGCTCGAGGCGATGGCTTGCGGGTGTGCCACGCTAGTATCCGACCTGGAGTGCTTCCGCGATTACCTGACCCCGGATGTCAATGGATTCGTGTTTGATCATCGCGGTGAGGGTGGAGCACTCCGCCTCGCCGTGAGACTCCTGGAATTAACCGATGCTCCCGAGACATTACAGGCTGTAGCGACACAAGGTATCATCACGGCAAGAACTTTCGCCGCCGAGACTGTATCGCGTGCTTACTTGAACGACTTCGACCGTGTGCTGGCGGAAGCGAAGCCGTGAAAGTGTCAGCACAAAAGACGTTCGTTCAAGCATCCGCTTATGCCTCGCCACATCCGCTCCGGATGCGCCTCTCTCTCCTGCTGTGGGACATCATATGGCAGGGGCTTTGCGCCTGGACGCCGAAGCCGATGAACCGCTGGCGACTTTTCGTCCTGAAGCGGTTCGGGGCGACCTTACACGGTACGCCTTTCGTCCACCAGCGTTCACGCATCCATATGCCGTGGAACCTTGTGATGCACGACCGGGCGTGCCTGGGCGACGGCGCGGTGGCATATTCTCAGGGCGTGATCGAAATACACGCGCGGGCAACTGTTGCCCAGGAAGCATACCTCTGCACCGGCACTCACGACTTTTCTCAGAGGGAATTGCCGCTCATAACCGCCCCTGTGATCGTGGGCGAAGATGCGTTCGTCGGGGCGCGGGCTTTTATCATGCCGGGCGTAACGGTGGGGGCGGGCAGCATAGTCGGGGCGATGTCCGTTGTAACGAAAGACGTCCCCCCGCAAGTGACCGTCGCGGGAAATCCGATCAGAGTCATCCGCGACACAGGCGTCGCGTGCGCTTCGGCGGGAGATGCCCGATGATCTCCGTTCTCATCCTGACCAAGAACGAGGAGATGGATCTCCCCGGATGCCTTGCCTCCGTGGCGTGGTGCGACGATATTCACGTCTTCGACTCGTTCTCGACCGATGCGACCGCGCGTGTCGCGGAGCAAGTGGGGGCCACCGTGACCCGGCGCACTTTTGATGGCTACGCCTCGCAACGCAACGCGGCCCTGCGCGGCTTGTCGTTCCGCTATCCCTGGGTTCTGATCGTGGACGCCGACGAGCGGATACCGCCCGCGCTCGCGAGCGAAATGTGCCGCTTCGTTTCGGACGAGACTGGATTCGTGGCTGGTCGCATCCGACGGCGCGATTACCTGTCGGGGTGCCACTTGAAACATGTCCAGGCGTCGCCGCTCTACATCCGGCTGGTCCGCCCCGAGCGGGTCGCCTACGAACGCGAGGTGAACGAAGTGTTGCGCGCGGACGGCCTGGTCAAGGATTTGCGCGAGCCGTTCGACCATCACCCGTTCTCGAAAGGGCTGTCGCACTGGGTTGACAAGCACAACGTCTACTCCTCGCTCGAAGCGAAAGAGGTTCTCCGATCCCGTCAGGGCGCGAACCCGGTCTCCTTCCGGGACGCCTTTTTCGCCCGCGATTTCAGCGAACGCCGGTTCCACCAGAAAGAACTATTCTATCGTCTCCCGGCACGCCCCCTGGTAAAGTTCTTACTGCTCTACGTACTGAAACGCGGCTTCCTCGACGGCAGGGCGGGGTTTGTCTACGCGACTTTGCAGAGCATCTACGAATACATGATCGTGCTGAAGACGGCGGAGTTGGAACGGGAAACGTCGGCGGTCAGCCCCTCGCCCCCGGTGTAACGCGCCGGGTGCTACTACGCTACCGGCAGTCTCGCACTCCCGGAAGCCCGCCGCATGCTCTTCTTCCGGCGGTTCGTATTAACCGCTATTGGCAAAAACGTTCCCCGCCCGTGCCGCCCCGCGATATACTGATGGTATGGCAGTTACGATAGAAGACGCGAAGGGCGAACCCGCGACGCAGCTCGACGACATGGATCGCCGCCTCCTGAACGCGATACAGGACGATTTCCCACTAACGGAGCGGCCGTTCGCCGCGCTCGCGGAGCGGTTCGAGACGAACGAGAGCGACATCCTCTCGCGCATCACGCGGCTTAAAGAGGGGCGCATCATCCGGCAGATCTCCGCGATTTTCGACTCCCGGATGCTCGGCTACCACGGCTCGCTCGTGGCGATGAAGACCACGCCCGAGAACGAGGCACACGCGGCGGAGGTCATCAACCGGCACCCCGGCGTTTCGCATAACTACAAGCGCAACCACCCGTACAACCTCTGGTTCACCCTGACCCTGCCGCCGGGGATGGATCTGCACGAGGAAATTACGGCTCTTGCGATGAAGGCGGGCGCGATAAACACCTGGCCCCTGCCGACGATCAAACTGCACAAGATCGGCGTCACGATGGACATGACCGGCGAGAAAGATCGGAGCGAGCGCGAGGGCGAGGACGCCCCCAAACGCACCCGAACCCGCGACTTGACGCTGACGCCCGCCGACGTACACTTGATCCGCGAGTTGCAACGTGACCTGCCCGTGATCTCCGAGCCGTTCGCGCCGTTCGCCAAGAGCCTCGGCACCAGCGTGGCGGAAGTGCTGGACGGGGCGACGCGGTTTCTGGACCAGGGCAAGATGCGCCGCTTCGCCGCCGTGCTACATCACCGCGAGGCGGGATACGCCTACAACGCGATGGCGGTCTGGATCGTGCCCGAGGAGAACCGACCCGCGGTTGGCAAGATCATGGCTAGCTTCAAGGCGGTGTCGCACTGCTACGAGCGGCCGACGTACCCGGACTGGCCATACTCGCTGTTTACGATGTTGCACGGCCAATCCGAGGCCGATTGTATCGCGATGGCGGAGCAGATCAAATCCGTGTCGGGCGTCGGCGAGTACGCGCTATTGTACTCGACCAAGGAGTACAAAAAGATCCGCGTCCAGTATTTCACCGAGGACTACGCACAGTTCCTGGATAGCGAAGGGCGCGCGCGGCGTCCCGGTGACGCGGCTCCAGAACTTGTCACGGTGTTTTAAGGGCGACCCTAGCGGGTAAACCATACCAGAGAACTACTGTTTGCATTAACTGGAGAATATTACCCTGATGGCACGAACGAAAAAGCACGAGAACCCTGAGGCGATTGAAACGCTTCGGCGCGACGCGATGATGGCGCACCTGTTGGACGCATTAGACGCCGGTACCGACATCGGACATTACGGGCGGTTCGTTTTCGCGACTATCGCGCGGCACTTCCTGTCCGAGGACGAGTTGGTGTCGGTGCTGGACCGCGACTCCGATTTCGACGAGGTTGCGGCGCGGCGGCTGGTCCACGACGTCAACCAGCGCGACTACAGCCCGCCGCGCCGCGAGAAGATCCTCGACTTCCAGTCCCGCCAGGAATTCCCGATCATCCCGAATCCAGACGACCCAGATTTCGGCAACGTCTACCGCGACTTGACCTTCCCGGACCGGGTGTATAACCACATCAGCGAGTACCACCACGAAAAGGAACATGCTCAGTAGAACGGGCCACGTCCGGGGGGTGACCGATCCCGCCTCCCGGACACCCGCTACTTGTCCTGCTTGCTTTCCCCAACCACGACCGACCGGCGTTTCAGCCAGCCCTTCGTGGCATCCCGTACCCAGGTGTCTTTGTCTGTTTCGGTGTAGGCCATCGGCTCCTCTTTCCCGGTCTTCGGTGCCACTAATACGAACGCTATGTGTCGGTCCACGATCACGGTGCAGGTGTCCCCCGAAGTCTTGGCCTCCTTCACTGCGGTCCGCAACTCGGCGGACTTCGCCAACTGGAAAAGTTTGGTCATCGTGTCGCGGTATTTCGGTAGCAGGTCGGTCTCGGAACCGTTTACTTCCTCGTAACCGGGCGACAAAACGGACACGACCGTATCCACGTTCTTCGCCGCGTAGCCCTTGCTCTGCGTGTCGTATGCGGCCTGAATGGCCTGCTTCGTGGCGGGATCATCCTTCGCGCAACCGAGCGAACTCGCCGCGATGGCGACAGCGGCGAGAGCCGCCCAGGTAGAGTTTCTCATAAAAATGGCTTCCTTGATGGTGCACAGACAGGAATCGGCGTGCGCGACTACGAAATAGAGTTCGTCGCGGGTGGCGAAGTTCCTGCCATGCGGACGCCGAATAACCATGCCAACAATTGCTGTACTCGCCGGGGACGGAATCGGCCCCGAAATCATCGCCGAGGCGAAAAAAATAATCGCCGCCGTTGACGAACGCTACGAACTGAACCTGACCCTCGTCGACGCGCTCGTCGGGGGCGTCGCCTACGACCGGACTGGACACCCGCTCCCGCCCGAGACGCTCGACCTGTGCCGCGCGTCGGACGCGGTGCTACTCGGCGCGGTCGGCGGCCCGAAGTACGACGCCATCGAACCCGCCGAACTCCGCCCGGAACGCGGCGCGCTCCTGCCGCTGCGCAAGCACCTCGGACTGTTCGCTAATTTGCGCCCCGCGATTCTCACACCCGCGCTCGCGTCCTCGTCCCCACTCCGCGCGGACATTGTCGCGGGGGGGCTGGACGTGCTGGTCGTGCGCGAACTGACCGGCGGCCTGTATTTCGGGCAGCCGAAGTCGAACGACGGCGAACGCGCGGTAGACACCTGCGTCTACACCAAACCAGAAATCGTTCGTATCGCGCGAATCGCGTTCGAGGCGGCGCGCGGGCGCGGCAGAAAACTCTGCTCGGTTGATAAGGCGAACGTGCTGGAAACGTCGCGGCTGTGGCGTTCCACCGTGCATGAGGTCGCGGGCGACTACCCGGACGTCGAAGTCACTGACATGCTGGTGGACAACTGCGCGATGCAACTGGTGCGAAACCCGCGCCAGTTCGACGTAATCGTGACCGAAAACCTGTTCGGAGACATACTCTCCGATGAGGCGTCCATGCTGTGCGGCTCGCTCGGGATGCTCCCTTCGGCGTCGCTCGGCGTGCGCAAGACCGCTACGGGCACGTTCGGGCTGTACGAGCCGTGCCACGGCTCCGCGCCCGACATAGCGGGGCGGGGAATCGCGAACCCGCTCGCCACGATCCTGTCCGTCGCGATGATGCTCCGTTATTCGTTCGGAGCGGAAGACGCCGCGGCTGCCATCGAATCGGCGGTCTCTAGGGTGCTCGACGATGGTTTGAGGACGACGGACATCGCCGCGCCGGGCGAGGCGACTGTCTCGACAGTGACCATGGGAAACGCGGTGGTGGACGCGCTCGGAAGCGCGGGCGAAACACTTGCGCGGGACTGACGTCTTGCGACGGGAGCAGCCATAACGGAGGTCGGTTCATCGGCCAGTGCCTTCGCCTTCTCCTCCGCCACGCGTTCTCCGAGCACTTGCTGTGGCTGGGGGTGGGCCCGATCTGTGACAAGATTGAGCGGGTAAGACACTCATCGCTCCGATCTGGCGGGAAACAGGAACATCAACACGTCGCCGAACCGCGCCCGCCACGCGGCCTCGTTGTGGACCGCGCCGGTCGCCTCGACGTAACGCAGGTCGCGCCCCGGCACCCAGCCGCTCTGGATAAGCGCGTCGCGTAGGATCCGTGCGTCGCGTAGCGCGCCCCCGGTCTCGTCCTCGGCCGTTCCGATGTCTACCCAAAGACGGACGAGTTTCTTCGGCGTGGAAGTGACGGTGCGCAGGATCGCCCGGTCGTTCCACCACACGGACGGCGACAGTACTGCGGCTTTGCCCCACATGCCCGGCACCGCGAGCGATTGGTGAAGCGCGAACAGTGCCCCGAGAGACGAACCGCCGAGCGCGGTGTTCGCCGGATCGGGTCTGGTGCGAAACCGGCCGTCTATCTCCGGCTTCAGCGTCACCTTCATCCACTTCCCATAGGCGTCGGCCCCGCCGCCCGTCTTCAACTTAGTGTCATGGAAGGGGGTATATTCGTCCGCCCGATCCGCCCCGCCGTTGTAAACGGCGACCAGGATCACCGGCTCGATCTTGCCTGCCGCCTCCAGTTTGGCCGCCGTTTCGTCCGCCTCCCACTCACCCGCGAACGAAGTAGCGGCATCAAAGACGTTCTGCCCGTCGAGCAGATAAAAGACCGGGTAGCGGCGTTTCCGGTTCGCCGGGGTGTCATAACCGGTCGGCAGACGCACTAAAACCGTGCGCCCGGAGACGGCGAGGGCGCGAATATCACCGGAGAGGGTACAGGGCGCGGCGACCAGGGCAGGAATGGGGGGCAACGTTGGTACCATAGATGGTTTATACGCCCCCCCCGGATGAGTTGGAGAGGAGCGGGGGAGTCATACCGTAGTGTCAGATGGTAGCGGATTGAGCACGACATCCTCTGGTGGATCCTTCAAAGTGGCGACTTCGCCGTGGGTGGGCGGTTCGTCCGCAGTTGATACTGGCGGTGCGCCCTTCTGACCACGGGTGAGTCTCGCCTTCTGATAAGACATGGTCGCCCATGCCGGTCCTTCCAATTCCGAATCAGGCACGACCAGTATGGGTTGCATCTCGTCCACGGATAGGCTCCGGTATTTGAATACCGCCGCGACCGCGAAAGCACCGGGCAGTAGTACCCCCGCCACCAACACTATCTGCCAAAGGGTGTGATCCCCCGATCCGAATATCTCCGCCTGGTCTGGGTCGGAGGAAAAATACCGAACTATCACCGTTTCCCCCAGATACTCTTTCCTGTAGTAGTGGCCGCCGGTGTGTCCGTGCCTCTTGCCATCCACTGAGTAGGTAACGGTCGCCTGGCGGAAGCCTCTCGCTATCAAGACGGAGACAAGTTTGCCCTCTGTGTTAACTCCCTCATGGTCGAGGTGCCAGGTCGCCGACATATGCGAGTAAAAACCGATCAGGAAGCCAATCGCGATTAGCACCGCGATGCCACCCATACAACCCAACGTGCTCTGCTCAGCCTCTCGCTCGAACCGGGATTTGCCTATGATGGCGCGGTGCCCGGCCATCAAAGCACCCTTGTGGGCTTCTTCCTACAAACGGAGTCGCTTATCAAACATAGGCTCTTTTAGAAACGGCGGTAGCATGATTATTCCTTCAGGCGGGGTGCGCGAGCTGTTCCAGCCGCGCGAAATAGCCGGGGAACGTCTTGCTGACGCACGACGGGTCAGCGATCCGAACCCCCGGCACGCGAAGCCCGATCAGCGCGAACGCCATCGCCATCCGGTGATCATCGTATGTTCGTACCGGCTCGCGCGGCGTGATCCCGGCGCATGGGTACACCGTGAATCCGTCCTCCCGCTCGTCAACGGTCACTCCGAGGCGGCGCAATTCGGTCACGGTCGCGCCGATGCGGTCAGTCTCTTTGTGACGGATGTGCGCGACGTTCTCGATCACGGTGGGGGAGTCGGCGAACGGCGCGAGTACCGCGAGCGTCATCACCGTGTCGGAAATGGCGTTCATGTCGAAAGTACCACCCGTTAGTTTCCCGGTGCCGGTGACTTCGGTGTAATCGCCGCTTCTGGTCACCGCGCAACCCATCGCCTGTAGCACGTCCACGAATGCGGCGTCGCCCTGTAGCGCGTTGACACCGATATCCGGGACACGCACCGTGCCCCCGGTGATCGCCGCCGCGCCCCAGAAGTAGGAT
Organism: Armatimonadota bacterium; assembly: GCA_043754515.1. GTDB lineage: Bacteria > Armatimonadota > Armatimonadia > Armatimonadales > Armatimonadaceae > JACMIU01. The sequence continues at coordinate 26,320 of JAYUUO010000282.1, forward strand.
GCGGAGGACGCGTCCGGCTCGACCGCGTAGGAGCCGGAGGATCGGTAGGTCTGGTTTCCGGGGACGTGGAACGTCCTTCCGTCCTCGGAAACATTCACGACTCCGCCGAAGGAGCGTGCCATGGCGACCGTGATGGCTATATACGGCGCGGAGAGTAGGGGACCCTCGACCTGTATTACAGTCTCCGCGCCGCCCGCGCACGGCACGGCGAGGAGCAACCCTGACAGGAATTGGCTGGATTTATCCGCCCGGATCCGGCAGGTACCGCCGCTCAGACCGGTCGCCTGAAGGCGGATCGGCGGGGAGCCGTTGCCGGGCACGCTTATTGCGTCCACCCCGAGTGCTTGGAGTGCGTCGAGCAGATCCGCCATCGGTCTCTCCCGCATCCGCGCCACGCCGTCAATGATCACAACGCCGTGACCGAGGGCGGCGATAGGTGTTATGAACCGCGCAGTGGTGCCGCTGTTGCCGACGAACAGCGCGGCGGCTCTCCCGAATTCCACCTTGCCGCCTCGTCCGTAGACGGTGATCTGTTCTTTTCCTGGCTCCGAGTCCACGCGAAACCCCAGATCGCGCAAACAGTCCGTCATTCGGGCGGTGTCGTCCGCGAACAAGGCGTTGGTGAGCGTCGTCGGGCCGTCGGCGAGCGCGGCGAGTGCCAGAGCGCGATTGGTTATGCTTTTAGACCCTGGTACGCGCGCGGTGCCCGAAACGGGTATGGAAGCGGGAATGATTTCCAGAGGGTCGGGGAGTGTTGTGTCGGGTATGCTCATGCTGTTTCATCTCGCACGATTAGTGGCGGTGGTTTGCCGCCGGTTTTGGCGTTTCTTTAGGCACTTCCGTGGGCGCGAAGTCGTGCATCGCTTTGTTCACGCCGAAAAACAACGCCATGCAAATCAGCACCACCAGAAACCAGGTCCCGCCGATGCGGCGGGTTGACTTGAAGCAGAAAAGCACGGCGAGCAGGGTAAGTATCCAAGCCCAGATTTGGAACGCGTTAGGTACCAGATAAAGGTGTTTGATGACTTCGATATTCTTATCCATAAGGGGAAGCGGTTCTCCAGAGTCTATGATGCCGTGTTCGCGCGCGAAGTATCAGCTATCCTTTCTCAGATTATTCGGAAGGCGAGTTCTACGGGGTAGAAGACGCCTCCGAAGGGTGCTGTCGTCAGCGTCAGACCGTCCGACCCGACGACCGTCTCGCAGAGCACCGTCCACTTCGTCGCGCCGATGATGCGCGACTGATGCAGGGACCCATTCACCGAACCCACCATACCTGCCTTGCCGCCGCGCGGGCAAAACGACACGCGCACCCGGCTCCCCTTCGGCGCGGCGACTTTGAAAGAGTAGAGCATGCCGTAGGTGCCGTCTAGGTACCGGCTCATTCCGGCGTCCGGCACCCCGATGCGGTAGCTCCCGCTCCGCCCTTTCGTGAGTGCCACCTCGACCTGTCGGCGCGGCGAGTCAACGGCGACGACGCGCGCGCCCCGCACCGACCATTTATTATGCCGCCAGTAGATGCGCAGACGGGCATCTGTCGTTGCCGTCACCGTCATCAGGCCGCTCCCGATTTCGCGGCTACCCAGACTCACTGCGAAATGCGCGGCCCCTTTTTTCCCGCGGTAGGCGAGATCGGGAGCCGACAGGTAGCGCGCCATCGCCTGGCGACCAGCAAGCGTCGGGTCGCGCTGGGCATCCCCGAAGCCGCGCCGCGCGGTGAACGACAGCGGCGTGCCGGAGTCGCCGGACAGGGCGATCACGAGATTATCGCGGTGGCTGGTCGTGTTCTTGTAATGGAAGAAAATCGTGTAGCTCTTGCCCGCGCGGAGCATGGCGTCCGCGTGCGTCCCCGAGGCCGTAATTTTCTCGGGCCGGTTACAGAATAGAAGTTGGCCACGCGCGAGGACAGGCTGTTGCGCGGGGAGCAGCAACGTGAAAGCACCCAACACCATCAAAAGAAACACCCAGAACGGTTTTAAGCGACACATTAAGAGCAGACCTATCGAGCGGCGACGGCGATAATTGAGATGGTGAGACCGCGCCGTCTACAACTGACCCGATTATACCGCGATTCCCCGGACGCGACGCCGAATTATTGCCCAAACGCGGTATCCTGTCGCCATGGATGAAGAGCAAACCTGGTACCCGTACGAGGGGGGCGTCACTATCGGTAAACCAGGACCGTTAGGGGGGCATGTCACGCGCGACGAGGAGTGGGGCGACCCCGAGGAGCCGGAAGACGCCGACGCCCGGTTGACGCTGGAAGCCGTCGCGGGCGGTTACGCGGTAACCGCGAACCTGTACGGTGGCTGGTTACAAGAAACAGCACGGTTTACGGACGAGGCGGCCGCGCTCGCGGCCCATGAGGCAACGCGCGAAGAACTCACCCGCCTCGCCGCGCTCATCCCCGACGAGGAAGACCGTGACCTGGTGGGTGCCGTCGCTCATCTGAACCGCGAGGTCGCTGTGTTCGTCGCCCGCTTCGGAGGCGAGCCGACAATCTAGGCAACCCTCGCGGCGGGGACTATACAAAAAGGTCAACCGGCGCGTTTATTTTCGCGGAAATAAAGGTATAACAGACCCGTCGTGGATCCATAGGCGATACGCCCCCGCGAGACACCATCACGCTCGATGAACCAATTTCAGAACCGAGAGGAACGAAAAATGAAACCACTATTTACCGCGCCCGCGCTCTGCGCCCTGGTCGCGCTTTCCGGAGCCGCGTTCGCGCAAGACGGCATGGGGAAGACACCGACCGTCAAAATTCAGGAGATGGATGGCAAGAAGGTCGTCATCGTTTCCAAGGACGCGACCGGAACCGATATGTATAAGACGCGCTGGGCGTTTTTCAACGCCGATAAGCGCGAAGTGGCCCGCTTCAAAGCGAAGGGTTTCTCCGACGCCGACTTCAAGGCGATCGCGAACATCGCGCTACGCACCGGCCTTGACACCGAGTATGTCGCCCGGCAGGTGAAGGAAGTCGGACACCCGCTCAGCGTCATCGCTGCACGCTATAACGTGTCTACGTTCGCTCTGCACGAAGACATTCCGGGGTTAGGCGCGACCTCTTTTGGGATTGACACGACCGGCTCGATGATGGGCGGCTCTAGCATGGACAAGCCGATGTCTGACGACTCTGGGAAGAAGAGCAAAAGGGGTAAAAAGAAGGGCGGAGCGGCTATGGCCTCTGGCACCGTGGTAGATGTCGCCATGTCCGACCCGCAGTTCTCGACCCTGGTCGCGGCGATTAAAGCCGCCGGTCTCGTTGACACGCTCAACGGGGCAGGCCCCTTCACTGTGCTCGCGCCGACCAACGAAGCGTTCGCCAAGCTACCGGCGGGTGCGCTCGACGACCTACTGAAGCCCGAGAACAAGGATAAACTGGTGTCCATTCTCACCTACCACGTCATCCCCGGCAAGATCAAAGCCGCCGACGTGATGGGCATGAGCAACCCCTCCATGCCGACCACGGTGAACGGTAAGCAGCTAAACGTCAAGACTACCGCCCCGGTGATGGTCAACAACGCCCGCGTCATCAAGACCGACATTGACGCGTCGAACGGTGTCATCCATGTGATTGACACCGTACTAATGCCGGACGCGCCTGCGACACCCTGACCGTGAACGGTCAAATAGCATAGAAGAAGGGGCGGCGCAAAACGCGCCGCCCCTATCTTTTATCCTGTCTCGCCGGGGAAACGGCGGGATCGTTCGCCCCCTACGCGCCCGCTACCAACACCGTGGCGTTTGCGGTCGCCGACTCTACGACCACCCGCCCATCCTCGACGTGTGTCACTAGGACGGAGGCACCGTTCGGGAGAAAGTCGCCTTCCGTCACCACGTCGAAGCGCGCCCCGCCGAAGTCCGCGATGCCGGAGGGACGCAGGGCGGATAGCGCGGTACCTGTCCGACCGATCAGTGTCATCGGGCTTTGGCTAGCCGACAACGCGACCGTGGACTGTTGGCGCATCTGTTGGCTGATCTGCTTCCAGAGCGGTGACTTCGGGAGGTAGGCGAAGAACGCCGTTAAAACAACGAGCGTCAATACCGAAGCCACTGGTAGCGCGAATGCCGCGTGATTGCTCCCGCCGAGAGCCCAGAACATACCCAGGAACAGTAGCAATAGCCCGCCGACCGCCGCGCTACCCTGACCCGGATAAACGTGTGTCTCCAGGAGAAGCAAGCCGACGCCCGCCAGCATCAGCACGATGCCGACCCAGCCGCCGGTCCCCTCGGTCACGTGCGCCGCGAACACGGTGCCGACCGCGATCACCCCGAGCGTGCCGGTCCACTCCCATGTCTTGGGAGTGAGTAGATCCACGAACAGTAGTAGGCAACCTACCACTAAAAGTAGTACCGTCGCCCACGGCGCGATGATTACCAGAGCGGCTTGCGACCACCACCCCCCGGCGGACGCCGGGGCGTGGGTGCCCTGCGCGAGCGCGGCGGTCGCCCCGGCGGTCAATAGCCCTATGACCCCCAATACCCGCGTCGGACAATCCCCCGTAGAAACGGGGGATCCGCTCCGCGCCGATAGAGTGCGCCGCGCCGCGATGCGTGGGCCTGCTACGTAGGAATTACCGGTCATCCGTGTACGCTACCCTTCCTCGCCCGCCGTCTGGAACGGGTCGGTCAGCAGATACTTTTGCAGTCGGCGCTCGGTGTTGAACGCGACGGCTTGCGTAAACCAGATCGCGCCGACCGCAACGTTGTTCAGGAGCCGGAACGCGCGCAGTTTCAGGCGCGGAAGAAAGCCTAGACGCTGCTCCGCGACGGCCTCCTCTACCTGGGGCGCGAGTTCGTGCCAGATGTCCAGCACCGGCTCGCGCCGGGGGACGTGCGCGTGCAGAAAGTCCAGCATCGTCCCGAGTGCCTTCGCCTCGCTCGCGCACTCAGGACAATCCAGGACGTGTGCCGCCACGACGGATCGCCGCTTGCTGTCTAAACTCCCTTCGACGAACTCCGAGAGGAGTGTCCGCGCACCCCGGCACTCCGCCGTGCTTTCCTCCCGCCCCGCCGAACCCGTCTGCCCGTGAGAATCACGACCGAACGTAACACTCGTCGGGGACGGCGGCTTTTTGAACACGAAACCGTTCTGGCTCATTGCCCGATTCCCCCTTCTATTAAATCCAGGTATGGCTGGAACCGCTTTTTGAAGACTAGCCGCGCCCGGTGTATCTTTGATTTCACATTCACGATAGAAAGTTCCGTCACCTGGGATATCTCATCGTACGATAACTGCTCGAAGTCGCGCAGAATCAGTAGCATTCGTGCCTCGGTCGGAAGCGTCGCCAGCACCTCGTCAACGACCCGTTGCAGTTCGCGCACCTCGGCGAGTTTTCCCACGTTCATCCCGACGTCAACCGGCTCGCAGTTCGGGTTATCTTCCTGCGACTCCTGGAGCGATTCTTCCTCAATTACATTCTTATGCCGGATGTGATTCAGGCAGGTATGTCGCGCGATGGTGTAAAGCCATGTGGAAACTTTGCTATCACCCCGAAACGAGGGGATGGCGCGCAGTGCTTTAATGAACACGTCCTGCGTGATGTCGTAGGCGTCTTCGCCGCGTACCATCCGGCACACCATGCTGAAAATCGGCGTCTGGTATTTCTTGAACAGCGTCTCGAATGCCTTCGGGTCGCCCGCGAGGTGCGCCCGCACCAGCAAGAAATCGGGATCGGCGGGGCGACCAGTCGGGGCGAAATCAACGGGCTTATCCTCCCGCGCGCCGAAAAAGCCGAACGGTTGTCGCGCGGGCTGTTGCGTGCCCGCCGGTGACGGGGTACTCGCCGCGTTCGTAAAGACCGCTTGCAGTGGATTATGTGCCCAGGCCGTTGCCGTCATCTTGTTACCCATTCGCGCCGCGTCCTCTCTTCGCCGTCCCGCGCCGCCCGACGCGACGGTAGGTGAATGAACACGGCTTCCTTATCATCTCGGTAGACACGCGGAGTGTGGCCGCGGTTGCATGGGGCGCGTAAATGTTCGGCGACGCGCGGCGGGAAACCGGACGCGACTTAAATACAACAAAACCGATTGGATATATGGTATTATTTGAAGCGGTTATGACCATTGCCGATCCTCCCGCCGCGCGTCGCCTTTCCTCTCCAGGCGGCCGCGTCGCTACAACCGTACCGAGCGTATCAGGCACGTTCTCATTAGGTCGCTTGGTGCCGCAGGTCGCCTTTTACCTCGCCCTCCTATTCGCCTGGTGGTTCCTGGCGGAGCGGAGAGTCTGGCCTCCTTATCTCCTCCCACCCCCCCGCGACGTGTGGCTATTCCTCGCGGGTGCCACGAAAGACGGGACGTTGTTGCCCGCCGTGGCCACCTCCGCCCTGCGCGGCGCGGCGGGGTACGGTATTGCACTGGGGCTGGGCACGGTGTTGGGCCTCGCGCTCGCCCGCGTCCGATGGCTCGACGAGACGCTGGGCGGCGCGGTCGTCGGTCTGCAATCGCTCCCCTCGATCTGTTGGTTCCCGCTCGCGCTTCTCTGGTTCGGCCTGAACGAGAAGGCGGTGTTCTTCGTGGTCGTGATGGGTGCTCTCTTCGCGGTCACGCTCGCCGTACGCTCAGGGGTGCGCTCCCTGCCCCCGCTCACACTTCGTGCCGCGCGTACGCTGGGCGCGACCGGGCACAGACTCTGGCTATATGTGCTGTTGCCCGCCATTCTGCCCGCGTTCCTGTCGGGAATGCGGCAGGGCTGGGCGTTCGCGTGGCGTTCGCTGATGGCGGCGGAACTACTGTCGCAGTCACTGAAGGCCGGGGTGGGGCACCTGCTGAGCACAGGGCGCGATCTAAACGACATGCCGATGGTGCTCGGCATGATCGCCGTGATTTTGCTGTTCGGCGTCGCGGTGGACAGGGTTCTATTCGCCCCGCTGGAGCGCGTCGTCGCCCGCCGCTGGGGCACGGAGGGCGCGTGACGCAACGCCCCATTTTCGATGCGGGCGGTGCGCCGTGCCCATAGCCGTCTCGAACGTCGGTCGTCGCTACGGGGATGTCGTCGCGCTTGAGGATGTATCTCTTGTAGTCCCGGACGGCCAGTTCCTCGCGCTGATCGGGCCGTCGGGTTGCGGCAAGTCCACGCTACTCTCCATGCTCGCCGGTCTGGACGCGCCGACGACCGGTACCATTACGGTTTCCGGTCGGGTCGGGATGGTATTCCAGGAGGCCGCGTTGTTCCCGTGGCGCACGGTACGCGACAATGTGGCCTTCGGCTTGCAGATGCGGAGTGTCGCGAAGGGGGAGCGAGAGCGGCGCGCGGACGAGGCGTTGAAACTGGTACACTTGTCGCGCTTCGCCGGGTCATTCCCGCACGAACTGTCGGGCGGCATGCGGCAACGCGCCGCCATCGCCCGCGCCCTGGTCGCCGACCCGGACGTGCTGTTGATGGACGAACCGTTCGGCGCGCTAGACGCGCAGACCCGCTCCCTGCTCCAGTCCGAACTGCTCGCGGTGTGGGAGATGACGCGCAAAACGGTGGTGTTCGTCACGCATGGCATGGACGAGGCACTGGTTCTCGCGGACCGGATCGTGCTCCTGTCCGCGCGGCCGGGGCGGATCATCGCCGACCTTTCGATAGACGCGCCCCGCCCCCGCGACCCACGTGCCGATTCCACGCTCCGCGCCGCGTACGAGACGCTGCGCGATCTGCTCACGAAGGAGGTCGAGTCGGTCGCCCGCGCGGAGCACGACGGTGATTGGGCGGGCGTCTCGCAACCCGCCGCCGATCCGAACGCTTCCGAAGGTGCCGACATCTGACGCGCTCCTCCTTCACAACCCGATACCCGTGAATCGCTTTAACCCGCCACGCCAGAGGAGCGTAGACAGGCACAGCCCGCCGATGATCCAGCCGACCTGATGGAGCAGACCGCTGTGGATCTGCTCGGTGGTCAGACGCCCCAGGAACAGCTCGGTCGGGAACGCGATGGTGTAGCGGAACGGCAACGCCTCCGCGAGCCAGCGAAAGGACGCCGGGAATAGCGCGATCGGCGCGACCTGGCCGTTGAATATCACCAGCGGGATGAACCAGAAGTTGAACAACGAGCGCGTCTCGACCACATATAGCGCGAGCAAGCCGACCGGGTAGGTGATACAGAACGACACGAAGTGCCCGAGTACCAGCGCAAGTAGAAAATAGCCGTCTGGATGGTAGTCGGCGAAATGGAGCGTGCCCCGAAACAGCCACGCGGCGAGCAGAAACACCGGTAGGAACAACACGGTGCGCATGATTCGCCACGCCAGAAACCCTAAATAGTTGTACGCCTGGTAGCCGAAGGGACGGAGCAGAAACGCGGAAAATTTGCCGTCTTTGATGTCCTGCGCGATCTCCCACATCTGGTGGCACGTCACGAAGTTGCCGACCGCGAGCAGGATCAGATAGTAGGCTGTGATCTGACTCGGGTCGTAGCCCGCGATGTTGCTCCGCCCATGGAACGACGCGAGCCAGATCAGCGGCATTACCAGGGTTGGGATCGTGTCGGTCAGGATCCAGATAACCGCGACGGCGCGGTACGTCAGAGCATCCTGCACGAAAACGCTGAAAATACGGCTCCATTTCCGAATCAGCCGCGGGAATAATTGTTTGACACTAAGCGGTGGGGGAGTGACAGGCGCGGGAGTGGTTGCGGTAAGCATCAGTCCTTATTATAGCGCGGGATGCCGCGCCGCGTTCCGCGCTAATTACAACCCAGGTCCCGGCGCACCGATTCGCCCACCGGATAGTGCCGCTCCTCCGGCACTTCGGGCAGGTCGCCCCGCGGTTGCCGCACGCACGCCCTGATCTCATGCGCCAATCTGGTCACGTCCTCGACGCCGACGATCCACTCGTTAACGTAGCGGTGGACGAAATCGCCGCTGATGCCGAACTGAATCGCGCGTCGGTCCATCTTCTCGTTGCGCGGGGTGCGATCCGGATCCCACTGGCAACGCACCTTAGACCGGCGCAGGGCATCCCCCCACAATATCTCGGTCGTGCAAACTTCCGGCGCGTAGTGTGAGAGGACTGCCTCCTCCAGAATCGCGTCGAACCCGGCACGGGTGATCCGTATTCGGGCGATGGCCTCCTGCCGGTGAGCGGTCGCATACTCGGACCGGTGGAGCATCCAGCCGAACGACGGCTTGATTCAGGTCATTCGGCTCATCCCGAATCCCTTGCCGAACGTGCCGTGCTCCGTTGCGTAGGCGATGATCTCGCGGTCGAACGCCTGGTAAACGGTGACCGTTTCATCGTCGTAGCACACCAGAACGCGGCGCGGGTTCGCCACCGCTTTATCATCCTGTGTGTTTAGATTGTGTATCATTGACATCTATGTCGCGGGGTGTGAGCGATCCGCTAAATCACTACCGGTAGTGCCGCGCCGTCATTACGCGCTTATCAGGACCGGTTGCCACATCACATACCGACGCGTCCACGAACGCTTCCTGAAGCCACGCCTCCTTCGGCGAGATTACCAAGGCGCCCGCCTTACCAGGTTTGAGGCGGCGGGGGAGCGAGAGCACGCCGCTCCACCCCGCCGCGACCTGTTCGGCCTCCGGTCGCTGTTCGCGAATCCAGCCGAACAGGAGCCGCTCGCCGCCCGCGCCGAGGCAGGACTTCGCGGCGTAAAACGGCCCGTCGTCGCACGAACCCCACGCCTCGCGGGCGAATGTCATGCTGCCTGTGTCCATAGTGCCGATGTGCCGCGCGACGTCAGCAGGCACCACTTGTCCGTGCCGGGCAGGGGAAGAAGTCGGGGCACTCGAAATCGTGCCCAGTCCCGGCGTCGCCCGAGAACAATACGTGCCGGTATTCCCAGCGGAGCAGGGTATCGTCCGTCGCCTCATAACAGAAACGCCGCGCCGCCCGCGCCGTTCCGTTGCTCGTTGCCGATCACGCAGTACCATTTGCCGTCCGGCGTCGCGAATGTTTGCGGGTCACGGAAGCACTCGCCGTAACCGCCCGGTTTTTCGGAGAGGCCGGTCAGCGGGTTGTCCGCGCACTTCTCACATGTCATCAGATCGTCCGAGAGCGCGGCGCATTGCACCTGCGTGAACGGGTCGTTAGACGGGATCGCGGTGTACAGCGCGACGTATTTGCCGTCCGGCGGTCGTCGCGTGATACAGCCCGTCCAGACGCCGCGGAAATCCGGGTCGCCCGGAGTTCGGGACGGCGCGAGGGCAATCCCGTGGTTCTGCCACGTCAGCAGGTCGGTGCTAGACACGTGGAGCCAGTGCATGTCGCCTCAGACGGGCGCGCCCGGGTTGTGTTGAAGGTAAACGTGGTACCGCCCCGTCCGGTCGTCGAAAAACGGGACCGGGTCGTTGATCCAGGTTCCCGGTGGCGCGGCGAAATGGTAGCGCGGGCGGTTCTCGTCGGTCGGCATGGGCGGCGGCAGCATAATGGCGTCAGCGTTGGACGCTCCGGGCGGATATTCCTCCCACGCTCCCTGGGCGACAGACGAGATCGGTGTGTTCAATCGTTTGCCCCGAAAACACTCGGCTTGATGACCCCGTGAAACGAAGTTTGACTATTGCGCCGCGCTTGTGTTATCATGTCGTCGTGATCGGTAATCAGAGTACGCCTACCGAATGTCAGTCGCCCGACCCCGGAGCGGAAGGGGAGTGGGTGCGCCACCATCGCCCCCTCTTTTTCCCGGCGTGTCTGACCGAATGGCGGCAACTCCCCGGCGCGCGAGTTGTCCAAAACAGCGTTCGTTCTTTGGAATCAGGTGCCGACCGTTCCGAACATCACCCAAACCGCCCCGCCATCCTGCCGGGGTAAGATCGAAGATACCGCCTTGTTCGTAATCGTCCAAGGCGAACCAGGGGCGGTCTCTGAATATTTGCCAGAGGTTCCTTGCCGACACCCTATGAGGAGTTGAAATGCGTTTGCTATTTTTTCAGTCTCGAACTGAGCGATCACTCCCCGTTGCGTCGCTGACGTGTACGGTGCTTGCCTGTTGCGCGTTGTTGGGCGCGGTGCTTGGTACCGGGGGGTGTGGCGGCGGCCACGACGACGGTTCGGGGAACGCCTCGCCCTCGCCTTCTCCCACCGCGACGCCCGCCTCGACTCCCATCCCGCAACCCGTCTCCTTCGACCTGACCTGGGGGCCGCGCACCCGCGCCGTGCTTAACGCCGGTAGCATCAACTCCGCGCGGTCCGCCATGTTCACGCTGTATCAGGGGACCGACCGCCTCGGCGGAATCAAAGCCTTAATCAAGGTCAACCGCGACACCCGTACCGATTCTTACACGGTCAGCCTCAACACTGGCACGGCGACCCTGGACGCGCGCCAGCCCGTGCTGATTGACGCCGTTTTCTACGCGAACCCTGATCAGGTCGGTGCCGTCGTCGCCGGTGCCTCGTTGCAGTCCTCCATCAGCAAGACGAACGGCGCGCTCGCCGACTCCGTCTCGCTCGTCGGCGAGATCACGAACGTCCAGGTGTTCGGCACCACCGCCTTCGTCGGCGAATCCTCTCCGATCACGATCAATACCAGCAACCGGTTCGGGAGCCTGATACCCATCTCGCCCGGCTCGCTGACCCTAACGGTCGTGACCGGTACCGATAAATTGTCGGCGCAACCGGGTAACGGCCCCGCCGATCCGCAGCAGGTAACCGGACTGGCACCCGGCGTCGCGACCCTCACGGCGAGCGTTGACGGTGCGACCAGCCCGCCCGTCACGATCAATGTTGCCTCCCGCGCCATCGTCACCATCGCGCCGCCGAACCCCGCCGTATTTCTCACCAGGACGTTGCAACTGACGGCGGTAGTTTCCGGATTGCCGAACGGTGCGGGCGCGGCGGGCCAGGCGGTCATATGGAGCGTGAACACGCCGAACGGCGGCACCATCTCGCCGACCGGTCTGTACACCGCGCCCGCCCAGGAAGGTAACTACGTCGTCCAGGCGCAGTCGGTTTACGACCCGACCAAGATCGCGACCGCCTCGGTCGCCGTCACCTCCGGCGTCGCGGTGATCGTTTCCCCGCCTACCGCCAACATTTCCCTGGGCGAGCCGACGCAGTTCAGCGCGGCGGTTTCCAACGCGCCCGCCGGTAAAACCGACGTCATCTGGTCGGTACAGGGGGGCGACACAAACGGCACCATCCTGGCAAACGGCACGTATACCGCGCCGCGCAGGGAAGGCACCTACACGGTGGTCGCTACCAGTGCCTTCGACAACCGGAAGTTCGGAACTGCAACCGTCACCGTCACCTCGCAGGTAAACGTGGTAATCACGCCGCGCGTCAACGTGACCGTGGGCGTCGGGCTGACGCAACAGTTCACGGCAGCCGTGGCGCGGGCGGTGGGGGACAACTCGGTCACCTGGAGGGTGGAGCCTGATGCGAGCGGGAACGCGGTCGGCACGATCTCGCCGACTGGCTTGTACACCGCCCCCGCGAAGCGTACTCTGGTCTACATCCGCGCGACCAGTAATTTCGACTCCCGCCGGTTCGACCGCGTTCCGGTGCAGATAACCGCCGGTGGAGCCGACATCTCGGTCAAGTAAGTAATCCCGACCGGGCGGTGGACTCGCTCCGCCGCCCCCGCAACCGTTCCCTGCGCGAGCAGGGCGGGGGCACCGATCAAAGCGCGTTGCGAACGCGCTGTGACCTACACCATAAACGGACCCGTATGAAACCATTATTTTTCTTCCCGAAAGCCGCGACGCGCGGTCAACTCGCCGTGCGCCTGCCGCTCGCATTTGCCGCGATCGCGCTGTGCTCGCCGCTCCTCGTCAGCGTCGGTTGCGGCGGATCGGCGGGCGGCGACCCGTCCACAACGCACGCCACGTCGCGTAAAACCGGCGGCTTGTCACTCAGCGTCACCTGGCCCGAGCGGACCCGTCTGATCCCCGACGCGTCGGAAAGCATCGTCGTCACGGTGCTCAAGGCCGGTGCCAGCCTCCGTACCGCGACGCTCACTCGCCCCGCCGCCGGTCAACCGCTAACGACCACGGCGTCGTTCGATGACCTGCCCGTCGGCACCGATTACGTGGTCACCGCCGCTGCGTTCCCCGTGCCCGGCGGTACCGGCGTCGCGCAGGCGCGCTCCTCCATGACGTTCGCCTTCGCCGTGACCGACAACGTACGCACCCCAGTTTCGGTCACGATGGACTCGACCATCGTGAAACTCGCCCTGCAACCCTTGCTCCTATTCCCGCTCGGCGCGGGGCGCACCCAGACCTTTAGTCTGGTCGCGACTGACGCGCAGGGAAATATCGTGCTGACGTCGCCGCGCAAGTTGAACTTCAACCTTGCCCAAGACACTGCCGGTACCGCGACACTAACTCAAGACGCCCTTACATCGTCCGCGACGCTCGCGGTGGTCGCCCCGCCCGCGAACGGGCGCGTGAAGCTCACGATCACGGCGACGGATACCGAGTCGGGCAAAATAGCGACGGAAGATGTTTACGTGAACGCGGTCGGGCTTGCCACCGATGCGACCTGGGCGAAGTTCCATGGGGATGTACATAACACGGGCCGGCTCGCGCAGATGCTAACCCCGCCGGTCGGCGGCACGGCGACCGTTTTTGCCACGGTAGCCTCGCAGATCGTTTTCTCATCCCCGGTGATTGACAAGAGTGGGAATGTCTATATCGGGGCGTATGACAAGAATATCTACGCGTTCGACAAGAACGGCAACAAACTCTGGTCGGTTGCCACGGGTGACATCATCGAGTCTACGCCCGCTCTGTCGAAGGATGGCGCTCTGTATGTCGGTAGCAACGACGGGAAGTTGTACTGCATAGAGACTTCGACGGGCGCGGTGCGATACACCGTTCCCGTGGACGGCTCCATATATGGCTCGCCGGTGATCGGGGATAATGGCATTGTGTACTTTGCTACGACCGACCCCGGTAGTAGCGTCTACGCGATAGACGCTCTGTCTGGCGTTATAAAGTGGAAACAAGCCGTGCCCGGTGCCGGCGTACAAACCACGCCCGCCCTGAGCCTCGACGGGAGCGTGCTCTACTTCGGCGCGAACAGCGGCATGGTCTACGCCAAGAACGTGACAGACGGCAGTGACGCGCACACCGCCTTCCAGGCGGACGCCGAGGTTTACACTTCGTCGTGCATGGTGGGCGATGACGGGACCGTCTACTTTGGTACACTCGGTGGCAAGCTGTATGCGCTGAACGCGGACCTGACGCCCAAGTGGGCTAGCCCGTACGACACGGGTGCACCCATCTACGGTACTCCGGCGATCAGTAGTGACGGTAGCACGGTCTACGTCGGGAATCTCGACAATTTCAGCGGACTGAACACCAACAAGTTGACCGCCGTCAATACCGCCGGGGGCGACAATAAGTGGGAGTTTGTTACAGGGGACGGGATCACCGCGTCCGCCGCGGTCGGCTCCGATGACACTATCTATGTCACTTCTTTCGACAGCAACCTGTACGCGCTGAACCCGGATGGGTCGCTTAAATCGAAGACACCGATCGCGGCGGCGGCGGGAACCGCCGTCGAATCGTCGCCGGGCTTCGGGCCTGACGGGGCGATCTATTTCGGTTCCACGGACGGCACGATACAGGTCGTTCGCTAATTTTCCGCGACGGGGTCAGGAAATCCCCGCGCCGCCAAGGATCAAACGGTAACAATTATGAACACACAAATAACGCGTCGAGCGGGGCTGAGTGCCTCGCGCTTTGCGAAACGGGCGATGTACGCCGTTTCGCTGACGGCACTCACTCTGCCTGCCGCCTTCGCCCAGAGCGTCTCGCCGGGCGACAAACCCGCTGTCCCCGCCGCGGAACTGTTGCGAATCCAGGAGCAGCGGTCACTGTTGCCCGCCGCCCGTCTCGGCTCCAAGACCCGGAGCGGAACCGCCACGGCGAAGGCATCGGGGAGTGCTGTGCCGCTACGCGTTGACCTGGGTAACGTGAGTAACACCACATGGGAGTCCATCGGTCCTTTCGGATCGCGCGTGGTTTCGGGATCGCAAGGTGCGCTAGGAGTGTTGGGTTCCTACGTCGCCGGGCGCGTGAACGGCGTCGCTTATGACCCGAAGAACGCGAACATCATCTATGCGGCGACCGCGGGAGGTGGTCTCTGGCGATACAACGCGGCGAGCACTCTGTCCGCCGCGCCCACGTACCCATGGCGGCCTCTCGGCGACAAGTTTCCCTCACTCGCCTGTAACTGCGTCACGGTTAGCCCGTTCAACTCGAACGTGGTTTTCGCTGGAACGACGGCGGGAATACAGCGCTCTATAAACGGCGGCAACTCGTTCGTCACTATAGGCACGCAACTCGGGTCGGTGACTAAGATCATCGTTGACCCCGACCGTAGTAACACCCTGTTCGCAACTTCGACCGGGGGAGGCATCTCCGTCTCAACTGACCTGGGTAACTCGTGGAGCAATGTCGCGCCCGGAACCAGGCTCGACGACGGGGTCGGCGCACCTAACTCAAAACCTCAACCCATCGGAGAGGAGTGGAACGGCGTCGCGATTTCGGCGGCAGACCCCGCCGACAAGAACGCAGTCAAAGCCCGGTCGCTGTACGCGACAAGTCGGCGCGGCGGGTTATACCAATCGCTCGATCGCGGGGCGACCTGGAACTTGGTGAACGCGCCGCTCCGGTACAACCCGATCTATGACCCCAATACCGGCACAACGCCGCACTTTGACCCGTACCGGGGCGGATACGGCATTAAAGTGGCGACGAGTCTCACCGACCCGAAGACAGTTTATGTGATGGACTCGAACGAGTTATTCAACGACGGAAAGATCTTCGTTAGCCGGGACGCAGGCGCGACATGGACGGAAATCAGTGGGAGCTACCCGGTGAATGAAGGTCCTAGCAACAACTGGTCAATCTCTTCGCGGAACCTTGCCATGATAGCTATTCCGCAATCAGTGCTGAATGAGTTCGGGATGTTCGACAGCGTGGACGCGGTTCTTGGTAGCGTTCGTACCACTTACTCGACGTTATTCAGCGGCGACAGTGTTCTCAACGCGATTTATCCAGGACGCGACTGGACATTCGCTGGCCAAACCCACGTTGACCAGAAGGACTTCTCCTATACGCCGACGAACCCGCTCGGCGTCATAGCCGCGAATGAGGGTGGGATCTACGGGATGGTTTTCGATCCCAACTCGGGAACCTGGGCGTACAGCCCGACTCCTTACAACGCGTTCCTCGCCGCCACGGAGTTTTATGCGACGGCGTTCCACCCCTTCCGGGAACTTACCGCTTTGGGTGGGACGATCAATAACGGAGTGACGCGCACCCAGGGGAGCAAAACTGGCTGGAGCCAGATCCCGACCGTGCCAGGGCCTTTCGGTCCTCTTCGGCCACGGTCGGTCTTGGTGGACGAGTTACCGACTGGCGCGGGTAACCCGGATGGCTTTTTCGGTGGTCCCCCGGACGAGTCTGTTAACGCAGGCCTGTATGTTGGATCGGTAGCCTACGACTCTGGTAGTCCTAACATCCAGTATATCTACGGCAGATTACGTAGTGGTAGTGGCAGTGACAGGGGGACGATTCTCGTTACCACGGATAACTGGCAGCATGGTTTCGATATTACGCCGAGCCGCACTATACACAATGCGCAGGGGACCTCTTTCGTGTTGGCGGATGGGGTTACGAAAATTTATGCATTCAATCAGGTGAATGCACAGGATTCGTCCACGCCGACAAACTGGGCGGGGGAGACGAAGCGGTATCAGGGCATTCTTGCTGTTGATCCATCGGAGAGTGACCTGGGTTCCAGTCTCCTCTACTCCGGCGGATACTTCCTGTGGCGCTACGACCTACGGCCGGGTATCGCTCCGATCGTCAACAAACTCAACGTGGATCGCGGGATCTGGCGGCGGGTCGGTACGACGCAACTCGCCACACCCGAAACGGTGAACGGGACCATGTCGGAAGATTACATTACCGCCATCGCCGTCACAAGTGACGGGGGGCGCGTGTACGTCGGGACGCACCTCGGTCGCCTGTGGATGACGCGCTTCCCACGTAACGCGGACTCGACCGTTCCCATCCCGCTACTAACCGCGCCGTGGCTCAAGATGGATAATTCCACACTTCCGAGCCGATTTGATCCGCCCACGCCGGGGGGACAGATCCGCCGGGAAATTACCACGATCTCAGTGAACGAGAACACTTCCCTGTCAGACATCGTCGTCGGCGTGGCGGGGGCGGGGGTCTTCCGTTGCGCCAACACACTCAGCCAGAACTTCCTGTTCACCACCCAGAACGGCACCGGGATAGGCACGAACCTGCCCGACCTGAACGTAACCACGATCGCTCGGGACACTATTTCAGGCGACCCCGACAACTCGTGGCTCGTCGGGACGAGTTCCGGCGTTTATTCCACCATCAACCAGGGTTCCTCCTGGGCGGATGCGACCGTGCCGCTTGGCTTGCCGCAGGTGCCGATCGTTTCGCTGGACATCAACCCGTTCACCGGCTTTGCCAGTGTCGGCACGGCGGGCCGCGGGGCTTGGCGGTTCGACCTCGAAGGCTCAATTGAAAACACCGCCGCGCCGAATCTGGGTATCAACTACGCGCTCTCGCGCAACGCGGGCGTCATTTACGGCACGATAACGGTGAACAACCTGCCGTCGGTCGCCAACCCGAATCCGGGGCAGGCGCAGAACGTGCAGATTACGAGCGCGAAACTAAACACACGGTCGGGAGGGATAACCGAAGCGGTCTCCACGCCGGTCAAACTCGGCACCATAGGCGTCGGCGCGAACAGTTCGCGCACGACGACCGTTACGTGGCCGAACGGAGCCGGCAAGCCCGGTGAAGTGGTCATCCTGACGGTTACCGTGACCTACAACTCGGCTAGCGGCAAGCCCGTCACGCTGACGTCGCGGACGCGTCTGCCGTAGACACTACCCGGATAGGGAAGAGAGCGGCCGGCGGGAATCTCCCGCCGGCCGCTCTTTTTTCGCCCGGTGTGGACTGATTAGCGGCCTAGCCAGCCCAAGAAGAAGTAGAAAATGCCCCCCAGGCCGACTAGAAAACTGGCGTACCATATTGCCCGGATACGGGTGAGCGCGGAGATGGCGGACAGCGCGATGGCGACCTGGATGAGCGAGACCGACCACGCGAAGCGGTGGTGGCGGTGCAGGTTGTGTTCGGACTCCTCCTCCAAGTGCTTCGCCTTCTCCATCAAGTCTTCCTCTTTGCCTTTCTCTTTCTCCGCGCGTCCGATGTATTCGGCGAGCCGCGCCGGTGGGGTAGCCGCCTTCCACGATGCTTCGGCCTTCTTCTCTCCGCCCTTCGCGGAACCGGTCGGTTTCTCGCTGCCCTTCGCGGGGGCGATGCCCGCGTCTAGGAATGTGTTGGCTTGTAGCGTCAGCGCGTAATCCTTCTGCCGCGCCGCCTGGTATTCGCTCCACGTGTCCGACGCTTTCAACTGATTAATCATCGCCTCGTTCACGAGCGAGCCGGATTGGAGTGATCCGACCGCCGCGAACACGGCGAGGAACGCGGTCGAAAGGGCGATATAGCGCACCCACGAGTTGCGGGTCTCCTCTTCCTTGTGCTCGCGCCGCTCCTCCTGCAACTCGGACAGGGTCTCCTGCATCTCGTTCGTTTCTATCTCGGGTCCTTCGGGCATTCTTTTTTCCTGTTCAGAATAGGGTACAACTGGTGACATGCCGAATACGGCTAGGCGTAACCGATTGTGTGATATTTCATAGTGATCCGGCGCGCCAACGCCCGCCCTACACGCAACGATTATACACCTTACGTGTCACAAGATTAGGCAGCGCGATAATGACCCGCGCCGCCGTGGAGAAAGCTAACGTGAAAGTCTCGATTTTACAACGATCCTTAATTCCTTTCGGAGCGGCTTTGATCGCGTCGGGATGCTCGCACCAGCAGCCGGTCGCGATGGCACCACCGACGTACCAGTCGCAACCCGTGCCGATGAATAACGCGCCCCAGATGGGCGGCGGGGGCGGCATGATGGCCGGCAATCCGCAAGGGGGGGGAGGGGGACAGGCTGGCCAGGGTAGCGTCTATAACTGGGCGGATGTTCCCGCCGGACAGCAGGTGCCGATCATTCGCGCCGTGTTCGATCAGGGCGGCTACCAGCTCTTCGCGCAGAGCGGCGAGACTATCGTGGTACCGTTCGTAAACCAGAACATGTATGTCATGCGCTTCGGCCAGACCGGTAGCGGTATGTACTTCATCAATGACGGTAAAACGCCTACCCTCTTCGTGCAACCGGGTGCCTCTTTAGAGAACGCCTCCGCTCAGGGGGCGCGCTGGTACCCGTTCCCACAGAACTACCAATATACCCAGCCGGTGTACATGGGCCTCGCGCCGAGTTGGGGGCAGTTCGTCAATATGGGATGGTACCCTGGCATGAGCTACTACGGCGGCTACTACGGGTACAGCCCGTTCGGCATCGGCTCGTTCTTGCCGATGGCGGGCTTGTATTTCAACATCGGCGGGCGGCCCTATTACGGCTGGGGCGGCTACAACTCGTATTACCGCTCGAACCCGAACTTCACGCGGATGCGCACCGTGTACAACTACAATTCGGTCGGCTCCAGTCGGTCTGGCTCGTTCGGTAGCGGGGCGCGTAGCGGCGGGTTCGGGCGTAATAGCGGCTCTGGCTCGTTCGGCTCGGGGCGTACAATGGGCGGCTCCGGCTTCGGGCGCAACAGTGGTAGCGGCTCGTTCGGGTCGGGACGCACATCCACGGGGGGCGGTGCTTTCGGTTCCGGGCGAACGTCGTCGGGAAGCGGGTCTCTCGGATCGGGTCGCCCCGCAGGCGGTGGCGGCTCGTTCGGCGGGGGAGGCGCGCCCGCGCAACGGCCTTTCGGCGGAGGCGGGGGTAGCTTCGGCGGCACCACGCGGACCGCGCCCTCCGGCTCGTTCGGGGGTGGGTCATCGGGCTACCGTGGTGGTGGCTCCTTCGGCGGCGGTCGCCCCTCGTCCGGCGGGTCCTTCGGCGGCGGTTCGTTCAGCGGGAGCCGGCCTTCCGGGGGCGGGTCGTTTGGCGGCGGGCGGTCCTCGTTCGGCGGCGGTGGCGGCGGAAGGAGACGGTAGACGATGAATAATCTGATGTTCCGCACCGGGGGCAATTGGGACAGCACCACGCTCCATAACAATGGCGTCGAGGTTCCGGCGGCGCAACTCTTCATCGAGTTGCTCGCCGGACGTGACGACTACGGCAACCCGGATGCGGGCGGCATCTATGCCGGTACACAGTTGACCGCTATCGTCCGTCCGCAAGACGACCCGATGAATCCGATGGACATATTGCCGGGGCGCGTCTCCGTGCAGTTTCCAGGGCACGAGATCATCATCGAGAACCTGCACCCGCTCGTGATGCTTGACAATACGCACGTCTGGTACAACGGCGAGGACATCACGCACCGCGTCGTGGATGTGTACGTTGATGTGAACGTCGTGGATGATGTCGTGAGTGCTTACGTCACCCTCTACAAGCCGCACTGGATCGCAGCCGATGAAGTCATTACCTACTCGATAGCCGGATAAAAAAGAAGAGCAGAAAGACAAACCATGTTTGGTACCAATAAAACAACCGCCCCGCCCGCCCGCCCCGCCGCCGCCGAAGTCGCCCGATTCCGGAATAACCTGACGCACGTCATCGTGAGCGGGGGGGCACCCGACGGTATTAACGTGTTCGTCAACGCCGTCCCGGTGCTTACGGGTGCCATCGAGAGCCTTAGCGTCACCATCGTCGCGCCCGGCGACGGCGACGCCGGGACGCTGACCGGAATACTGTCCCGCTACGAGACCGGCGCGGACGGCACACGCACGCAGCAAGCCGTGGCCCTTTTTCCCGGCACGGTGGAGATCGTTACGAAGCAGAGGCGACTCGTAGTGTCCTGCCAGGAACCGGGCGTGTTCGACGGGCTGTGGCTCGGCTTGGGCATGAACGAAGACGGTACGAGTAGCGAGCTAACCGGGGTCCAGAGCCTGCATGTGGTTGTTACGCCGTCCCTGTGCGACGCGAAACTGACGTGGAGCGAGGACGGCACGACCGAAGACATTTTCCCGCTCACTTAAGTGGGAGTGACATAGATCGCGGGCGCGGGGGATGGGTTCGATCCCCTCCCCCGCGCCCGCGATTTTACGATCAGCGGCGGGGCGGGCGGGCGCCCTCCTGCGGATGCGCTACCTTCGCCATCACCTTCTGCCCGCGCAGTTTGGTCCGGTTCAGCGCGTCAATCACCTCGTCCACGCGGTCGGAGGGCACTTCCACGAACGCCGCGCGATCCAGAATGTCAATCGCACCGACCTGCTTCCCGACTAGCCCGACCTTGGACGCGATCACGCCGACCAGATCGCCGGGGCGTAACCCGTCCTGCCGACCGAGCGGCACGAACAGCCGCGTCATGCCCGCCTCGGGCTGCTCGGAGTCCGCCGCGATCGCGTCCTCCGACTCCTCCTCGGACGGTCCGCGCGACTCCCAGAGCATCTGCAGAGCCGCCGCCGCCACTTCCGCCGCGTCGAACTCTTCCGAGAGCGCGGCGACTACCGGGCGTTGCCGGTCGAAGTCGTCGGCTTCGAGCCGCGCCCGGACTGCGGTGACGAACGTCTCGCGCCGCCGCGCCGCTATATCCGCCGCCGTCGGGATCCGCGCGAGCACGATCTTCGCGCCGGTCATCTGCTCGATCATGCGCAGGTTACGCCGCTCGCGCGGCTCGATCAGCGTGATCGCGTCGCCCGTGCGCCCGGCCCTCCCGGTGCGGCCGATGCGGTGGATGTACTGCTCGACGTCCCACGGCATGTCGAAGTTGATGACGTGTGTCACCGTCTCGATGTCCAACCCTCGCGCGGCGACGTCGGTGGCGATTAGCAGTTCGGAACGCCCTTCCTTGAACGACTTCATCACCCGGTCGCGTTCGGACTGGTTCATCTCCCCGTGTAGTGCCTCGGAGTCGTACCCGCGCTGGCGCAGTGCCTCGGCGAGCTCGCTCGTCTCCTGGCGCGTACGGCAGAAAACGATGGTCGGTCCGGGCGTCTCCATATCCAGTACGCGAGCGAGGGCGTCGCGCTTCTTGCCGGGTTGCACTTCGTAGTAAGTCTGTTTCGTCGTGTCTAGGGTGCGCCGCTGGCTCTCGATCTTCACGTACTCAGCGTTCGGCAGGAACTTCTTGACCAGCGCGGCGATGCGGGGCGGCATCGTCGCGGAGAACAGAGCGACTTGGCGGGTGGTCGGCAGTTCGGCGAGGATCGTCTCAATGTCCTCAATGAAGCCGAACGCCAGCATCTCGTCGGCCTCGTCCAGGGCGCAGAACTTAACCTGCGACAGGTCGAGCGAACCGCGACGCAGGTGGTCCTGGATGCGCCCCGGCGTCCCGACAACGATCTGCGCGCCCATCTTCAGCGCGCGGAACTGGCGATCAATCGGTTGTCCGCCGTAGATCGGGACGACGCGCATAGGGGTGCCCTTCGCGAGCAGGTGGAACTGTTCGGCGACCTGAACGCACAACTCGCGCGTCGGCACCATGACCAGTGCCTGCGTATGCGGCTCGCTTGCGTCCGCGTGGGTTAGTAGCGGGAGCGCGAACGCGGCGGTCTTGCCAGTACCGGTTTGTGCCTGTCCGATCAAGTCGCGCCCCGTGAGCAGGATCGGGATCGCCCGTGCTTGGATGGGGGTAGGCGTCTCCCAACCGGCGGCGCGTACCGCGAGGCGGAGCGGCTCCGGCAGTCCGAGATCGTCGAACGACGGCGCGGAGTCTTCCATACTATTTTCTGGCCCAGACTCGGGCGTAGCGGTGAGGTTTTCGGCTTCGGCGGCTGGCTTCGGTCGTTTCGGCTTCTTCTCGGAGGGCGCGTCGGGCGCGTCTGATCTCGATTTCATACCGGCAGGACGGGTTATCTTTTTTTGCACACATTTCCTTCTTCCGTTTGTTTCTGACCAATAATACCAGTTTATGCGTAACAGTGTGCGGAAATGGGTAGGATACGCATACCGATGAAAAGTGATGCGAACGGCTGACGAGCTGGTATCGTTCTCACCCTGGAGATTACGTAGATGTCGAAGACGCGAACGCACGAGGCGATGCTGGATCACGAGCCGAAGGAGATGCCGATGATCAGTCTGACGTTCCACCTGCCGGAAGCACTCCCATATATAGTTCACCTCCGTAAGACGGCGCGGTGTTTAATAGAGAGTTTGGGGATCTCTATCCAGGACACTGATGACCTAGAACTCGTGATCGGCGAACTCGCGACCAACGCGGTGCGCCACGCGCGGGGTGGGGACTATTCTGTCACGCTCGAATTTCTCACACACGAAGCCTCTGTCACCGTGGTTGACAGCGGAGCGGGATGGCGCACCGACACAATACCTTTACCCGGCTCGTCGCGCCCAGACGAATTAAGTGACGATATGGCGGAAAGGATCGGCGGGTTCGGTCTGCCGCTCGTCCACTCGGTCTCGGATCATGTCGAGATTCACCCGAACGCGATCAGTGGAACCACGGTCCGCGTGCGCAAGGTATTGCAGTCCCGTAACTAACCGGGAGAGTGTCCGGACACCTCTGCGTCCGCGTCTGATTCGGTCTGGTTCGTGCGTTTGCGATTTCGCGACGGTTGGGTAGAACCGGGGAACTAGAGCGGCCCCCGTCACGCTCTAGATGTAGTGCTCGTTTAACGGAAAAGGTCGCTACCCCGTATCCATGGGCGCGGCTTTGAGAAGGAACAAAAATCATGTCATTTAACACAACTATCCGCCGTAATGCTGTTGCTTTCGTCGCGGTCGTCTCGCTGATGCCGATCAGCACGGCGTTCGCGCAGACCACGGCTCCGGCCGCTAAAAAGCCGAACTTCATCCAGCGTCACCCGACCGCGACCGGCTTAGTGGCTGGCGTCGCAACGCACTCGGCCCTGAAGCACTCGGCGGCGCAAAAGAAGGCGCGCCACCAGAAGCTTAACTTCGCGGAGAAGCACCCGACCATTACCGGGATCGCCGCCGGTATGGGGACGAAAGCCGTCGTCAAGAAGTCTACGCCGCACTAGCAGTCCGCGGTGCGGTCCCCGGCCACGGCACTCATTCCGCCGTAGCCGGGGGCTTTTTTATGTCAGCCTCACGCACTACATCGGTCGTCTCTGGTAAGCGGCGAGGTGGGTGCGCCGTGCCTCGCGACTTTGTTACCGGATCGCGCCGTGCGGCAGGACCGCGTGCACCCCGCGAACGCCGTTCACAATCTGCGTTATCCGTAAGTCTACGGTGAGCGAGGCGATCGCGAGTGCCTCCCGCCGATCATAGCCGAAGCGCGACTCCATCAGCTCCAGCATCCCCTCCAGCGCGAGATACGTCGCCTCGTTCAAGTCTTCGTGAAGCCCGAAAGATACCCACCCGTTCGGCGTGTCCGCGCTGGGTGCCTTAAGCGGCATATCTTGATGGAGCGAGAAGGTAAGCTCGACGTGCTCCATCGGACACTCCAGTGCGGTGACCGCGACCTCGCCATCGCCCTGTGCGCCGTGCCCATCCCCGACACAAAATAGTCCGCCGGTTACCTCTATCGGAAGGTAAAGAGTGCTGCCTGTTACCAGTTCCTTACAGTCGAGATTTCCCCCCGTCCGCCGGGGAGGAGCCGTCGAATGCCTGCCCGCCGCGTCCGGCGGCATGCCCATCACGCCCATGAACGGTCTCAGGGCGATCCGGTGTCCCGACCGACTCGTGGCGATCAGAGCGTCCTGGTCGAGCGTCCACGCCAGCCGGTATTCGTCGCCCCCCGCGATCCCGAGGCGACTGTTAACCGGGTGCGGCCAGCCGCCCGCGACCGTCCACCCCCAGGTTCCGGTGCGGATCGCCCCGATTTGTATGCCGAGCGTCATACCCGGCTCCGCGCCCTTAACCGCTATCGGGCCGCAGAGCGCGTGCCCGCTATCGCGTGCCGGATCGCGCGGCTCGAACCGCGTGAGCGACGAGCCGGAGTCGCCGACACCCCACGCGGCATCAAGGGTGCGGTAGAAGATGGTGTCGCCGGGTTCGATAGTGAGTACGGGCGGATCGTTGCGCGAAAAAGTACCGATGAGCGTCCGGCGTTCGGGGAGAATGTGATGGATTGCCATGTCGTCTGTTACCTAGTGGAATGTACCCGCTCGGTGCCAAAAACTCTTTCCTTGGTAGGAAAACTATATGGCGTGCAGGGGGAACATAAACAATCATTTTCGTGTCTGGTTGCTGAAATGTTCAGCACCATTTGCACCTCCCACCGACACCTCAGCCCGAGAATATCTCGGTCAGTGCGCAGTCTTTGCGCTTGAGACATTCTTTCGAGAGTGGGGCGGGCCTTTACACCGCCGACAATCGCACGGGAAGATTGACCCCGTGGGACACAATCACGGTTCACTTGGTGACGTCACGGGACTCTTTTTCTGCTATGCGCGGGGAGTGGAATCGGCTCAACTCCGATTCGCCACAAGCCTCCCTCTTCCGCACCTGGGAATGGGCGTTCCATTGGTGGACTGTTTTTCTACAAGAACGATCCTGCTCGCTCAAGATACTCGCGTTCCGTGACCCGCGCGGGCGACTCGTCGCTGTCATACCACTGCATGACGCCAAAAATCCGTTCGACAAATTGTGGGCGCGCCGCCTGAGTCTGCTCCAGGACTTTGGCTGGCATCAAGAGCAGATGGTGGAGGAACCGACGTCCGTGATCGCGCTCGGGTATGAAACGCTGGTGATCGAAGCACTGTCGTGGTTCCTATCGTGCTCCCAACACTTCCGTTGGGACGCCTGTCAAATCGGCTTTCATTCGGCGCATCCCGCCGAGCGGTCGGAGAGAGTCATCTGGAAATTAAAGTCACCGTTAGTTGCGTGGCAGTGCAAGCAACACCCTGGTTCGCGGTTTGTCCTGTTGCCACCAGACTGGGCGACCTATCGTGGCTCCTTGAGCCGCTCCATGCGCGATAATTTGAGCTACTACCCGCGCAAGGACGCGTGTGCCGGGCTAGCTTTACGGGTGCGTATACTCACCTCGCTGGAGGACGTAGCCTGATACATCCCGGCGGTCATCCGTCTGCATCGTCTCCGCGCGGACATTTCTGCGAGTCCCTGTCCGCACTACGATCACATTCCCACGGACGCGCACGAGAAGTTTTTGAAACTGTACTTCCCGATCCTTGCCGCTCGCGGCGAGGCGTTCATTGCGGTCGCGGAAGTCGCGGGCGAACCTGTAGCCGCCCAATTATTTTTGTGTTTCGACAATGTCGTGACTGCATCAAGAGCGGGGTCTACGCAGTCAACTTTTTGGCGGCGGATGCTCTCTGGAAATCCCGCTGGGGCGCGGAACCCTGGGACCCCATAAATGTGGTAACCATGACGCGTCTGACGCCCGCCTCAATGCTCCGTACCGCCCAAACCGTCTATGCGCGACACAGGGAGCGCGACAAGGCTTGACCTACCCCGAAGAGGCCATTGTGAACGTGGGGGGGGATGGGGCGTGGAGTCAGGGATAGGTGAGTTCTTGCCCGGAGCCGCGAATGGGGCATAATAGAGCCGTGATTAACCCGCCCCCGGCTCCCAAGCCGTCCGCCGTTCTAGCCCTGCCCGAGTTCCGCCGCTTTCTGGTCGCGGTTGGAACGTCCACCTTGGCCGGAAGTGCCCTCGCGGTGGTGCTCGGCTACCAGATCTATGCCGTGACCCACTCGGTACTCGCTCTCGGATGGCTCGGTCTGGTCGAGGCGATCCCCGCGCTGTCGCTCGCGCTCTTCGGGGGGCACCTCGCCGACCGCGTGGATCGCCGCCGCATCGTGATGATCACTCAGCAGGTCGCCATCGTTTGCGCCCTGATGTTCGCGTTTCTTTCGGGCGGGGCGACGCCGCCGACGGTGATCAGCCTGTACGCGGTGGTGTTCCTCGCGGGGATCGCGCGCGGCTTCTCCGGCCCCGCCATGTCCGCGCTCGAAGCGCAGATCGTCCCGCGCGATCAGCTTCTAAACGCGTCCGGCTATCTCAGCGCGACCTGGCAGTCGTGCGCGATTCTAGGCCCCGCGCTCGGCGGCGTTGCGTATGATTTTCTGGGCGCGCGGAACACCTACTTCCTGCTCGTGGGGTTGCTGACCATCGGACTCGGGTTCCTGTTCGCCGTTTCCCCGAAGCCGATGCCGACGCTTGAAACACCCGCCAAAGACGAGCCGGAAGAGTCCATCTGGCAAAGCATCGCCATCGGGATTCGTTTCGTTTTCCAGACGCCCGCGCTGATCGGCTCAATGGCACTCGATCTGTTCGCGGTGCTGTTCGGGGGAGCCATCGCGCTACTGCCGGTGTTCGCGAGAGACATACTGCATGTCGGCGCGGGCGGACTCGGACTGCTCAATGCCGCGCCGTCCGTCGGCGCGCTGACCGCGACCTTGCTCGCGACGCGCTTCCCGCCGCTCCGCCACGCGGGTCGGAACCTGCTCCTGTCCGTCGCCGCATTCGGCGTGAGCATTTGCGTTTTCGCGCTGTCTAAAAACCTCCTGCTTTCTCTGTTCGCGCTGTTCTTTTCCGGCGTGTTCGACGGGGTGAGCATGGTGATACGCCGCGCGATTATGCGGCTACTCTCGCCGAACCACCTGCGCGGGCGGATCGCCTCCGTTTCGATGATATTCATCGGCTCCTCGAACGAAATCGGCGCATTCGAGAGTGGCGTCGCGGCTAGTCTGCTCGGGACGGTCCGCTCCGTATGGCTGGGCGCGGTCGTCACGCTCGTTATCGTCGCCGGTACCGCCTACTTCGCTCCCGGCCTGCGGAACCTGCGGCTCGACGCGGAGGGGCGTCAAGAACCCGATCCCGAACGGGTAATTGGGACACCATGAGGTCACTGCTACGGGACGGCGTTTTTCGCGCATTCGCCGCAGACGTAATCCGTCGCGCCGAGCAGCTCCGGCAGGCAGGCGTTCGCGTAGACGTCCGAGCGGAGTACCGCGTTTTGCAGGGTCAGGCAGAAGAACTGCCAGCCCGAGCCGTTGCTCACGATCCCGTAGACGGGAGCGAACAGGTTGCTTTGCAGGTTGTTCCAGCGACACGCGACCATCTCCGCGACACACTGCGTCTGCCCTTGCTCGAAGTCATCCTTCTTCGCCTCAGCCACGCATAACAGCGGCGTTTCCATATAAGCGCGCTTCGGGGCGATCAGGTAATCCGCGAACCCGGTCAGCGTGTCTCTTTCTAGCGGCTCCGCTTTCCAGACCTTGATGCGCGGGTGGCGCGGAACGACCTCCAGGAGTATCGTGTCTACTCAGTGTGATTTTCGCGGCTTCGAACTGCTCGAGATCGAACGACTCAGGCGAATTAGGGTTTCGCGTGAAACCGTGTTCGGCTCCAGTCGTACTGAGGGCAGTTCCCAGCGCGTGAAGTCCTTCGCCGGGACGAGTTGCATGGCGTCCTTCAGGCGAAACCCGGAGTAGCGGCGTTTCGTGACTGGCGGGACTGGGTTCGTCCGTCGCATATTCGTTGGGTTCGTCATGCGCTGATTTTACGGCACGCGGGGTGTATTAGCGACCCGCCTTCGCTCGCGCCTCCTGCTAAAACGGGTACACTCTCACCCAATGAATCCTGACCATAATGTAGCCATCGTCTGGTTCCGGCGCGGCATCCGGGTGCGCGATAACCACGCGCTGACCGAAGCCGTCCGCGCCGCGCGAACCGTCGTCCCCGTGTTCATACTGGATCCGGCGATCCTTACTCACCCGACAACCGCGCCGGTGCGCGTCCGCTTCCTGTTCGAGTCGCTCTCGGCACTGGACACCGAACTACAAGCCATCGGCGGGCGGCTGATCATCCGGCACGGCAAGCCGGTCGAGGAGTTGGAGCGGCTCAGGCACGAGACCGGTGCGACCTCGCTGTTTTTCGGGCGCGAGTACGAGCCGTACGGGCGTGAGCGCGACAAGTCCGTCACCGAGGCGATGACTAAGTGCGGAGTCAGCGTGACCGAGACCGACGACCATTTGCTGACCGAGCCGGGCGAAGTGATGAGCAAAACGGGAACCGCCTACACCGTGTTCACGCCGTATAAACGCGTCTGGTTCGAGCGGGCGATGGACGCGCCCCTCCCCGCGCCGACTCGCGTCCAACTCCCCGAGGGCCTGAGTAGCGAGGCGATCCCGACGCTCCCGGCGAGCGTCGGTGTATCCGAATCGTATGGTGGGGATGCGCCCGAAGTGCGCGTCCGTGGCGGCGAAAAGGAGGGGGCAAACTGGCTACAAAAGTTTTTAGACGCCTGTCTCGGCGGCTACGGTACCGAGCGCGATTTTCCGTCGCACGAGGGCACATCGCGCCTTTCAGCGTACCTGCGTATGGGCGTTCTCTCGCCGCGTCAGGTGTTCGACGCGGTCCGCGCCCGGCGTGACGAACTCCCGGCGAAAACGGCAGACGGGGCGAACACGTTCCTGACCGAACTCGCCTGGCGCGATTTCTACTACCAGATTTTATTCCACTTCCCGCATGTCCAAAACGGGGCGTTCAAGCCCGCTTATGACGCCATCCGGTGGCAGAACGACGACCGGCTTTTCGACGCGTGGCGCGAGGGGAGAACGGGCTACCCGATCGTGGACGCCGCGCAACGGCAGATGAACGCGCAGGGCTGGATGCACAACCGGGCGCGGATGATCACCGCGTCGTTCCTGTGCAAGGATCTGCTCTGTGACTGGCGCACGGGGGAGCGGGTGTTTATGCAGCGGCTTGTGGACGGGGATCAGGCATCGAATAACGGTGGGTGGCAGTGGGCGGCGGGCACGGGGACTGACGCCCAGCCTTTCTTCCGCATATTCAACCCGACCTTGCAAGGGGAGAAGTTCGACGCGGACGGCGCGTACGTGAAGCGGTGGTGCCCCGAACTGGCCCGGATTCCGGCCAAGTATGTACACAAACCCTGGGATCTGACCGAGCGCGAGCAAGATGCGGTTGGCTGCGTGCTGGGGCGCGACTACCCCCGGCCGATAGTAGACCACAAGACGCAACGCGAGAAGGCACTCGCCATCTATCGCGCGACGCCGGACACCGATGAGGCACAGGGTAAGGAGGCGGGCGAGACGTCCTACGTTCCTTGATGTGGCGGCACATCACGGACTGAAACGCACGGATCAGGCGCGGCAGATCAGTCTACCGCGCCCGAGTTTCTAAATACCGCCCGCCGCGACGACCCCGTCCTGCTCGCCGACCACGCCGGTTTGCGCGTAATCCGTCTCGCCCTCATCCCTACTACTGGGAGCGGTTACTGCATCGGATTGTCCCACGGGGGGCATCTGTTTCGTCGTGTTTGCGGGATCGTCACCGTCCGAGGTGCCGCCGACCACCGCCTCCGTAGCCGAGTCCCGCTCGTCAATCAAAGAAAAGTTCGGCGTGTCGCCGGTGGTTAGTGCTGATGTCATAATCACAGTCTCCTGGGGCAGTTATGCCCGAAGGTGGATGTGGGCGAAACCGACCGGGATGGGTTATAACAGAGGTGGAAAGTCTATGTGGAACCGTCACCCGATACGCCCCCTGGTCACGCCGCTCCTCGCCGCGCTGGCACTGTCGCCGCTCGCCGTGTTCGCGCAAGGGGACCCTGCGGCTCAAGTCGCACCCCCGAATGCCCCGGCGCGTGCGACCAGTCCCGATGTCGAGATCGTGGTGATCGTGTTACCGACGGGTGATTACGCGGTCTCCTCCGTCTACCCCGGACAGGTGCCGCAAGCCGCCGCGCAGGCGCGAATTAACCGTCTTCTCTCGCTCACGAAGTGGCGGGCGGTGCATCGTAAGTTCTCCGACGCGCCCGCCGCGTCCAATCTGCTTCGTGACGACGCGCATGCGAAACTGTCCGCCGCGTCGTTCGAGACCGATGGTGGTGTCTACGCCGCCGACGGGACCATTGACTGGGAGCCGTTCCTGCAAGCGTTCGGCGACCTGCGGCGTGTCAACATCGTTTGCTTTACGGGGCCGGGGTTCACCTATGGCGGTCCGGTCGCCTGGGACAGCGAGCGGATTGCGTTCTCGGCGACCGCCGCGCCGGGAGCGGTCTCGGCAACAGCGGTGATCAAGAAGCCGGAAGCGAACGCGTCGCGGTTCGGTCTGCCCCGGTTCGGCACTGTTGTGGCGAAAGCCCCGGTGGCGGCGGTCGGTGCCGCTAAAGAGGGTGGGCGGGGGCGCGATGCGAAGATTCTACTTCTCGCGCTGTTTTCGGTCGGCATCGCGCTCGCCATTTACCGGCTCGCCTCGCGCCTTGTTCCCAAAGCGTAGTTTATACGATACAATTCGGCGTGAATCGGCGCGGGTAACCACTGCCCGTAACCAGTCAAACGATTGCGCGTTACACTTACAACACGCGTCCTACACACAACCGTTGGTACCGGGAAGGATTAAGCAGACCCTATGGCGGACTTACGCGAATTGATTCGTCTCGCTTTCGACAAAAAAGCGTCCGACTTGTTCATCAAAGAGGGCAGCCCGCCCGCGATGCGGATACACGGACGTATCCAGGTCATTACGGACTCCGGCTACGGAAAGTTGACCGCCGACGACACCCGGAAGCTCGCCTACTCGGTGATGAGCCATGAGCAGATCGGGCGCTTCGAGCACCGGCACGAGATGGACCTCGCGTTCGAGGTCGAGGGCCTGACCCGCGTGCGCGTCAACATCTTCCAGCAGAAAGGCTCGATGGGCCTGGTCTGCCGACTCGTTCCTCTCAAGATCTTTTCCCTTGAACAGCTCGGCCTGCCGCCCGTTTTGGGCGATTTGACGCGCCACCGGCAGGGTCTGGTGCTGGTGACGGGGCCGACCGGTTCGGGGAAATCCACCACGCTCGCCGCGATGGTCAACAAGATCAATGAAGAGCGGCGCGCCAACATCGTGACCATTGAGGACCCGATCGAGTTCGTCCACCCCGATAAGTCATCCATCGTTTCCCAGCGCGAGATCGGCATTGATACGGATTCGTTCACCGACGCCCTCAAATATATCGTGCGCCAGAACCCGGACGTGATCCTGATCGGGGAGATGCGCGACATCGAAACCCTGAACGTCGGCCTGCAAGCGGCGGAAACCGGGCACCTCGTCTTTTCCACGCTCCACACCTCGTCGGCGTCGGAAACACTCGACCGTATTATGAACATCTTCCCGCCCCACGAGCGGGGCACGCTCTGTCTGCGACTGTCCAACTCCCTGCGCGGCATCGTGGCGCAGAAACTGCTGGCGCGCGTGGACGCCGAAGGGCGCGTCGCGGCGGTCGAGATCATGATCGCTACCCCGACAATCGCGAAACTGGTGGAGGAGGGGAGAGCAGGCAACATCTACGCCGCGATCCAGGAAGGTGGGTTCTGGGGCATGCAGACGATGAACCAGTGCCTGACGAAATACTACAAAGCCGGGATCATCTCCGAGGAAGACGCGCTGAACGCCGCCGGGAACATCACCGAGCTGAAGCAAATGATCCGCCGCCCGACGTAGGTACCGGCTGGGTTGAAGCGGGAGGATCGGCGGAAAGTCTGGCGATCCTCCCGTCCTGTACACTCGTCGCGAACCGCGCGAGAAACTTCCGCTCGGAGTCGCGACTGGCATACTCGACGATGTCGTCGGGACACTCTGGGACGGCGAACGAGGGTCTCCATCAACGTGCCGCCCATCCCTATATCCGGGTCGTGGTCGGCTAGATGGTATAAGGCGCGGAGCATATCCGGTTCGAGCGGCTGATGAGCAGCGACAAAGTCTTTGAGCGCTTTGTACCGATAGTGCTCGGCGTCCTACGGAGGGTATGTCCGGTAATGGTATATAACGGGTTCGGGGGAAACGGTCTTTTTGTGGATGTGTTACCGCGACTTTGTGGCAAAGCGATCCAAAACGTGAATTACAATCTTATCCAAAGCGACAATCCTATAAATGCAGAGAGAAGCGGTATAGATATTGAAGCATATCCTATTCTAGGGCTTGAAGCCGTCGAGCTGGTAACTCAAGATGGCAACGAGCAGGTGTTTGTTTATTGGGATTGGGTCCGAGGACTCGTGGGTGGCAAAAACTATCATATAATGTGTTCCGCTATCCAGCCTGATTGGTTGATGCAACCCGGTAGTTGCGTGACTTTACCTGCGGCTGACAGTTCCCTGTGGCGTCAAATTGTTGGTCGCACAATAAATAATGTTATGGTCTACGGGATTGGCACAAGTCCACAAGCGATAGCTTTTCATACAAGCAAAGGAAGCGTTGTTTTGGTAGCGGCAACAGCATGGCATACGGACATATTAGGGGATGCAGATGAGATAATAGTGATGAACTATGATGATTTTATTCTTTCTGTATCTACATCCGATGATTCCGATGATTGGGGTGTGCTGAGCAACTTTGCAACGCCATCGGATTAATGAGGCAAAAGAGGGGTTGATTGAGGCGACGCTGGCTCCTGTGTCCAGCGCGAAGTTGCCCGGTCGGTCTTCGTCCGCGCCGAATAGGCGTACCCACACCATACTCAAGCGACCGCTTCGGCGAAAACGAGTGGCAAATAGCGCATCGGCTGTCGTCACCAATTCACCAGCATGTCGTCGTGATGCCCGGTGAACTAGTAAGCGGCACTGCGCGGGCGCGGTGTACGAGTCATCGCGACTTGATGCATCTCACTTCAAGCGGACATCTTCCCTGACACGCACTCATCGAATATCTCCACCATCCGGTCCACGAACAACGGATCGTGAAAATAGCTCCCCTCTTCCATGAAGTCTATGAAATATTCCACAACATATTGACCACACTCAACTAGATTTGAACGACTGGAAAACATACAATTTAACGCCCGCATACCGCGCCAGGAGGCTCGCTCCCTTCGCAAACTTTCGTCCGCCCTATCCCACTCACCTGACGGCCATGTCCGTGAGGTCCCCCATTTATCCGCCAGAGCGTCGCACCGCTTCCACAACTGCACGCGGAAAGGGACTACCTCGGCTTCCTCCGCCACGCCACAGAGCCGTTCTGCCTGGTCCACCAGAGGCAGCAGGTCCTCCGGAAGGAAGCCACACTCGCGGAGCGACCACGCCATGAACCGCACGTCGTCCGGGACGTAGTCGCTGTCACTGATGCTGTTATCGCGCATCCCGACATACGAATCTTCGTCCACAAGATTCTGATAATGATCCGACATGAAAAGCATGGTCCGAGGTCCTCAGTGGCATCACGGGATGCAAGCGTCTACAAAGTCAGCCCTGGCGATCACTGTACATCGTCCGGCATCGTTCCGTCTCCATATTCGTGCCTACTGTACCATTTTCCCCGTGGTACAATCGGGCGTTGTAACGTCTATGAAAATCTCCGTCAACTGGCTCCGCGAGTACCTCCCCGTCCCTGAAGACCCGACCGCCCTGTCCGCGTTTAACGACGTGCTCACAATGGCCGGGCTGGAGGTCGAGGAGACGTTCGACTCGCCGGATGGGGTCGCGCTGTTCACCAAAGTCACGCCGAATCGAGGCGATTGGGCGTCCGTTTACGGCACCGCGCGCGAAGCGTCTGCCGCCAGGAACCTGCCGCTCGCGCCGTACCCCGGCTACGCGACCCGCGTTCCGGAACTGACCGGGAACACCGCCAAGAACGGCTCGGCGTCCGCGATCGTGGAGGCGACGGAACTCGCGCCCCGGTTTTCGCTGACCGTTGTTCGCGGGGTCAAGGTCGCGCCGTCCCCAGCGTGGCTACAAAATCGTCTGCTCGCCGCCGGGATGCGCCCGATCAACAATGTCGTTGACGTCACGAACTACGTCATGCTGGAGACAGGGCAACCCCTCCACGCGTTCGATCTCGCGACCCTGCCGGGCGGTGTCATCGTCGTGCGTGTGGCGCGACCGGGCGAGACGCTGAGGACGCTGGACGGGGTTGACCGCGCGCTCGACGAAACCATGCTCTGTATCTGCGACGCGGACAAGCCCGTCGGGGTCGCGGGCGTCATGGGCGGCGCGAGCACCGAAGTCACCGACGCGACGACCGATATATTACTCGAGTCGGCGCACTTCGACCCGCTCTCCGTGCGCCGCGCCGCCAAAAAACTGGGGTTGCGCACCGAGGCATCGTACCGGTTCGAGCGGTATGTGGACCCGTTTTTAGTTCCCGCCGCCGCGCTCCGTGCCGCGAAACTGCTCGAGGATCTCGCCGGCGGCACCGTGGAAGGGGAGCGGCTCGACGTGGTGTCGAAACGCTTCACGCCGCGCCGCGTGGTCGCGCGGGTGGAGCGGATACGTAAACTGCTCGGCGCGGACGTCAGCCGCGACGCGGCCATCGCCGGTTTAGAGCGGCTGGGCATCTCGGTGGAGCGAGCGGCGGGCGCGATTGACTGCGTGATCCCCGCGTGGCGACCCGACATCACCCGCGAGGATGACATCGCCGAAGAAGTAGGCCGGATCGCGCTCGGCTATGACAACCTGCCCGAAACACGCCCCCCCGTGCGCTCCGGTAGCGGCGCGGACTCACGCAAAGGGCGGTTTACCGCGCTCGTTCGCGAGGCGTTGATACGCGCCGGTTTGCAGGATGTGCTCACGCATTCCGTCGTACCGCCGTCGCCTCTCGACCTGGAAGACGCCGCGAAGCGCGTGACGATCCGTCTGCCGCTCACCGAATACCTGTCCGGGATGCGCACCTCGCTTCTGCCGAACCTGCTGAAGATCGTCGGGAACGCGCTGGCGGGCGACATCAAGGACGTCGCGATATTCGAGATCGGGCCGGTCTACCACCGTGCGGAGGACAGCACCTTCCACGAGCCGCTCCGTATTACCGGGGCGGTGACCGGCTCGGCGATACTGCGAACCTGGGGCGTGAAGCAGGACGCGCTAGCCGCCGACTTCTACTTCGCGAAGGGCGTGGTCGTCGAGTTATTGGATGCCCTCGGGGTCGGGAACGGCGTGACTTTCGGGCCGGCGGTTCTTCCCAACCTGCACCCCGGACGGACGGCACGCATCCTGCGCGGGGGCGCGGTCCTCGGCCATATCGCGGAACTTTCCGAGACGACCGCCGAGGCGAACGGGTTGCCGCGCCACGTGTATATTTTCGACCTGGATGGCGAACGGCTCCTCGACGCGTGGGATGACGCCGCGTCCGCCCGTTACGTGCCGCTGTCGAAGTACCCATCCGTCACGCGGGATGTCGCGCCCGTATTCGACAAATCGGTTGCCTTCGCTGAAATCGAGCGTGTCGCGCGGGAGGCAGCTGGCCCGCTCCTGGAGCGGTTCGCCCTGACCGACGTCTATGAGGGCGCGAATATGGGCACGGATAAGCACGCGCTGACCCTGCGTTTCACCTTCAGGTCTCCCTCCGAAACGCTGAAAGAGATGGAAGTCGAAGCGGCACTGGCCTCGGTGCGCGACGCGCTCGGGGCGCGGGCGGGCGCGGAGTTCCGCGGCTGAGTTCCGTCATGATACATGTGATCCTGTCCTTTTTCAGCGCGATAGCGTTTTTAGCCGGACCGCCCGCCGCCGCGCCGGTGCTACCGCCCGCGCCCGCCGTAACCGTCCCGCCACCGCCCGCAACGGTTCCCGCACCCGAGTTTGCGGCACAGGCCGCCGGGCGCGGTCGCCTGTGTGATGCCCTATATGCTCTGATGACCGCGCCGCGCTACAGCCACCAGGGCACCTACCGTCTCGCAACCTTCGGCGACGACGGGAAGCTAAACAACGATTTCTCCGGCACTGAAGCCGTATCCTGGGATCGCAAAACCAACCGGCTCGCTTTCGTCGCGACCTCGGGCGGCGGGAAGTCGGTGACGCGGTATGCTTCGGACGGCAAGACGCTACTCGGCGTGCGCCTTGAAGGCAGAAATCGCACCTTCTACCGCGTGCCACTGCAAGGGGACACGTCGCTAGTCGGGGACGCGCTAATAGCCGTTGATGCCGACCGGATGTACATCAGCGCGGTCACGCGCCTGACTTTGTTCGGGCGCGTCGCGGACGGCTCATTACGCTCCCCGAACCTTGTCTACGAGAGCGCGAAGAACGAGGTCATTGAGCAGGTTGCCCCTCGTGATGATAAAGGGCACCGGCTGATCACCTACTACCGCTACCGCTTCGCGCCGGGGTCGCCACGTATAACAACCCGCGAGCAGTGGGATACGTGGCAGGACGCCGCGAAGCCGGTTCTCATACGCTCCTATGAGAACGGAACATTTTCCGTGGCACCGCCCGCGGTTACCGCGACCACGTTCCTGACGAAGCCGCCGGTCGGTGCCGTCGAAGTCCCGCCACCTTCGACGACCCGAACCCCGCCGCTCCGTCCGGGCCCCGAGCGTGCCGACCCCAAAGCGCGTGCGCTCCTTTTGCGCTGGGCGCGGGCATGGGCGCGGTTTACTTCGTTCCAGGCGCAAGTGCACGTCCGGGAGGGGGAGCTGGCGCAGACCCCGGAGAGTATGGCACCGGACCCGAGCGGGTTCCGCGAAGCACTCATTGACGTTTCTTACCAACGCCCCGGCAAGATGTTCCTGGCCTCCCACCCTACCGGGCCTCCGAACGCGTTCCGGCTCACCCAAAACTTGGTAAGCGACGGTCAGAAGTTCGTGATCTACGAAGGGGCGCGCCGCGAACGAAAGCGGGGCGAGGGCGATAACATGGATGACCCATACCTTAATGATCGTCTGCGTGACAACGGCCTGTTTGACTTCTCGGAGGTCGTGCCACGAATCCTGCGCAACCCCCGAGAGTTGGTCAACGACAGCAACGAGGGCAAATACAGGGGTATGTTGCCGCTACCCGGCGGGGGCGCGGCGGAGGTGGTGACCCTTACGCAACTTTTCGGCGGCAACGGCCCGCTACGACTTAATGGCGATGTGGGAGCGGCGACCCGTCAGCAGATAATCACCCTATACTTCGACGCGAAATCCGGGCTACCACTGCGGAGCGAGTTCGAGTTGCGCTGGCTTCTCTCCGGGCGATCCGGGGAGATGCTTCGCGACCTGCCGCCGAATCAGTTCCGCGTCGCCGACTTCGGCGGGCTACGCGTCAACGAGGAGTTGCCCCCGTCACTGTTCGACCTGTCCGGGAAGTGACGTGCCCCGCCGCGTGACGACGGATGCCCACTCGCCCTCGACCACTATCTCCGGGTTTATGTAGCCGACGCCGCGCAGATGCTTCGCCACCTGTTCCGCCGAGGCTCCGGCGAGGATGCCCGACGCGATCAGCATCCCGCCCGGCTTGGTCGCGCTAAACAGCTGGGTCGCGAGTGCCATAATGACGTGCGCCAGGATGTTGGCGATCACGAAATTGTATTCCCCGGAGGGCGGCACCGAGGATTCGGAGACGCGCACCCGGTCCGCGACGCCGTTCAGCGTGACGTTCTCCTGAGCGATGCGGACCGCGATTGGATCGTTGTCCACCGCCTCGGCGTGGCCCGCGCCGAGCAGAATGGCACCGACGGCGAGAATGCCCGAGCCGGTGCCGACATCGGCCACCGTGGCACCGGGGAAGACGTGCTGCTCCAGGCCGTTCAAACAAAGTCGGGTAGTCGCGTGTAGCCCGGTTCCGAAAGCCATCCCGGGGTCAATCTCTAACACGATCTCGCCGGGCGCGGGGTCGTACGCCTCCCATGTCGGCTTGACCACGATCCGCTCGCCGATCTTTTGCGGCTTGAAATACTGCTTCCACGCGTTCGCCCAGTCTTCCTCGGCGACGAAGCGAACGGTAATTTCGTCGGACGACCCGGGAATTTTATGCACCCGCTTTACCTCGCGTAGGGCCGCCTTCAGGGTGAGGAGCGTGTTCTCCAACCGTTCGTCCACGGGTAGGTATGCGGTGACGGCGACCGATGTTACTGCATACCCCGCGACCCCGATGACCTCGGTCATCACCGCGCCGACCGCTTCCTGCGCCGCGTCCCCCGACGCTTCCACGATGATCTCCGCCCAGCGTTGTTCGATAGCCATTTGTCAGTTGATCCCTTGAGTGTCCGGGATCGGCGCGATCCGCACCGCGCCGTTGTAGTGGACGTCAATAGTGATTCGATGTTCGAGCAGGAGTGCCATGCCGACGAGCGGGCGACCCTCGCCCTGCTGGACGCGTATTATCTGCTCGGCTCCGTCCCAAAGCACGCGCCCGATGAACGTCGGCGTCTCGACCACGCTACCGTCAGCCAGTTCAACTAATATCGGGTCGGTCGATATCAGCAACAAACCTTCCGCCACTGACTTCGGCAGACTCATGAAATCGTTGAACCCAGAATCAACGACGGCCTCTATACGCTCTCTCAATCCTATCCCATTCGACACTTCGATCTCGATGACTGGGTCCAGACTGGCGGTCACGATGCCGGAAAAGTTCATTCGGCCTCCGCTGGCAGGTTCGCGGGCGGGAGCCGGGTCATACTTCCGCCGATTTTGAAGGCGGCCTTAAATCCGACGCGGAGGGTTCCGCGAATCGCCGTCGGGCGGCGGCGGCGCAGTCTTGTGGCTGCCACGAAACACTCGCGAGCATCCTCGAACTCGTAATCGCCGCTCAGTACGTCGAACGTTATTAGTTTCCCGATGTTACCCCCCGTCTCGATCTCGCGCCGCTTCTGATAGTAGAACGCCCACGCCCGGCGCATGATCTCGTCATTCGGGAGGCGACTCTGATAACGCGCCCCCGCCCGCATGCGCTCCATAATCTCGTCTGGCGTGACGGGTTCATCTATGTCTAATTTCATTCTCTTCACCCTTTCAGTGGCCGGTGAAAATATCCTTCAGTTTATCGAAGACGCCTTTGTGCTCTTCCGTGACATGGGCGACTTCACCGCCCTTCTCGCCGCGCAACACCGCGAGATCTTCCAACAGTTTGCGCTCGGCGTCGGACAGTTTCTTCGGCGTTTGAACGGTCACCGTGACATGCAGATCGCCCTTAGCGTTCGTGCGCGAGCGGATGTCGGGCATCCCCTGCTTTGCCACGCGGAACTGTGTCCCCGTCTGAGTCCCTTCGGGCACCGTAACGTTCTGCGCGTCGCCGGAAATGGTCGGCACGGGGACCGTATCGCCGAGGGCGGCCTGCGTGAATGAGATCGGGACTTCGGCGTAAAGATCCGCGCCCTCGCGCTCGAAGAGGGGATGTGGCATGACGTTGAAGAACACATACAGGTCGCCCGCCCCGCCGCCGTTCGCGCCCGCGTTCCCCTCGCCCGTGAGTGGCATCTGCATGCCGTCCGCGACGCCGACCGGGATGGGGATCGTCACCGACCGGTCGGCGCGAACCCGCCCGCGTCCCGCGCAGGCTTTGCAGGGCGATTTGATGATTTTGCCGGTGCCGGAACATTTGTCGCAGGGAGCCATCGTCTGCACCATGCCCAAAAACGGCACGTTCTGAACGCGTCGGACCTGCCCCGCGCCGCTACACTGCGCACAGGTTTCCGGCTTCGTGCCCGGCTCCGCGCCGCTTCCTTTGCAGGTGCCGCAGGTCTCGATGCGGGGAAGGGTGACGGTCTTCTCGCCGCCTTTATACGCGTCGTCGAGCGTGATCTGTAGGTCGAACCGGACATCGCTCCCGCGCTCCGGCCCCCCCGGTCTGCGTGCGCCGCCCCCGCCCTGGTTCATAAACAGGTCGAAGATGTCGCCGAAGCCGCCGAACGGGTCGCCTCCCGGACCCCCCGCGCCGCCGGAAACGCCTTCCGCGCCGAACCGGTCATAACGCGAGCGTTTATCCGGGTCGGAAAGTACCTCATAGGCGGACTGGATCTCTTTGAATGTCGCCTCCGCCCCCGGCTCGTGGTTTACATCGGGGTGATACTCCTTGGCGAGTTTCCGGTATGCTTTTTTTAGTGTGTCGGCATCCGCGTCGCGCTCGACGTTCAGGACTGCGTAATAATCTTTGTTCGTGGTGGCCATATTGCGTGTCTTGCTATCAAGTCATTGGGAAAATACGCACAGAAGAAGTGATTTCCCTGACCCCTAAGTTATCATAAATGGCGGGAATTTGCGTCGCCTGTCGCCGGTGGACAGGGGCGGTTCGATTCAGAAGCACTGCCCCCAGAGCAAGCCGGGGAACAGAACTGCTTGGACGGATAAGCGACCCGTAGGCGTCGTCGGCGGGTCTCGTCGGCGACGCCATACTTCTGGTTGGTGCCTAGCGCAGAACGACCGACACGACGCACTTCGTGGGCAACTGGATCCGGATGGTGTCTCCGGACGGTTCCACGCCGTGGAACGGCTGGGGCTGAACCGTGTTCGGGACGTCGAACGTGTTATGCGCCGTTACTGCGTTCGCCGTTAACACCCGGCCGGACGCGAACGTCAAGCCGCCACCGCTAATCGCCACGGAGAGCGAGATTTCGTTCGTGGGGTCGGTGTTTACCAGCGTGAGCAACACGCTCCCGTCCGCCGACCGCGACGCGGACGCACTGACGGCGGGGATAGTATGTTCCCCTTGCGTGTACCCGGTCGCCCCGAGTTCGGTCGCCAGCACGGTGCCGCCCTGATGCCCCTTGAACATCTCGAAGACGTGGTATGTCGGCGTGAGCACCATCTTCGCGCCGTCGGTCAGGATCATGGATTGCAACACGTTGACCATCTGCGCGATATTCGTCATTACGACCCGGTCCGCGTGCTCGTGAAACAGGTGGAAGTTCAGCGCGGCGAGGATCCCGTCGCGCAGGCTGTTCTGCTGGTACAGGAATCCGGGATTGGTTCCCGGCTCGCAATCCGTCCAGATGCCCCACTCGTCAACCACCATGCCGACCCGCTTCTTCGGGTCGAACTTGTCCATGATTTCGCCGTGCTTGGACAAACGCTCCTTCATTATCAGTGTCTGACGCAGGCTACCGTGGTACTCGGCTTCGTCGAATCGCGTCGCCGACCCTTTTTTATTCCAATTGCCGGTCGAGACCGTGTATTGGTGTAGTGCCAAACCGTCCATCTGATTGGCGGCTCGCGCCATGAGCACCTCGGTCCAGTTGTAGTCACCCGCGTTCGCCCCGCAGGCGATCCGGTAGATCTTTGTGTCGCTATAGTTCTTCACGAACGTGTTGTAGCGGCGGTACTCGTCCGCATAGTATTCGGGGCGCATGGTGCCGCCGCAGCCCCAGCTCTCGTTCCCGACGCCGAAGTAGGGGAGCGACCAGGGTTCTTGGCGGCCGTTCTCGCGTCGCAGGTTGGCCATCGGGGAGTCGGCCGGCGAGGTCATATATTCGACCCAGTTCATCATCTCGCGGGGCGTCCCGCTACCGACGTTCCCGCAGACATACGCGTCGGTGCCGAGTTGTTCGCACAGATCCATGAACTCGTGGGTGCCGAAGTGGTTGTTCTCGACCACCCCGCCCCAATGCGTATTAATCATGCTCGGGCGGTTCTCACGGGGGCCGATGCCGTCATCCCAGTGGTACTCGTCCGCGAAGCAGCCGCCGGGCCAGCGGAGCACGGGTACCGCAATGTTCCTCAGTGCGTTCACCACGTCGGTCCGGATGCCGCGCACATTCGGGATCGGGCTGTCCTCGCCCACCCAAATCCCGCCGTAGATGCAGGAGCCTAAATGCTCGGCGAAATGTCCGTAGATGTTGCGGTTGATCACCGCCCCCGAATCGTCTAGTCGTATACCCAGTGAAGCGTCACGCATCGTAAAATTGCTCTCTCTCGTCCCCGGCGGGCGGCCCGCCTGTCGTTCTCCGGGCATCCTCTTTCGCCGCGAGACGTTTTTATAAACTTCCACGAGGTGGCGGCAATCTCCTGCGATATAATGGGCGCGATGAAATACGTTTTCCTCGTTCCCGACGGCGCGGCGGATGATCCCCTCCCCGAACTCGATGGGAAAACCCCGCTCGAAGCCGCCCGCACTCCGAACTTAGATGGCCTCGCCGCGCTCGGCAAAGTCGGCTCCGTCCTCACGGTGCCGCGCGGGATGTACCCTGGCTCCGATGTCGCGAACATGAGCCTGCTCGGGTACGACCCGGAGAAATATTATACCGGTCGTGGGCCGCTCGAAGCCGCTGCGTTACAGGTGCCGATGGAGGCGCGGGACGCCCTTTACCGCGCCTCTCTGGTGACCACGGACGGCGAGACGTTGCTCGACTACTCGTCCGGGCATGTGTCAACCGAGGAAGCCGTCGAACTGATCACGCTGGTACAGGCGAAGCTAGGGAGCCGCCGGTTCTCGTTCTTCCCCGGCGTCTCTTACCGCCATGTCCTGCGGGTCACGGATGGCTCGGTGAATCTTTCGACCACGCCGCCGCACGACATGCAGGGTAAGCCCCTCGCGCCGTACCTGCCGGTAGGGGATGGCGAGAACGAACTGCGCAGCCTGATATTCGATTCGCTCGATCTGCTAAGCGATCACCCCGTCAATCGTAGGCGCCGCGACGAGGGCAAGCCCGCCGCGAACACGATCTGGCCCTGGGGGCAGGGGCACCCGACCGTTCTGCCGGGCTTCTCCTCGCGGACTGGCAAAACGGGCGTGATGGTGACGGCGGTTGATCTGCTACGCGGGCTAGCGCGGTGCGCGGGCATCGCCGTCGTCGAGGTGCCAGGTGCCACGGGTTACATTGATACGAATTACCGGGGCAAGGCGGAGTACGGACTGCACGCGCTGTTTACCGGCGGGGCGGATTTTCTTTTCCTGCACGTCGAGTCGCCCGACGAGTCCGGCCACGAGGGGAATATTGACCACAAGATACGCGCCATCGAGGACATTGACCGGCACGTGGTCGGGACGCTTTTGGCGGGTTTCGCCGAGCGCAAGCAGCCGTTCCGACTTCTGGTCGCGCCGGATCACGCGACCCCGATCGCGCTGAGAACACACCGCGAAGGTCCCGTCCCGTTCCTGCTTTACGACAGTACCCGCGAGGAATCGGGTAAACTGCCGTATGACGAACGGGCCTTGCCCGAAACCCGCCTCATTGTCGAGCAGGGGCACCGACTAATCAATCTGCTTTTCGCCTGACATCGTTTGAAGAAGGGTTTCACAATTGGACACGCAACGCGCCGATTTAGCGGCGCATAAATCGAGCCGGGCACTCCTGACGGGAGTCAGTGGATTCGTCGGCACCGCCGTCGCGCGGGAGCTAATCGCCCACGGCTACTCCGTTCGCGGGCTGGATCGCAGCCCGCTCAAGGACGACTCGCTCAAGGAGTCGGTGGAGATGGTTTTCGCCGACCTGACCGACCGCCTGGCCCTGCTCGCAGCGGCGGACGGGTGTGACGCGATCATCCACCTCGCCGCGCTCCCACATCCGATGGTCTCGAACCCGGAGGAGATCCTGCACGTGAACGTGGTCGGCACCGGATATCTGCTGGACGCTGCGGAGAAACTGGGCATCAAGCGGTTCGCGCTGGCCTCCACCTGTTGCACGTTCGGCTTTTACTTCGCGCTCCACCCGTTCGACCCCGACTACCTGCCCCTCGACGAAAAGCACCCGACCAAGCCTCAGGACCTGTACGCGCTATCGAAGGTGATGTGTGAGGAGGCGTGTCAAGCGTGCACGCGCCGT
This sequence comes from Armatimonadota bacterium, assembly GCA_043754515.1. GTDB lineage: Bacteria > Armatimonadota > Armatimonadia > Armatimonadales > Armatimonadaceae > JACMIU01. Next base: position 70,607 of record JAYUUO010000282.1, read on the forward strand.
TGCGGAATGACCACGGTCGCGCTACGTCTCACCTCGGTGTTGAACTACGAGAAGGGGCGGCACCGGGAGGGCACCCGCCACATGCTGACCAACCGGGAGCGCAAACAGCGCGACTTTTGGACATATATCGAACTGAAGGATGCCGCCCGCGCCTTCCGCCTCGCCATCGAGAACGCGCCCGACGCCACCTTCGCGCCCCTGATTATCGCCGCCCGCGACACATTTCATGCTGGGGACATCCGCGAACTGATCGCGCACCACTTTCCGTCGGTGCGGGAGCAGGTCGCACACCTGTCGCCGTCCGCGTCGGTGTATGACACGCGCCGCGCCGAGGAGCACATCGGGTTCGTCGCGCAAAACTCCTGGCGCGACTTGCCCGACTTCGCCGATCTGCTGAACAAAGACTGACCGCGCTCGCAAATAAAGAAGCAGACGAAGGACGAGACCATGATCTCTATCTCGACCGATAACCCGGATGTGTCGTGCCCGAGTTGCCACCGGCCCATGATCAATATGACGGACTATTACGAGGCACTGGATACGGGGATCGGTATCAGCATCGGCTCCGAGTCCCCGCTAGTGATCGGTTGCATACGGCGTAGGATTAATCCGATCGCGGTCGCCGAGATACTGGGCACTCTGATGGACAGTGTTTTGAACATGAGCCGCGACAGGAAAGGGGCGAAACTGTGCCGCGAGATTTTGCCCCGATTCCCGCGCAGTCAGATCTGCTCGCAGTGCCTCTCTGTATATCGGCGCGAATAAATAGGTACGCCGACGAACGCCCCCGTCCATTTGCGTAACCAAATACGGGCGTTTTGTTGTATAACGGATACGGAGAAACCGATGACAGCGACACCGACGCGAGAGCAGGTCGCCCGCACGCTGGTCCGTGCCGCGACGCCCGATGAACTTACCGAAGCCCGCGCCCTACGTGAGCAGTACCTCGCCACGCACCCGGACGATTCCGATATACAGGAGATGAGCGCGCTTCTCGACGCACTCGCGGAAGCGTTGAAGCCCCGAGAAGATCGCGATGCCGCGAAACACCACGAACCATGAGTGAACACCCCTTGAAAACACCCCCGAACACGATCGAAACCGCCTCCGCGTTCGACAACGCACGACAACGCCTCGATGCCGTGGCGGAAAAAATCGCGCTGGCTCCCGAAGTGTTGGCGCAATTGCGCGAGTGCAAGCGCGAACTCTCCGTTCATTTTCCGGTGAAGATGGACGACGGCACGGTGAAAATGTTCGCCGGATACCGCGTCCACCATAACGTCACGCGCGGGCCGGCGAAAGGCGGAATCCGGTTCCACCCCGACACGAACCTCGACGAAGTGCGTGCCCTCGCTTTCTGGATGACGGTGAAGTGCGCCGTGGTCAATATACCGTTCGGCGGCGCGAAAGGCGGTGTTGCTTGCGACCCCTCTGCTCTCTCGATGGGCGAACTGGAGCGGCTGACACGCCGGTACACGTCCGAAATCGCCGTGCTACTGGGTCCCGACAAGGACATCCCCGCGCCCGACGTCAACACGAACGGCCAGATCATGGCGTGGGTTATGGATACTTACTCGCAGGAGGCCGGGCATACCGTGCCCGCCGTAGTGACAGGCAAGCCGCTCGCGGTCGGTGGCTCCGAAGGGCGCGTTGAAGCGACGGGGCGCGGCGTGGTCACGATCACCCGCGAACTGCTTCTGTCGAAGGGCGGCCAACTCCCCGGCACCACGGTCGCAGTACAGGGCTTCGGGAACGTCGGTGCCATCGCGGCGTCTGGCTTCTTCCGCGCCGGGGCGAAAGTGGTCGCCGTCTCCGACGTGCGCGGCGCGATCTTCAACCCGAAGGGCCTATATATCAACGCCGTACGTGAGTTCACAAAAAACACCGGTAGCATCGTCGGGTTTCCTGGGTCCGAGCCGCTCGACCCGGCGGACCTGCTGACGCTACCCGTGGATGTGCTGGTGCCCGCCGCGCTCCAGGATCAGATCACCGCCGCGAACGCCGACCGGGTGCGGGCGCGCTACATCGTCGAGGGCGCGAACGGGCCGACGACGCCGCATGCGGACGTTATCTTGAACGCGAATGGAGTAATCATCGTCCCCGATGTCGTGGCGAACGCGGGTGGAGTTACGGTGTCTTATTTCGAGTGGGTACAGGGCTTGCAGTCGTTCTTCTGGTCCGAAGAGGAAGTCAACTCCAAGCTGGAGCAGATTTTGGTGCGCGCCTTCGGTCAGGTGCGCGCCGCCGCCGACAGGTACCGAACGGATTTGCGAACCGCCGCCTACATCGTGGGAGTGGGGCGCGTCGCCGAGGCGATCCAGGCGCGGGGAATCTACCCGTAGAAGTAAGAGACGGGCGTGGTGAAGTCCGACGTAGCACTCAGAGTGACCAACGCGGGGGAACGAAGCGGCCGACGCATTTCGTATAACGGGCTATGAAACCTCCGTTTTTTGTGCTCGCCGCCACCATTCTACTGCCAATCGCGCCTTCCTACACCCTCGCCGCCCCCCCGACCGCTCCGGCGGGCAGGATCGCAACCGCCACGCCGATGAACTCCGCCGACGTACCCGGCTCGGACGCTGAGGCGCGACGCTTCGCCGCGACCGCGCCCAAAGCCGAGCAGTACCCGAGCGCGGCGAAGGCGACGATCATAGACACCGCCGAAATAACCGTGCAAAAGAATGGTGCCACTAAGAACAAGACGCGCCTCACGACCCGGATCTTCACCGACCGCGCCCGTGATGAGGCGGGCGAGGTACGTATCCCGTACACGACCGGTGATCAAATGGTCACGGTGCTGTTCGCCCGCACCATCCGGCCCGACGGTACAGTGATCGCCGTTAAGCCCGAGGATATACACGATTTACCGTTCGGCGACGGCGAGTCGTATGCCGACGCCCGCGTGAAAGCCTTTTCGATGCCCGCGATGGAGCCGGGTGCTATCGTGGATTATCAGTACGTGATCGAGGATAAGAACCCTTACATCCCCGGTGGGTTCTGGACCGGCTGGTATTTCGGCGGGCTGGAGCCGCGCATGCTCTCGCGCCTGACGATCATCGCGCCGAAGGACATGGTGCTCCGCGAGGCACCGAAGAATGTGAAGTCCGAGGGGCGGACGAACGTCATGTCGCGCACGAAGCGCGATCTTTCGGACGGCATGGTCGAGTATGCCTACGAGATGCGCAAGATTGAGCCGCTCGCCGTAGAACCACTGATGCCCTCGCCGATAGGCTGTCTCCCGCAACTGCGCATCTCGTCGCTCTCGAACTGGCAGGACGTTTCCGGGCTGTACTGGAAACTTGCGAAGGACCGTGAGGTCGCTGACGCCCGCCTGAAGCAGATCACCGCCGATGTGACAAAGGGAAAAACGACGCCCGAAGCGAAGGCGAAGGCGATCTTCTATTACGTGGAAGAAAAGACCCGCTACGTGGCGAAGGAGCTCGGGATCGGTGCCATCCAGCCGCGCCCCGCCGCCGACACGTGTTTGAACTTCTACGGCGACTGTAAAGACATGACCACGCTTCTGGTCGCGATGTGCCGCGAAGCGGGCGTCACTGCGTACCCGGTCCTGCTCCACGCTGGGTCGAAACAAGCCATTCGCGACACACTACCGAGCTTGGACGCGTTCAACCACGCGATCTGTCTCGCGGAAATTGGGGGCAAGAAATACTGGCTGGACGCGACGGCGCAGATCTGCCCGTTCGGAGAAATACCGGGCGGGGATCGGGGCGCGGACGCGTTCGTGATCCGCGAGGGGAAGGGGGAGTTCGAGACGATTCCGCCGTACCTGCCGGAGGAAAACCGCCAGTCGCTGACCGCCAAACTCTCGCTGAATGCCGACGGCTCCGCGAAGGGCAACGTCACGGTCGCCTCGTCTGCGGACAACAACATGGGCCTGCGCATGGCGTTCATGAACACGCCGGTGGAGAAGCATAAGCAACTCGTGGAGGCACTCGCGCGTAGTATCGCCCCGAACCCGCGCATCGTGAGTTGGAAGGTGTCCGACTATCGTAACAAGGACGTGCCCGTGATGGTCACGTTCGACGCGACATTCCCGGCATGGGCGAAACATTCGGGCGGATTGCTCCTATTCGCTGCGCGCCCCGAGCAGAACAACGAGCGCAATTCGTCGCCGTTCGGACAGGACACGGTGCGGATCCTGCCGATCACGCAGGAAGTCGCGGTACTCGGAGAGTCGCAACTCGAACTAACGCTCCCGGCAGGGTACACGCTCCTCGAACCGCCCGCGAACGCCAGTGTTCGGAGCGATCTGGGCAATTACCAGCGCAAGGTTTCGGTGGTCGGTGACCGCTTGACTATCTCCGTATTCGGCACTGAGTACCGCGCCTCGGTCGCGCCGGGCCGGTACGGCGAAGTGCAGTCGTACTTCCAAAATTACCTGAATGCGGCAGAGGAGTCGGTTGTCGTCAAGAAGAAGTAGTACCGTTGCTTTCGCGGGCTATGGATCCGCTTGTTCTAGCCGCGTTGGTCGGGCGGATCATTCCATTGCGATTCGCCCGGTCGGTGTAAAAACTTAATACTTTTTTTACCGAAACTTAACATAACGATTCTCCAAAGTTGGTATCGTGTACGGGAATCGTAACCATCATCGGTTGCCCAAAATCCCTGCCCGTCAGGTGGGAAAATTACACGTTTCGGAAGGAAAGTACCGTGCGCATTACGCGTTTTTTGACCGCGATTTCGGCGGCTGCGTTCGGCGTTCTCTTCATCGACACCGCGAACGCCCAGTTCGTGATCAGCCAAATCTACCCGCGGGGTGGATCCAACATCGCCGCTACCTATAACTACGATTGCATCGAGTTGTTTAACAATGGCGGTTCATCCGTCAATCTCTCGGGGTTCTCGGTACAGTACTCTTCGGCGACCAGTTCGGCGGTTTCAGGTAGCACTGCGCTCACCGGTACCATAGCGGGAAAGGGATTTCACCTCATCCAAACGGGGACCGCGGGGACTGCCGGTGGCCCGGCACCCGTTACGCCCGACCAAGTCGGCGGCTCACTCAACCTTTCTGCCACTGCGGGCAAAGTGTTTCTTGCCAATACCACGGTTGCGGCAACGTTCGGGGTTGGCGCGAACTTCGGGGGAGCGTCGAGTTCGAATATGGTTGATGCGATCGGGTATGGCGCAACCGCGAATGCCTATGAAGGTGCGACGGGGCCGGCCCCTGCTCTCGCCACAGGGAACGCGCAGCCATTATCAAGGTCTTCGACCGGGATAGGCGTGAGCCGCATCTTCACTGACACGAACAACAACGCGAATGATTTCACAGCGGGGACTCCTAGTTTGCGGAGTGGGAATGTAGTGACCGCCGTGCCCGAAGCGAATACGCTCGGCCTTCTGATCGCGGTGCTACCGCTGGTCGGCGGCGTGATCGTCGCCCGCCGCCGCAAGTAGACTGCGGCGCGACGGCGTGTGAGGTACGTAGAGACAGGGCAGGCTCGGCTCCGCGCGGAGTCGAGCCTGCCCTGTTCTTGACTGTGATCTTTTTCAATGACGATAAATATATGAATTAGTGCAACCATATATTATAATTGTCCCAGTATTTTAGACATAAAATCGGGTTATCTTAAGGTGGATAACCATGATGAAAAGAACCCGAAAACAGTACCCATCGGTCCTCGAAGCCAAGATCGTCCTAGAGGCGATCCGCGAAACCAAGACGGTGGTCGCGCTGGCCACGGAACATCAGACACACCCGAATCTGATTACCAATAGGAGTTACACGGTTCGTCAAGGAACGCGGGTTGAAACCCACGTCATCGGCGAAACAAGTACAGTCAAAACTTGTTTTGACGATTGCCTGTCCAGGCTACTTCGTAGC
>JAYUUO010000283.1:0-22795 GCA_043754515.1 Armatimonadota bacterium
GAGTTTTCATTCCCGTGTGCTACCCGATTTTTACGTCTTCCTTTTTGGAAATATATGATTATTTGCTAAACCAGTTTCACCAAATGCGCGGATGAACCAAAGAATTGAACCACCTCACGCCGCGAGGAAGTGAGCCATCCCCGCCCGCGCTTGGCAATTGTTCCGCCCCTTTTACCGGCAGGTTTGTCGTCGGGTGGGCGCGACACGGCCCGCTTGCCGTGCCACCGCTCTAGCTCGCCACGATGTTGACTAGCCTGCCCGGTACGACGATCACCTTGCGCACCGTCTTCCCGGCGAGTTCGGCTTGCACCTTCTCCGACGAGAGCGCGGACATTTCGCAGAAGCCCGCGTCCGCGTCCGGGGGGAGCGTTAGTTTGTCGCGCACCTTGCCGTTCACCTGCACGACCACCGTCACCTCCTCGGCGGCGGCGACCGACGCGTCGAAGACCGGGAACGGCTCGCGGTAGAGGAATCGCCCGACACAGCCTAGTTTCTCGAACAGCTCGTCGGCGGCGTGCGGCGCGAGCGGCGCGAGCAGTTTGCACAGAGTTTCCGCCGCCTCGTGCGCGGCGGGCGAGGCGACGCCGTGCGCCGCGACGAACTTGCGTAGGCCGTCCGAGAAGATCATCAGGGCCGACACGGCGGTGTTGAAACCGAGCGATTCGATGTCGGAGCCGACCTTCGCGATGGCTTGGTGCGTCTTGCGGCGCAACGCTTTCTCGTCCGGCGTGGCCGCGTCCGCGATCTTCCCCACCCACCCGAGGTCGAACGCGGGCGCGATCTCACAGAGCGTGTCGTAGACGCGGGCGAGGAAGCGAAACGTCCCGTTCATGCGCGTCTCGTCCCACTGGATCGTGTCCTCGAACGGTGCCTCGAAGCAAACATACAGACGCAGAGCGTCCGCGCCGTACTTCCGCGCGATCTCGTCCGGTGTCACCGCGTTCCCTTTCCCCTTCGACATCTTCAGCCATTGGAACTCGATATGCACCGGCTCGGTACGCATCGTGCCGTCAGACTGCGGCACCACCCGCTCTGCCGGGAACGCGCCCTCGCGCCTGAACCGCTCTGTCCATTCGGTGAAATCATAGCCGGGCAACTCGTCGAAGCGGATCGCCTTCTTGTCCGGCGTGTCGGCGTCTACGGGTGTGTACCCGAGTAGCATCCCCTGGTTGCGGAGCGATTGGAACGGCTCGTTTTGCGACACCAGCCCCGCGTCGAAGAACACCTTCTGGAAAAACCGCGCGTACAGCAGGTGCCCGACCGCGTGCTCGCGCCCGCCTAGATACCGGTCCACATTCATCCAGTAGTCGGACGCCGCGCGGTTCCACGCCGCGTCCGTCTCCCGCGGCGACGTGAAGCGCAGGAAGTACCAGGACGAATCCACGGAACCCGCCATCGTGTCCGTCTCGCGCTCCGCCGCTCCGCCGCATTTCGGGCAGGTGGTGTTTACGAACTCGGGGATGGACGCGAGAGGCGAGCGACCGTCCGGGCCGGGCTTGTACTGCTCAACATCGGGTAGCAGAACAGGCAACTGATCCAGCGGCACCGGCACCTCACCGCAGGCTGCGCAACGGATGATCGGGATCGGCGTCCCCCAGTAGCGCTGGCGCGAAACTAACCAGTCGCGCAGTCGGTAGTTCGTCTTCGGTTCGCCCCCGCCCTCGCCGACCAACCGCTCGGTAATCCGTGCCGACGCCATTTTGCAGTCCAAGCCGTCGAAGGGTCCCGAGTTGACTACGAAACCGTCCTTCGACACGAACGCCGTTGTCAAATGGGCACCGTCGGGCGGCGATGCGACCTCGGCCTTTGTCGCGACCACCACCACCGGTGTCGGCAGACCGTACCGCCGCGCGAAATCGAAGTCGCGCTCGTCGTGCGCGGGCACAGCCATAATCGCGCCAGTGCCGTACCCAGCCAGCACATAATCCGCGACCCAGATCGGGACCTGATGCCCGTTCACCGGGTTAACCGCGTACGCGCCGGTGAAAACGCCGGTGCGCGCGCGCCCTTCCGCCATCCGATCCTGATCAGTCAGCCGCGCGGCGCGTTCGCGATAGACTAAAACTTCCTCGCGCTGTTCGGGGGAGGCGATCCGCTCGACCAGCGCGTGCTCGGGCGACAACACCACGAACGCCATGCCGTACACGGTGTCCACGCGGGTGGTAAAGACGCGGATTTTCGCGTCGTCGTCGCGCGCGACCGCGAGTTCAAACTCGCACCCTTCCGACTTGCCGATCCAATCGCGCTGTTGCGTTTTAACGCCTTCGGGCCAGTCAATCGTATCCAGCCCCGCGAGCAGTTTGTCGCCGTACTCAGTGATTTTGAGGAACCACTGGAGCATGTCGCGCTTCTCGACCAGCGCGTCGCACCGCCAGCAGTGGCCGTTGTTGACATCCTCGTTCGCGAGCACGATGTTCTCGTTCGGGCACCAGTTGACCGGGGCGAACTTACGTGCGGCAAGTCCGCGCTCGTAGAGGAGCAGGAACGCCCACTGGTTCCAGCGGTAATATTCCGGGTCGGTTGAGTTGATCTCGCGGTTCCAGTCGTAGCCGATCCCGAGCAGGCTCATCTGCCGCTTATACTCGCGGGCGAGTAGCGGCACGACACTCCGGGGGTTAACACCGCGCTTGATCGCGTCCTGCTCCGCCGGTTGCCCGAACGCATCCCAGCCCATCGGGTGCAGGACGCTACGACCGCGCATACTCATGAGGCGGGCGACGACATCGCCGGGCACGTAGTTCTTGCAGTGCCCGATGTGCAGCCCCGACCCGGACGGGTAGGGGAACATGTCGAGCACGTAGTATTTAGGACGGTCGGGGTCCTCGGCGGCGTGGTAGATGTCGGCGTCGCGCCATCGGGCTTGCCATTTCTCCTCAATGCTTTGGAAAAGGTCGGGGTAGCGGACGCCGGAAATGTCGCCCGGCGCGGTGTCGTTGCTGGTGTTGATCATAAGTTGTTCTTTGTCGCGCGGCGGCTCCGGTGAAGCCTGCGCCCCGGACAGTCCGTCCATTATATCGCCCGCCGCGCCCGGTCGAATGCAGGGCGATTGCGTTATAGCTATGTTGCTAACACGACGTATATTAGTGGATGGCGGACGGCGAGCCGCCCGCCATCCACCGGAACCGCCCGCCGCCCGCCCCGCCCCAGGGTGACACACGGCCAGGGTGATATACTGGTATCTTGTTATGCTCGAAAAACTGCTTGATGTGGAACGCCGGTACGAATCACTCGCCGCGCGAATGTACGACCCGACTCTCGCCCCGCGGGCGATGATCGCGCTGACGCGTGAACACGCCGCGCTGACGCCGCTGATGGAGAAACTGCGCGAATATAAAGGTGTCTTACGGGGCATTGAGGACGCTGAGGAGATGACGTCCGAGCCGGACATGAAGGAACTGGCGCAGGCGGAACTCGCCGCGCTTAAACCCCGCGTCGTGCCGCTCGAAAAGGAACTCCGCATCCTGCTCCTGCCCAAAGACCCCGCCGACGACAAGGATGTGATCATGGAGTTCCGTCCCGGCACGGGCGGCGACGAGGCCGAACTCTTCACCGGCGAGTTACTGCGTATGTACATGCGCTACGCCGAGCGGCGCGGCTGGAAGCCGGAATTGATCTCCGCGCAGGAGACCGGCATCGGCGGTGTTAAAGACGCGCAACTCTCCATTCGCGGCGAGGGCACCTACTCGCAAATGAAGTTCGAGGGCGGCGTACACCGCGTGCAACGGGTCCCGGCGACGGAGAGCGGCGGGCGCACGCACACGTCCACCTCCACGGTCGCGGTGATGCCCGAGGTCGAGGAGGTGGAAGTCGTCATTGACAAGAAAGATTTGAAAATGGACTACTACCTGTCGGCGGGCGCGGGCGGCCAGAACGTGCAGAAGAACGAGACGGCGGTGCGCATCACGCACCTACCGACCGGTATCGTGGTCGCGTGCCAGGATCAACGTTCCCAACTCCAGAACCGCGAGCAGGCGATGCGCGTGTTGCGGGCGAAACTGCACGACATCGAGGTGGCGAAGCAACAGGGTTCGGAGCAGGACAAACGCCGGTTGCAGGTCGGTTCGGGCGACCGTTCCGACAAGATACGCACCTACAACTTCCCGCAGGATCGGCTAACCGACCACCGCATCGGCCTGACGGTACACGGCCTGAACCAGGTTATGGACGGTGATTTGCAGGGGATCATCAACGCGCTGGTGACCACGGATCAGGCGGACCGCCTTCAGGACGGCGAGAGTATTTAGGCGCGCCGAACGGCACGGCGGGCTGGCAAACCTGCCTTTATACTACCGCGATTGCCTGGCTTTGTCCGGCACCGGAAGAACCTTCGATTTATCCGCCCGATAGAGACAATCCTTCTGGTAGATGATGTTACTGCCTTTGTCCATAAGGCAGATGACCATCCAGCACATCTTTTCCTGGTCAGGGAGCGTGTATTCGTTTCTGTAGATCCGCACCGATTCGGGGAGTTTGCCGCTCGCGCTCAAGGAACGAACTGCCGCGTCTAAATCAGGCGTCAAAGGAACTAGCTCCGACAGTGATAAGCCGCGTGCCGACACGATCCGCTCGACCCTGCGGGGCGAGCCGCTCAGGCTGGCGAAGGTCTGTTGCCAGTCCGCAAGTAGGTCCATCACCGGGTATAGCGGCATTTGTAGTCACGCGGACGGCTCGATTGCGATCCGCGTTTGGCGATGGGCGGGCCGCTTGTATTGGGGCGGGCCGCTTGTATTGGGGCGGACCGCTTGATAGATTGTGGCACGTTCGCTCGCACCTTATCAAGCTGTTACCGTATATTTTTCAAGTCTCTGAAGACGGGGCGATCTACGGGAACAGTGCCACTAGTTGCCGACACTTTCGGCGTGATCTGCGTTGCAACGGACGCGGCGGCGAGTGTATGCCGTATCGTTTCCGGCTTGTCGGCCGCCCTGACGATCCTTACCCGGCGACGTTTGGGGTACTATTGTCGCGTGGGGCACTTCATTAAGAGTGTCTCGAAAGGACAAGATAGAACACCATGATTCGTACGGCGGATGCACAATGGCAGGGTGGTTTGCAGACAGGCACGGGGCACATGAAGACCGGCACCGGCGCGGTAGACCAGGCGTTCTCGTTCAAGACGCGCATGGGTGACGGCAATGTGGGCACTAACCCGGAGGAGTTGATCGCGGCGGCGCACGCGGGCTGTTTTTCGATGCAACTTTCCGCGATGCTGGAGCACGCGGGCCATCCGGCGGAGTCGGTCAAAACGTCAGCCAAAGTCCATTTCGACGCGGTGGACGGCGGGTTCGCGATTACGAAGATTGACCTGACCACGGTCGGCACCGTGCCCGGCATTACGGCAGAGCAGTTCGATACGTTCGCGCAGGATGCCAAGGTCAAGTGTCCGGTCAGCAAGGCACTTTCGGCGGTCGAGATCACGCTCGCCGCTAGTTTGGCGTAGGAGTAAGGGGTGGTTGCGGCGGGGGGGCGGGGTGAGCGAGCGGGCCGTCCCCTCTCGCGAGCGGGCACCCGCTCGCGAGAGGGGATGGCCCATCGCCCGCCGGGAATGCGAACAATCTATCGCCCGCTCCCGCCAGCGCAATCTCACCAAAGGTAGCCAAACAAACAAGGCGGCGCGGTCACACCCGCGCCGCTCCGCCCACATACCCCGTCAGCCGATCAGGCGGGCGGCGACGCGCGCCATGCTCTCGCCCGAGACGGCGAAGTTCCAGGCGGCGGCGCGGATCATGCGTTGCACCGTCGGCGTGAAGTAGGGGTTCCACTCGCCGGTGCGTATCCCCTGCTCGACCTGCGCCCGCAGGGCGTCCACGGTTCGGTAGGCTTGCGCGGATTGCGTCGCCGCCATCTCGTCACCCGTCTGCACGGCGTACGTCGTGCGTTCCGCGACCGCGACCACCGCCTCCGCCATCGGCGCGAGTAACCTCAGAGCATCCTCGCCGCAGTCGGCTTCCTGCTGAAAGAGAAAGGCGAGTTGCACCGCCTGCCGCGCCCCCCGTCCCGCTGTCCGCAGGTCGCCGCTCATCTTCATCGTGCTGGCGACGATTTCGGACTGGGCGGTAGAAAGATGTGAGTTGGCGAGAAAGCCGCGCGCGGCGGCCTCGACCGCGTCGGCGAGCGGGCCGTAGCCAGGCATCGTGCCGATGGTCCAGAGGTCCTCGCCGTTGTAGTGTTGCGCGGTCTTGTTGAGGGCGTCGGCACAGGCGAGCGTGAGGGTGGCCAGGTCACGGCGCAGGTGCGACAGGTCTGCGGTGAACGGATCGTCCTTCATCGACGCGTTCACCCGGCGTACCGCGCCCCGGTTCGGCGACGTTGTTATCGGATCATTTGTTAAGACGGACAGCATAAAACATTCCTCGGCACACGAGCAGCCCCGAGCCACGATTTTTCTGTGATGTGTCTGCAAGAAGCGTGCCGCGCCGTGAAATACTTCCGGGTACTCTTACCGCTTTTTGCCAGTCCTATCCTCAATATCGGTCAAAGAGCCGTCGCGCAATAGGATGATCGCGTCGGAATCTTGCAACATGTCGCCGTCATGGGTCACCACGACCACGGTGCCGCCCTTCTCGCGCCAGCCCGATAACGCCTCGATCACCCGGAACCCGTTCACCCGGTCCAATGCCGCCGTCGGCTCGTCCGCGAAAATGACGTCCGGCTCGTTCATCATCGCCCGCACCACCGCGACGCGCTGTTTCTCGCCGCCCGAGAGTTGCGACGGCTGTTTGTTCTCCAGGCCCGCCATGCCGAGGTGCGCTAGCAACGCCATCGCTTTGTCACGCGCGGCACCGTCCACGCGCGGCGCGGCGGCGACGATGTTCTCCAGCGCGGTCAAGTACGGGAGCAGGAACGGTTGCTGAAAGACGAACCCGAACCGTTGCCGCCGCAGATCCGTCACTGCCGTTTCCGAGTTGCGGTTATACACGAAGCCCCCGAACCGCGCTGAGCCGTGCGTTGGCGGCTTTAAGCCGGATAGGACATACAACAGCGACGATTTGCCAGAGCCGGACGGTCCCATGATGCCGTAAAACTTGCCCGGCGGTAGCGACACCGACACTTCCTTCAGCGCGAACGTCGTGCGCCCGGCGTCGAAATACTCTAGCGTCGCGCCCTCACAGGCGAGAGTGCGCTCCGCAACAGTTCGGTCGTTCATATTAGCGTCTCTCAATAATAGTCACCGGGTCGAGTTTCATCAGCCGGTACGCGATGGTCGTCACCGCGAACACCGTGATTGCGAACGGGATCGGGATCGTCCACTTATAGGCGTACAGGTCGCGCGGATTAATGATCAGCCCGCGCGGCTCGAACACGGCGGTCTTGAAAATGGTCAGGAACACCACCGTGACGATGGCACCGGCGGCCCAGCCGATGGTGGTCAGGAGCGCGGTTTCGAGCACGATCCGCCCCACCAGTTGCGAGCGCCGGTAGCCGATAGCGGACAGCACCGCGAACTCCGAAATACGCTGCGTGAAGTAGATGTTCGCCAGCATCCCCGACATCAGCGAGATCACGAAGATCACGGTGCCGTTCACGACGCCCATTATCAGGAACATGGAGGAGAGCGAGTCGCGCAGTTCGGCGACCAGATTCTGATACGACAGCAGGTTCAGCTTCTTGGGGTCGAGTTTGCCGAGTTCCTTGTGCTGATTCGGGAGCATCGTGGTGTTCACCGCGAACAGGTCGGCGGGGTTTTTGGTCGTGTAGATGATCGTGCGCGGCGTGGTAATGAACGTCGTGTCGCAGAACGATTTCGTCGTAACGGCAAACCAGGTCGGTCCTTTCAGGATGCCGACGCACCGCACTGGGACGGGCGAACCGGAGATCCCCCCGGCGTCGGTCGGCCCCGCGATAATGTCGCCGACCTTGACGTGCTTGTTTTGCGCGAGCGGCTCGGACAGCGCGGCTTCGGGCATTCCTTCGGCGGGCAGGCGGCCCGACTGGAGACCGGTGCCGATCCGGTTCAGCAGGTAGTCGCGGTTGTCCGCCGTGATGCCGAGCACCACGAACGGGAACCGCCCCATGACGGTTTTGATGTTGGTGAAGAAAACGCTCCCTTCGAACACGCGGTCTATGCGTGGGTCGTTTCGCATCACTTTAACTTGATCGTCCGGGATGCGGAGCGAGACGCGTTGCGGGATGGCATACGTGAACGAGCGGGTGTAGCCGTAAATCGTCAGAATCGTCAGGTCAATCGAGTTGACCATGGTGGCGATTGACGCGATCAGGAACACACACAGCACGATCACGAAGCCCATCGGCAAGACCTTGCCGGGGTTCCGCTGGAAGTAGGTGACGGGGGATAAAGGGTTACGCATTCCGTTTTGTATTAACGGGGTTTTGCCGCACACCGTTCCCACGCGAACCCGATACCGGTTATCGGCTTCGCGCGCCCTCTTAACCGTGAGCGCGCCCGTCACGCGTCACGCGGCGGAAGTCTCGCGGGCTGTATCCGGTCCACTTTTTGAAGCGTAGGGTGAAGTAGAATGGCGACGCGAACCCGACCTCCTCCGAAATCGCGGTCACGGAGCGGCTCGTGAGCGTGAGCAACTGGCGTGCGCGTGCCATGCGCTCGTCCTCCTGAAACTGCCCCGGCGTCCGTCCCGTCCGGGCTTTGAACAGGTGCGACAGGCGCGACGCCGACAGGTTCACGGCGCGGGCGAGTTCGGCAAGTGACACCGGTTCGGCCAGCCTCTCGCCCCGGAGCAGTTCCATAGTCTTCGAGATACGCTCATCGCCCGCCGTCCGCGCGGACGCGAGCGGGTTTGCGGCGTCACAGTGGAGCAGCGCGGCTTCCAGGGCGTTCATCGCGAAGTCTACGCGCCGTGCCAGTCCGCCGTTCGCGTACCCGTTCGTCGCCTCCATCGCGCCCTCTACCGCGCCCCGCTCGGCGTTGCCTCTGCCCAGGGGTAGCAACGCTATCCCCAGCGCGGCTTCGGGGAGACAGGCGATCCACTCCTGCCAGAGCGGACGCGGCAGGAAATGCGCCCAGAGAAGTTCCCATCCGTCCGCGCCGCGCGCCGTTCCGTAATCGTGCGGCGTATCCGGGCGGATTATGATGAGATCACCGGGGCTGGCGACAATCTCGCCTTTCGCGTGCCCGAACCGCCCGCTACCGCCGATTGTCAGGATCAGAAGGTAGTCCTTCGTGCCTGCGGCGCGCCACGTGTTGTAACCCGGCCCTTCGGCGAACCGACCGGTTACTATAGGAGTGACATAGGGTGCCAGGGTGATGACATGTTCGGGCATAGCCATATATTATAGGTACGCGACCGGTTCCGCTATGGACGACGGTGCCGGGCGTAGCGTATCATTCTAATCAACAACCGTGCGACACCGAAAGGTTTACGAACACCGATGACGCTTTCAACCGAGGATTTGACCACGCTCGCAGGCGAGTTTTCCGACAACGGCTATGCCGTGGTACGCGCCGTTTTCTCGCCGGACGAGATCGCCGAGATCCGCGACACGTTTATGGAGCAGGCGAAGGACGGGCCGGTAGACGGACTCAGCGACAAGATCAACGTGAGTGCCGGCCCGGACGACCCGCTCTGCAAGTACCCGCGCATGATGCACCCGCATGTGCACGGCGACAAAGCGATCGGCGCGGTCGCGATGAAGTATATGTTGGACTCGCGGCTACATGAGCTGCTCGCGGCGATTATGCGCGACGAGCCGACGGCGGCGCAGAGCATGTTCTATTTCAAACCGGCCGGCGCACGCGGTCAGGACCTTCATCAGGACAACTTTTATCTTAAAGTCGCGCCGGACACGTGCTACGCGGCGTGGGTCGCGGTAGACGACGCGGACGAGGAGAACGGCACGATGATGGTAGTGCCCGGCTCGCATACGCTGGAACTGTTTTGCCCACAGACGTCCGACCCGACGGTTTCGTTCACGAAACATCATGTGCCAATCCCCGCCGGTCTGTCGGCGGTCTCGCTCGATCTGAAGGCGGGCGACGTGCTGTTTTTCAATGGCTCGGTGATCCACGGCTCGCTCCCGAACCGGAGCAAAGACCGGTTCCGCCGCGCCTTTATCTGCCACTACCTGCCCGCGACCAGCACGGAACTTGCGGAGTATTACCCGTCCATGACATTTACGGGCGAGCGGATCAAGTTCGCGACCGCGACCGGTGGCGGCCCCTGCGGCGAAGCATTCGCGCCCGCCTCGCCGCACTGACCGCGCTAATCCCGCCGCGCGTGTAGCCGACCCCACTCGGCACGCAACGCTTTCGTGGCTCCCCGGAGCACCATCGAAACCGGGGAGCCGTCCGCGAACGCGTCGGCGATGGCGTACAGCGTCCACGGCGAGAAGTGCCGCTCCTGGGACACGGCGTAGACTGGCTCCCAGCCCTGGGGGTTGAACTTCGTTTTGAACGCCTCCAGCCCGGCGAAGTTATAGAAGCGTCGCCCGTGCGCCCGAACCCACGCGAGCGCGAGCCGAAGCCAGACCGGGTGCCCATGCGCCGGGTCCCAACTTCGCGAGGCGAGCGGCACTAGGCCCATCGTCACGTACTCCGCGCCGTCCGCCGCGAGGGCGCGCACCGCGTGGTCTACGAGGAGTTCGATGGTGCCGTTCGGAGCGTCCGCGCCGCGTACGAACTGCTCAGTCAGCCAGCCGCGCCGCGCGGGAACGGGCGCGGCGTTCAGAAACCCGACCGGGATGCCGCCCCGCTCGGCGACGAAAATCCGCTTGTCTCTCAGGTTCGCGAGCGTCTTCGGCTCGACCAGGAAATGGAGGGATGGGAGCGGCTTCTGCCCCAGCCATTCGCTTAATACGCGGTGCAGTCCGGGGTCCGTCTCCGCCTGCCCGGTGCCATACTCGCGCACGACGACGCCTTTGTTGCGGGCGCGGGCGAGTTGCGCCCGAAGCGAGGGGCGCATGGCGGTCGGCGCGTCCCACGTTCGTGGGTCCCAGACCGGTTGCGCCCCGAGGCTGATCGTGCAGTGGTCGGGGTGCCCGCGAAGGTGCTCGAAGAGCCGTCCCGCCGCGCCGAAGTAGCAGGATCGCTCGCGGGCGCGGGCGGTCTCGGCGTTCCACTCGGATAGCACCTCGTCCAGCCGCTCCTCCGCGCAGACCGGCGCCCCGGCGACGACCCGGACGCCGCCCCGCCGCACGTACCCGATCACGGCGTCACCGCGCCCCGAGAACCAGCGGGTCATGCCGGGGTTCACGATCTGGTACGCAGTCACGTTCCACGCGTGGCGTTTGAGTAGGGCGTAGGTGATATCGGTTTGGGTTCGGTTAGGCATCACGTCACGATACCCGGTTGTGGGGGGCGAAGACTTCCACAACGTTCGCACACCTGTGAACCCGTTCGCACGCTGAGTCTACCCATGCTTCCCGACGACCTGCACGAGTTGCGGATCGGACCGGAGGCGGACGGGTCTTCTTTAGAGTAGTACGTGCGCCGCTTCGGGTGGATCGAGGTGTCCGAAAACCCGCTGACGTCGGTTGACACTGGGGGCGAGTCGTGGGCGTGGTTCGTACTACGAGTCAGCGAGACGCTGGTGCGGATCGCGCGGGAACAGTGCGGCAAGACGGTAGCCATCCTCTGCCCCGGCGGGGTGATTAACGCCTCGTTTATCCACTTCTTCGGCATGAACCCGCACGCCCTCCCGCCTACACAGATGCACACGGCGAATACCTCGCTGACACACTGGACGTACACGCTCCGCAAAGAACGGTGGCTCTGGCGGCTCGACACCTACAACGACATCCGGCATCTAGCGGGCTGGGACGCGGACGCGTTCACCCCGCCGGTTGCTAGCGCGGCGAGCGAGTGAATTGTGCCTGGCTCTTCGGACGCACGTCCCGCGGAAGTGTCGGAGGTGGGGAGTAGGCTTTACGCATGTCCGGGCTGGGCGCGCGGGATCCCGACGAGTGAGGGGAACCTTCGCCGCCTCCGGGCTGGGCGCGGGACCCCGACGAGCAAGATCAGCCTCCGATTGTGTTTCTCATTAGGAGTTACGCGGTTCGTCAAGGAACGCGGTTTGAAACCCACGTCATCGGCGAAACAAGTACAGTCAAAACAAGTTTTGACGATTGCCTGTCCAGGCTACCTCGTAGCCGGATGTCGGGTACCCGCTTGCGGGTGGGACGGACAGATCCGGGCATTCGAAACCGCCAACCGCGTAACTCCTATCCCATAATAAATGCGACAAGGGGACTCCTTCCTTTAGGTGGCACGGGGAATTGTCGCGTCGCACGAAGTGCGACATTAGCCGCGAAGCGGCGTCCACCTCCCTGTCACTCCTCATGAACAAGGCTTTTCGTTTCCGTGCATACCCAAACAAGGCACAAGAGCAGGCTATGACAAGCCTGTTGGAAACACATCGTGGGCTTTACAATTCTGCTTTGTCGTAGCGAAAAAACCGCTATGAATCCGAGCAGAGAACAGTCACCTACGGCGAACAATCGGCTCGTCTGAAAATAGCCCGCAAAGCCGATGGTGGTCTTGCTCTGGCTGAACTTCTCGTCTTGGCAGCGGACGCTGAAACGACTTGACCACACTTTCCAAGCCTTCTTCCGCCGTGTTAAGTCGGGAGAGAAAGCAGGTTCCCCGCGCTTCGGTGAGTTGGGTCGGTTCGACAGTGTTGATTTCACTATCGGCGACGGGGCGAAGCTGACGAAGGAGGGCAAAGCCCGCTTTCAAAATGTCGGCGAAGTCAAACTGAAACTGCATTGCTCCGTCGAAGGCACAATCAAAACCGCGACGTTCCAACGCCATGCGGGGAACTGGTACGTCGTTTTCGTTGCTGATGCAGAACAAAAAATTATAGAACCCTCGGAAAATTCCCCGGTTGGTATTGATTTCGGCTTGAAGTCCTTCCTTGTGACAAGCGAAGGCGAAGCCGTTGACGCCCCGAAACTGTATCGGAAGGCACAAGAGAAGCTCCGCCGCTCTCAAAGAGCGGTGGCACGAAAGAAACGCGGTAGCGCAAATCGAAAGAAGGCGGTTCAAACCCTCGCCAAGATTCACGCACGCGTTGCAAACCAACGCAAAGATTTTCACCACAAAACGGCTAAAACTTTGGTTGACCGATACGGCGTGATCGTCCACGAAGATTTGAATATCCGAGGCATTGTGCGGCCGCTCCGCCTTGCCAAGTCTACGCATGACGCAGGTTGGGCGGGGTTCCTGAACATACTTCGGCAGAAGCGCGATAAATATCAAAAGTCGGGCAGGGATACTGCCTTTGCAGGCTAACGTGGATGATTGCATCATGCGTTCTGCAAGAAGCCTACCCTTTTAGGGGTGGGAGTTGTCACTCCTCGCCACCCGTCGCCGTGGTCTAAGTGAACAGCCCCGCGATGTCCTCGCGCGTCAGGGTCTTCAGGAAGCCGCCCGCCTCCGCCGTGATCAGTTGCTCCGTGATCGCCCGTTTACGATCCTGTAGCGCGAGAATCTTCTCCTCCACCGTGTCTCGGGTCAGGAACTTCTGTACGAACACCGGCTTGTCCTGCCCGATGCGGTGCGCCCGGTCCGTCGCCTGACGCTCGGCGGCGGGGTTCCACCACGGGTCAACGTGTAGCACGTAGTCGGCGGCGGTCAGGTTCAAGCCGACCCCGCCCGCCTTCAGACTGATCAGAAACAGCGGGATCTCGGGGTCGGTTTGGAAGCGGTCCACGGGCGTGCGGCGGTCCTTCGTCGAACCGTCCAGGTAGACGTATGGGATGCCGCGCGCGTCCAGTTCGGTGCGGATGATGTCCAGCATCTTAACGAACTGCGAGAACACCAATGCCTTGTGGTTCTCGGAGCGTAGCGTCTCTATCGTGTCCATCAGCACACCGAACTTCGCCGAATCGCCGGTATACGACGGGTCGGCGAGGCGCGGGTGGTTACAGACCTGTCGCAACCGGAGCAAGGCTTCGAGCATTTTCATCTGCCCCTTCCCGGCGAGGCTACGGTCGGTCTCGGCTTCCTCGATCAAGCCCATGACTTCGGCACGGTACCGGTCGCGCATCTCCTCGTACCGCTTGCGCTGTTCGGGGTCCATCTCGCAGTAAACGATCTGTTCGGTGCGCGGCGGCAGTTGGGGTGCGACCTGCTGTTTCGTGCGGCGGAGCAGAAACGGCGCGATCATCTTGCGGAGCGTCTGCGCCGCCGTCTCATCATTATGCTTCTCGATGGCACTGGCGAACTCCTCGCGGAACCGGTCCATGCCGCCTAAGTGGCCGGGGTTCAGGAACGCGAACTGCGACCATAACTCCATCGTGCCGTTCTCGACCGGCGTCCCCGTTAGCGTCAGGCGGTGCTCGCAGCTCAGGAGCCGCGCCGCGCGCGCCGACTGCGACGCCGGGTTTTTGATCGCCTGCGCCTCGTCCAGCACCGCGTAGTGAAAGCGCGTCTTGCGCAGCACCTCAATGTCTCGGAGCATGATGCCGTACGTCGTCAGCACGATGTCCACGCCCTCGAACGCGGACGGGTCCTTCGTGCGATTGCCCTCGGTATATACGAGCGTCTTCAGGGCGGGTGTGAAGCGGGCGGCCTCGCGCTCCCAGTTGAACATCAGCGACTTGGGCGCGACCACGATGTCGGGGGCTTTCGCGTGGTCGTTCCCGCCCGACTTGCGGAGCGATAGTAAGAACGACAGCGCGGATATCGTTTTGCCAAGCCCCATTTCGTCCGCCAGGCAACCGCCGAAGCCGTACTCGTGCAGGAAGTGGAGCCAGTCGAAGCCCGCCTTCTGGTAGGGGTACAGGGTCGCTGTCAAGCCCTCGGACGGGAGCGGTACCGACTTGATCGTCTCGAAACTGTGCAACTTCTCGCGCCGCTCGTAAAACTCCGCGTCGGCGTGGAAGTCGCCCGACTCGTCCGCGAGTGCCTGTTCCAGCAGGAGCGACTGCGTGGTGGACAGCCGCAAGCCGCCGTCCTTCGTCTCCTCGCCGAGCGCGAACAGGAAGCGGAACCGCTCCACGATCTCCGGCGGGATAACTCCGATGGATCCGTCCGCGAGTTTGACATACTTCTCGCGCCGACGGATCGCCCGCTTCAACTCGCCGAAGGTCGCCGAGGTTTCGCCGAACGTCAGCAGGGCGTCGAGGTCGAACCAGTCAATCCCGGACGAGACGTTCCACGCGATCTTGGGCTTGTTACGGTTGACGCGCACCGACTGTAGTTGCTCGTCACCGTAGACTTCGTAGCCGGACTCGGCGAGTTTCGGGACGTAGTGGAGCAGGAAGTCAATCGGATCAACGCGGGCGCGGAGCGTGAACGTCCCCGGCTCGTCGTCGCGCTTCAGTCCGAACGTGCTCCCGCCCGTGCCCGAAAGCGTGGAAAACCGTGTCTGCTCCGTGGCCGGATCACGTTGCACCCGCCTAAGAACCACGCCTCCGTCGCTGCCCATGCCCCGCTCCAGTGCCTGCGCCGGGAAGGTCGGGTCATACAGATACTCCTGCGTCCCGTACGCGAAGCGAAGCCCGGCGACGAGGCGGTTGCTCTGCTCGGTCAGATACAGACGCGGGAGCGGCGTCACCAGCTCCGCGTGGGCCTCCTCCCACTGCACGGCGTCCCCGGCGACCGGGAGCACCTCGGCGAGCGGGATAAGATACCGCTCTACAAACAGCGACTTCCCGGCGTCGGGCACCGTGATCGCCCCTTTCGCGATCAGCCCGCCGAAAATGTCCGGGGTGTCGGCGGGCATCGGCACCAATTTGTTCTTCGCAGTCAGCAAGTACGAAGGTGATTTAAACGCCCATTTGTCTTTGTCGGCGGTGAGCGGCACCGGCTTCTCGTCGCTCTCGCCCACCGGGAGCAGCACCGGCGCGACCTCCATGCCGCCCGGCACCGTGTTTACGCGGACGCCGGGGCGTAGCACGTTGTCCGCGAGAATGTCAACACGTTGCCGTAGCGGGACCGTCTCCGCACCGTGGTACACCTGCCCGCTACCGACCAGCAGTGCCAATACCTGCTCGTACAAGCCCGCCGGGATCGAGCCGTAGTAGTAGCCGTAGCCGCCGAGCGAGGCGACCGCGCCGAGCAGACCCGCCGCCTGCCGCTCGCCGGATGTCGCGTGGGGGAACCGGGATGCGTCCACGGTGCGAACCCCGGTCGCGTCGCGCTGAAGCTTCTCGCTCCGTATGAACTTCGCCATCGCGTCCGGCGTCGCGACCGGCTCGCCCGTGTCCTCGGACCAGAACTCGGCGGGGAATGACTTGGCGGGGAGCGAGTACGGGTAGACGCCCCACCGATCCGACGACCGTTCTTGCAAAGAGAAGAAGAGGAGATGACGCTGGGAGGGGGGGCGTTTCGTGGGGGGGGCTTCTTTAGTGGTCGCCAGTTCGCCGAACACGGATTCGAGTTCGCGCTCCCAAGCGTCTGCCGGCTTGGCCGCGATTTCACTCTCCGCTTTGCCACGCATGTGGTCGGTGAGTACCTGCACGGAGGCCAGGATGTGGGCGCAGATGTAGCCGTTTTTGAACGCCTCGCACTCGCATTTGAACTGGACACGGCCGTTGCCGACGACCTGCAACGCGACCGAGAATATGGCGGCACTGGCACGCACCAGGAAGTGGGCGGTCGAGGCGGACATCGCGAGGAGTTTAACGCGGTCGCTCTTGCGCAGAGATTCCGCGGCGCGGACGACGCTCATGTCGGCGTCGCGGTCGAGTCGTAAACGTTGCAAAAGGTCGGCGGAGAGGGGAGTGTTTTCTGACATGAGCAAGGATAGATTATACCCCGCATGTGAGGGAAAAGCCGAGCCGAGGGACACACCGTGACTGTTCAGGGTTACCAAAGTGAAGTTCATGGGAGCTCGGCAGCCTGCCACCGCTGTGCCTGCGCCAGCATCCGCCGAAGTGTCCCGCGAAGGACGTGGCATCGCCGTGCTCTTTTTCGATAGCGTCCGCGGGCGGTAGCCCGATAACCGACGTTTGCGGCGGGGGCGTCCGGGCCGGTACAATGAACGCCGCGAGGGAACGAACGTTCGCCCCCGCTGTCTTTAACGTTATGCTCGAAACACCCGCCCTATCCTCCCCCGACGAAACTGCCGCCGACGCCCCGACGCCCGACGCGCTCTCCACCAACACCCCCTCCCGCGTCGGCTACATCAGCGTCCGCGGCGCGCGGCAGAACAACCTCAAAAACATCAGCCTCGACATCCCCCGCGATAAACTCGTGGTCATCACCGGGCTTTCCGGCTCCGGCAAATCCTCGCTCGCGTTCGACACCCTGTACGCCGAGGGCCAGCGCCGCTATGTCGAGTCGCTCTCCTCGTACGCCCGGCAGTTCCTCGGCAACCTCAACAAGCCCGACGTGGACCGTATTGACGGACTCTCGCCCGCCGTCTCGATTGACCAGAAGTCGACGTCGCGCAACCCCCGCTCCACCGTCGGCACTGTGACCGAAGTGTACGACTACCTACGCCTCCTTTACGCGCGGGTCGGCAAGCCGCACTGCTACAACTGCGGCCGGCCCATCACGCAACAGCAGCCCTCCCAGATCACCGATGAGATCATGGAACTGCCGGAAGGCACCCGTCTCCAGATCCTCGCCCCGGTCATTCGCGGGCGTAAGGGCGAGTACCGCAAAGAGCTGGACGACATTAAAAAGGAAGGTTTCGTGCGCGTGCGCGTAGACGGCGAGGTGCGCGAGATCACCGAAGACATCGTGCTGGATCGGTACAAGCAACACGACATTGACATCGTGCTCGACCGGATCGTGATCAAGCCGGGCGTGGAGAAGCGGCTCGCGGACTCCGTCGAGGCGGCCCTGCGGCGCGGCAAAGGGCTGGTCGGGATTGACTTCCTGAACGGCGAGGAGCGGCTGTACTCCGAGCATTTCGCGTGTACGTTCTGCGGCCTGAGTTTCGAGGAGATCGCGCCGCGCACGTTCTCGTTCAACTCGCCGTACGGCGCGTGCCCGACCTGCCACGGCCTCGGGACGCAGGCCGAGTTCGACCCGGAGCGCGTCGCGCCGGACCGGAACCTGTCGCTCGAAGAGGGCGCGCTGCTCCCGTTCGCGTCCAAAACGTCCGATTACTGGCCGAACGTGCTCGCGGCGGCGGCGGCGAAACTCGGGTTTTCGGTCAAGACGCCGTTGCGCGAACTCAGCGAGGAGCAGATGAACGGCGTTCTGTACGGCACCAAGGGCAAGATCACCGTGGCGTTCCGCAACCGCTTCGCCAAGTCGCGCAACTTCGAGACGGAGTACGAGGGCGCGATCCCGAACCTGGAGCGGCGGTACAAGGAGACCGAATCGCCGACCCAGCGCGAGGACCTGGAACAGTACATGTCGAGCAAGCCGTGCCCCGACTGCAAGGGCAAGCGGCTCAAGCCCGAGTCGCTCGCGGTGACGTTCGGCGGCAAGAACATCGCGGACGCGACGCATTTGTCGGTGGAAAAGGCGCGGGCGTTTTTCGCGGACGTGGACATCACGGCCCGCGAGCGCACCATCGCGCGGGGCATTTTGAAGGAGATTGACGCGCGGCTGGGGTTCCTGAACGCGGTCGGGCTGACGTACCTGACGCTGGACCGGGGCGCGGCGACGCTTGCGGGCGGCGAGGCGCAACGTATCCGGCTGGCGACGCAGATCGGGTCGGGGTTGCAAGGGGTGATGTACGTGCTCGACGAGCCGAGCATCGGTTTGCACCAGCGCGACAACACGCGGCTGATCGAGACGCTGGTCCACCTGCGCGACCTGGGCAACTCGGTGCTGGTGGTCGAGCACGACGAGGAGACGATGGCGGCGGCGGACTGGATCGTGGACGTCGGGCCGGGCGCGGGCATCCATGGCGGGCAGATCGTGGCGCAGGGGACGCTGGCGCAGATACTCCCGAGCGAGGCGTCGCAAACGGCGGCGTACCTGTCCGGGCGGCGGCGTATCGCAATCCCGGAAAAGCGGCGCGAGGGCAACGGCAAGTTCCTGACGATACGCGGCGCGACGGGCAACAACCTGAAGAACGTGACTGCGAGCATCCCGCTCGGCACGCTAACCTGCGTCACCGGCGTTTCGGGGTCGGGCAAGTCCACGCTGATCCAGGACACGCTGTACCCGCGCCTGATGAACGCGCTGCACAAGTCGCACACCGTTTGGGAGCCGCACGAGGGCGTGGACGGGATCGAGCATATTGACAAACTGGTGGACATTGACCAGTCCCCCATCGGGCGCACGCCGCGCTCGAACCCGGCGACCTACACCGGCACATTCGACCTGATCCGCGACCTGTTCGCGCAGACGGGCGAGTCGCGAGTGCGCGGCTACGGGCCGGGGCGGTTCTCGTTCAACGTCAAGGGCGGGCGGTGCGAGGCGTGCAAGGGCGACGGGATTCTGAAGATCGAGATGGTGTTCCTGCCCGACGTTTACGTGCCGTGCGAGGTGTGCAAGGGCAAACGCTACAACCGCGAGACGCTGGAGGTGAAGTTCAAAAGCAAGACTATCGCGGACGTTCTGGAAATGTCGGTCGGCGAGGCGGTCGAGTTCTTCGGAGCGGTGACCTCGATCACGCGCCGCTTGCAGACGATCGCGGACGTCGGCCTCGACTACATCCGCTTAGGCCAGCCGGCGACGCAACTGTCGGGCGGCGAGGCGCAGCGCGTGAAGTTGGCGACGGAGTTGTCGAAGCGTTCTACGGGCCGCACGCTCTACATTTTAGACGAGCCGACCACGGGCCTGCACTTCGCGGACATCGAGAAGCTACTGATGCTCCTGCAACGGCTGGTGAACACCGGCTCCACGGTGCTGGTGATCGAGCACAACCTGGACGTCGTGAAAAGCGCGGACCACGTGATTGACATGGGGCCGGAGGGCGGGGACGGGGGCGGCCAGGTGATCGCGTCGGGCACGCCGGAGCAGATCTGCGAGGCGGGGGCGTCGCACACGGGGCGGTACCTGAAGCGGCTGATGGCGGACGGGGGGCTACTGGGGCGCGCCGTGACGGGGGCGGCCGGGAAATAACCGGGGATGAGCTTACACTTCTTCGCTTGATTTCGTACGCTCCCGATGTATAATAAGCACAATAGAACCCGCCAAGGCTATGGACGCAAGTCTATCCTCAAAGTGTGCGGGTCACTTTTTTTTGTAGCTAAATGCGTTTCCCTTCAACAAGCCCGTCACGACTCACGACCAACAGATGGCACTTCCTACAGATATACTGGGGTGCGGAGTAATGATGTTGATTAAGCGAAGTTTTGTTGACAGCACCTGAGCTATCGCTGGTTAGTTGCTTATGGTTGCCGCTTCAGGCTGATCACGGTGCGCATCAACTCGGCGTAGGTACAACCTTCGCTGACATGTCGAACTTGTATACTTTTGACAACGGTTTAATACTCCTCTTAATGGATACGGTAGGGGGTTTTGGGATGTCTGCCTGGAGTCGTCACTTGTCAGTTCGGGGCGGATCCGCTACGCGCGGGGTCGCAGACGGTATGGTACCTGACGCACATAATGGCGTATGATTGTTTGTTGGGAGTGAAAAGCCATGGTAGCAATAGATGAGTTTGAAAAGGAGGGACACACCGTGTTTCGAGGTGACGCGTTGATCGTCCTAGATACTCACATAGCAGATCAGTCAGTAGATTTGGTCTTTGCTGACCCCCCTTATAACATAGGGAAACACTTCGGCGACTTCCACGACAAATGGAGGTCCGACGATGAGTATGTCTCTTGGTGTTACCAGTGGCTTGATCTTTGTATACGTAAGCTGAAGCCCACCGGTAGCATGTACCTGATGGCTAGTACCCAAGCGATGCCCTATTTCGATTTGTACCTTCGCAAAAAGATGACAATTCTGTCGAGGATTGTTTGGCATTACGATAGCTCAGGTGTTCAGGCTCGCAAATATTATGGTTCGCTCCACGAGCCGATTCTCTATTGTGTGAAGGACGCCAAAAACTACATATTCAATGCGGAAGATATACTGGTAGAAGCGAGAACAGGGGCCGTTCGAAAATTGGTTGACTACCGGAAGACTGTTCCGTCTGAGTACAGTTCGAAAAAAATCCCCGGGAATGCGTGGTACTTCCCACGTGTGCGATTTCGTATGCCGGAGTACGAGGATCATCCTTCGCAGAAGCCTGAAGCACTTCTAGAGCGGATTATTCTAGCAAGTACAAAGAAGGAAGGCGTAGTATTAGACCCTTTTTCCGGCACATTTACTACAGGCAGTGTAGCAAAGCGTTTGGGTAGGAATAGCATTAGTATAGAGATTTCCGAAGCCTACGTGAAAGCGGGATTGAGAAGGCTGGGCATTCTTCCCGAAGGTGAAGGAGATGTGTCCACACAAGTGGTTAAAGAGTATAAACGTAGAGATGTTAAGCCACGAATCAACAGTACCGTTGCTCAGTCAGGTGGAAGTCAAACATGCTTAGACATCCTTTCACAGACGTGATCGCTTCAATATTGAGCGAGTATTTCGGAGCGAATGCCACCCATATTTTTAACGCAAGTTACTTGATTCAGTACTTGAATGAGAAAACGCGGTCAGCGAATCGAGGTTCTAAAGCGCGAGGATCGTTCGGGAGCATATTTGCTTTATACGTCTTGGTGGAAGATTACATAGCTAAGGGCTTTTCGACTACTTCTGTTGGCCAATACAGCAAATATCAGGGGGCGCGGTTTACTGATCTACTCAAACGTCAACGAGAGTTGCCATTCGGAAGCAGACTACAAAATCATCACCTGAATGCTAGGCTCAATGATGAGTTCACGAAGTTCTTCCCGACCATCCGTCAGCGTCCAATTATAAGAGCCGTTGAAGAACAAAGATACTGGATCAATGAGAGCCTCCTGATGGTCTCTTTCATAGATACGGATGGCGTGGGCCAGACGGTGAACATAGCCGAATTGATCATCCGAATCGCCGATGATTATGTCGCGGCGAAGCGATCTGCATTTGAAGCGTTTATAGAGACTTGCCGCAGGATCGGCGAGATCGAGAAACATGGCAGAGTGGAAGCCAAAGATTTTATCAGAGATCAACTAGAGTCAAACGTTGACGCTCGCATTTTCGAAATCGTTAGCTTCGCTATACTGAAAGTCCACTATGGCGAGCAGGAAATCTACTGGGGGCGGTCACCTGACACCTTAGAACGCGCGTTTTTAATCTTGTACAAAACAGGACGTACCAACGCAAACGACGGTGGCATTGATTTTGTCATGAGGCCACTAGGCAGGTTCTTTCAAGTCACGGAGAATGTTGATGTTAGCAAATTCTTCTTGGACATAGACAAGATACAACGATTTCCTTTAACTTTCGTGGTGAAAGCCTCAGACAGCAGCGACGAGATCCGAGAGAGCATCAAAGAACAGGCTACAAAAAAATACGCAATCGAATCAATCATACAGAAGTATATGAGTTGTGTTGAGGAGATAATTAACATCCCGATGCTCAATGATTTTTTAGCTGAGATAGTCGCGGATGACAAAACGCGTGATGTTATGCAGGAAATAATAGTCCAAAGTAAGGTAGAGTTTAACTACATAAATGACGAGGCGACGCAAAATCTTTCGGAAGCTTCGGCGGAAGATGTTGAAGATATAATCGATGGGCTTGACGAATAGGATGCTCCCGTCACGTCAACCCGTTCCGTTGTTCGAGGTTGCCTAACCATTCCCAACGCGTTGCAATGGCGGTTACAGTACGGCCGAGCTATAGCGGACGGAGCGGCGGTGATCGGGGTGGAGCGTGTCCGTTAGCGCGGCGAAAACGATTCGCGGCGACTTTCAGACGCCCCCCGCGCTCGCGGCGCGCGTGTGCGAACTCCTCGCGGCGCGGGGCGTCTGCCCGTCCGTCGTGCTGGAGCCGACGTGCGGCACGGGGGCGTTCTTGCGGGCGGGGGTGGCGACGTGGGGCGCGGCACC
>JAYUUO010000284.1:0-7466 GCA_043754515.1 Armatimonadota bacterium
CAAAGCGAACAGGTTGACCACCACGATCCCGCCGAATCCCCAAGCGCGGGCGTAGCGCATGCACCGGCGTACGGTAGGATCGTCACTAGTCGAATCCGCCGTAGACGGATTTAACATGACGAACACGACGTGCCCCCTTTCGGGTGCCCACATCCGCGACAGCCTATAGCGGTAGGTGCCACAGTCCGAGATAGTCGCGGACATGACCGGGTTCTCAAATGTCGGTTCAAATAATATCATCGGACGCCCGTACCTTTCCTGGGATACACGCGGCGCGATGTCGGTGCGGTGGACGGGTACGCCCAAGCACCGATGGGGCGGAACGAGTAGTTCATCTTCATGCCGCTACCGCCTTTCGTTTAGCTACGCCCGTCCCGTCGGAAACTGCGGCAGTTTTCCGAGAGATTGTGCTGAACTTCCGCGCGCCCGCGCCGAACAAGACGCCCTGCGAATCCGCGAGTCCCGCCACGCGCCACTGGCCGAACGCCGCGACGGCGACGGCGAGCGCGTCGGCGATGGCGTCGTCCGTGTCGGAGAGCGTCAGGCCGAACTCGCGCCGCGCCCAACGCACGACGGCGATCTTGGCGTCGGCGCGGACGAGTGCCGCCCCGCCCCACGCCGCTTTCGCCGTCATGGGATTGACGCGGTAGTGCGGCAGGGAAGGGAGCGGCGCGATGGTCATATACGCCCCGGTCGCCTCGCTGATCGCCTCGCTCGGCGCGCCGCCCCGCCCCGTGTGGAACTCGTAGGCGCAGGCGGAGAGCGAGCCGATATGCGGGCAGTCGGCGAGCCACGATTCCAGGCATGTCCGGGTGTGCGCGATGCGCTGGATCCGGTCGGAGAGCGTGTCCACCGCCCTGGCCGATCTGCCTTGACCGACGCCGTAGCCGGCTTCGTTAACGCCGCGCACCGCGACCGCCGCGCGGACGAGATGCGCGCCCATGCGGTCGAAGTCGAGGACGACGACCCCGGTGACGTCGGTCGAGGGATCAAGGGCAAGTACCCGGAAGACCGAGTCAGAGAAACCGCCCGGGGCGGTTTTCTTGAAATGCGGAGCATTTTCGCGTAACGGCGCGGCATGGATCATCGTACGTCACCACTCTTGTCGTGTGTGGAGACGGGCGGACCGGGATCAGGAGAGGGTGAGTAGATCCGGCGGGTCGGGAGGGTGATGCTTATCTCGAAAGCGGTTCGAGCGTAGCGGGAGGTACGTCCCTTAATACGGTCTATCATCGAACCGGTACTCCCGGTCGGCCTCATTTCGGACGCGCGGCACGGGGAAGTCGCTCCTACGGCCCCCTCTCCCGCCCCTTCGGCGTCCGGCAGGAACAGATCCTCGCTCAGTTGCGGCAGGATCATCACCCGCGCCACGCGCTTCGTCTCCATCGTCACCCGCTCCACGATCAGGGGCATCAGCTGGCACCGCTCCGCGTCCGTCCGGTGTTCCCAGATGCGCGCGAACAGTGACAGGGTTGTGGCGAGTTCTTCCGTGTCGGGCCGGCTCGCCGTCGCCGCCACCAGTTCCTTCTCCAGCCGGGCTGACTCCAGGGAGAGCGCGTTCACCTCGCTCTGGGTCGCGACGATCTTGCCCGAGAGCGCGGCGACCACCGCCGCGCCCGACACCGCGACTGCCTCGATGAGGTTCGCCATCCGGCGCCGCGCGTCCGCGAGACGCTTTTGCGCCGCGTCCCGCTCTTTAATGAGCGACTCCGGCCTCGGCATGCGCGGGAGGGCGCGCTCGATGTGCTGCCGCACCCGCCACGGGTGCGCCGCCATCAGCGTGACCTCGCGAACAATCGCCTCATGGATCTTGTTCGCGTTCACCCGGCATACCGGGCAGTCCGACTGCTTCTTGTAGTGCATTTTGTGCAGGCACTCGTAGTAGGGCACCCTGTTCCCGCCACGCCCGCTCGCCCACGAGTTTGACATGCGGTAGTGGTTGCGCCCTTGGTCACACCCGTCAAACCGAGAAAACGCCGCGTTTTCTTGGTTTGACGGGTGTGACCCGAAAGCGGCTTTCGATGTGTAACAGCAGTGCCCGCAGTACATCAGCCCGTGCAGATAATAGGTTTCGGGTGCCACCGACCGGTCGGGAACGGTTCCCGTCTGGTCGGGCGAACTCTCCAGTTCGGTTGTACGTGTCCGTCGCGGGCGGCGGCACGACGCCTCTTCCTGGGTACTGGTCGCCGCGAGCATCTCCTGCACGGCGTCGAACACGGCGGCGTCTACGAGCGGCGTGTGTCCCGCGACAGTGCCGCCCTCGTCGCCGCGCACCAGGTCGCGCCAGCGGTACTCGCCCCGATACACCCGGTTGCGCAGAACGTAGTCGGTCTGCTTCCAGCCCCACGCCTTGCCGGTCGCGTCCGAAAGGTACGCCTGCGCGTCCGCGACCCGCCGCGTCCGGAGCGCGACCGTGAATACGCCCGCTATGATCGGCGCGAGGCTCTCGTCGGGGACCAGCAGTCGCGGGGGCTGCTTTTTCGCGTGCGGGTCGGGTGCCTCCCACGCCGGGACTGTCTTGTATCCGAACGCGATGCCGCCCCCGACATGATAGCCGCGCCCGAACATCTCGATCATGCGTGTCAGCGTCCACTCGCGGACCTGCACCGGATACATGCCGTCGAGGAAGTTCGTCATTTTCTTCTGCGCGTAGCCCGCCGTGTCGTCGGCGAACTTCTCCTGCACCATGAACACCGTGCACCCGGTCTGTTTCAGCAGGTACTCGCCGACGGTGAACGCGTCGCCGCGCCCGAGCCTGCTCATGTAGGTGACGATCACGAAATCGACGGCACCGGATTCGGCGTGCGCGATCGCGTTTTTCCATCCCGCCCGCTCCAGGTTGGTGCCCGTTTTGCCCTCGTCCGTCAGGTCGAACACGAGCCTCGCCCCGCGCTCGGCGACGCGCTTCGCGTTGATCGCCTTCTGCGAGTCAATAGTCGTGTAGTCGCCGTGGGCCTGGTCGTCGGTGCTACAGCGCGCGTAGGAGAGGGCGCGAAGCCCCGACCAGTCGCCGGTCGCGAGACGCCGCCGGGTTTTGTCGTATCGTGTCTGGGTGGTGTTTTTCATGGCGTTATTATGCCCCGCGCCTCGGAGAAACCGCCCGGTGCCGTATTCGTGAGGGAAACCGCCTCCGGCAGTTTCCCCTTATCCGCGTACACCACGCCCGAGACCTCGTCGCGCCGCCGGAACGTCGAGAGTAAGTCGAGTAGCCGCGCGAAGTTCACATCCGCCTCCGTCGTCGTCCGCGCGGACATGCCTGCCGGTTCCACCCGCACGGTGATCGGTGCGGATCTCGAAACGCTATCCATTCGTGCCCCCCGTCTTCCGGGCCTTGCCGCCGGAGACCGCCGCGAACCGCGAGATCGGCACCGGCGCGACCCGCCCCTCCGCGAGGTTGATCCAGTACCCACACACGCTCGTCTTGCCCTCAGAGAGCAGCGACCACATCAGGTGCAGTGCCCAGCGCGACACGTGATCGTTCACGAACAGATCCTGAGAGGCGAGCGACTCCGCGAGCGAGCAGGACGGCGCATCGTCCTCCGGTAGGGTCGCGTCGAACACCTCCGGCAACACCTCCCGCAGGGTCGGCAAATCAAATCCGATGTGATCGCCCGCGACGAGCGAATCCGCGAAGTCCGAGCCGAGTACAGGCACTACCACCGTCCGCGTAGACACGCCGGAACCGCGCGTCAGGAACACCTGCCCGGACCGCCGCGCGTTGCCGCAGTCGAGCCAGTAGGCCGGTCCGCGACCGACCGATGTCATGTTCGCCGCGATCTGCCGCCGGGACTTCGCCGTGTCTACGCACGTGATCACGATGTCCGCGCCGCCCGACTCCGACCCCGTGTACCGCTCGCAGCGTGCCTTCCAGTCCAGCCCGAAGAACAGGTTGACCCGCGTGACGAGCGCGACCGCCTTGCTCTGCCCGACGTCCGCGTGGGAGTACAGCTGACGCCCGATGTTCGCGGGGGAGACCCGGTCCGCGTCGAACACGGTCACGTCCAGCCCCCACTCGTGGCCGAGCGCGAGGAGCGCGACGTGCAGCCGCCCGAGGCCGGTCAGCACCTGCGACCCCGTGCCCCCGACGCCGACGAGTTGCACCACGATAGGGCGCGACCGGAGCCGCCCGTCGAGGTAATGGTAAACGTCCGGCAGTGTCTTCGGTCTCATTCGATCACCTTCCCCACCGTGAGCGGCTCGCCCAGTACAACCGCGCCCGGCACGTTAACCCGACCCGCCGCCGGGACCAGACACCGCGCCGGGAACCCGCGCCCGTCCTGCCGGTGGACCATGTTGCGCCAGAGTCCGTCGTGCCCGCGTGGGTGGTTCACGAAGCGCGTCGCGCCGTAGTTGCTGTGGGTGAACGCCGACTCGTAGAACGCGGCCTCCCAGCGCGACTGCCGCTCTGACGGGCGGAGCGTGCCCGGCAGGCTCACGTCCCCCGCGCACATCGCCCCGTTCGACGACAGATTGAAAAACGGCGCGTAATAGACCGGGGTATCCGCGGTCGGGCGGTCGCCGGATGCCAGCGCGAACACGCGCAGGCTGTTCGGCTCGGCGACGAACAGGAGCGGGCACCAGAGCACCGTTGCCTCCCGGAACAGGGCGTCGAAGTCGCGCTTCCCGGTGCGGAAAAAGATCGGACGCCGCCGCGCGGGGGCGTGCCAGACCATACGGTCCACGGCGGTGCCGTCCCCCATGTACAGCACGTCCGACAGGATCGCGCGCGGGGCGCGTTCCTTGCCGCCGGTCTCTTGATTCAGCACCTGGCGGAGCATGAGTTCCATCGTCGCGCGGCTCAGCCCCGTGCCCGGCCCGATCACGGGCGGGCGCGTCCCGTCGCCCGCGTCCACCGGGTGCAGTGCCGCGAGGGAGTGCTGGGAATGAAGGCCGGTCGTGCGTCCGCTACCCGCGTACAGGATGATCGCATGGGTCGCCGCGAGCGCGGTCGGGCGGTCGGACTCCGACAGATACAGGTTCGTTTTCATCGCATTCCTTCCAGTTCGGAACAAACGCGGCAGTGTTCTTCGAGGAACACCGCCGCGAGCGACTTGCCACCCCGGCGATTCGGCAGAAACTTCGTTTCGCCTGTCGTGGTGTTTCGCCTCCCCAGAACAAACGCCGCGTTTCTCCCCTTCGGCGGGCCGCTCTTCAGTGTCGTCAGCAGTTGCTCCAGCAGCCCTATAACCGGGATCACCGCCGCGAGCGCACGGGCCGCGCTATGCGCCGTCCCCGGCCCGTCCCCGGCTTTGCGGTGGTCGAAAAAATGCGCCCATACCGCGTCGGAGCAGTATTCCTCTTGCAGGAGTTCTAGCTTGTTGTCGTACACGCGGGGCGTCGGGTCGTAATCCGGCATGTCGGGGTTGATCTCGCCGGTCCAGGTGATGAATACGGGCGGGACCTGCCGCGCGAGGTAGCCCCGGTGGCTGTAGACGCGTAGCTGCTTATCGTTATGGTCCATGGCCTCATACCCGTCCGGTTTCATCGCCTGGAGCGCGTCCACTACCCGTAGCGCGGAGTCCAGTAGATCGGCGGACGCCGAGTCACTTAGAGCGGCATGCCGGAGGCGCGGGAGGTCGCACGTGTATTCGAGCGCGACCGCCGGCAGTTTCTCCCTGATCCCCGCCGACGTCTGCCAGAGTCGCTCGTCCGGGTCGGCGTCTTCCTCTGGCTCGTCCATGTCCTCCCAACCCTCGACCCATTCGCATGCGTCGGAGGGGGTCAGGCCGCCGACGACCATGAGTCCCCAGTCGAGAGCCCCCATGAAATCGCCCGCGACCGCCTCGCCGAACTCCTTCTCGATCCTTCGGACCCAGGGCGCGACCGGGATCGAGTAGCAGTTGTCCGAGTGGATAGAGAACCCGCAGATCCGCGAAGCCACGCGAAAGTCCGCCGAACCGGGGGAGTCGCCTGTACGGTGATCCATAGTGGCGATCTTTCTATCCGGGAGCGGCGCACCGAAAACCCGCCGCCACTCCGGGATCGAGTCGCCGCCTTCGTCCATCTGGAGCGTGTTCTCGACGTCCGTGATCACGGAGACAGACAGATGCTCGAACACGCTCCCCTCGCTCCCCAGTCCGTAAGACCAGCCGAAGCGCGTCAGCCCCTGCGCCACCGTCTGCGCCAGATCGCCCTGCCAGTCGCCGCGGTTCAGAATCCCGGCGTACAGGAGCGCGTCCGCGAACACAGCGAGGTCCCGGTTCGCCTGTCCGTCGTCTGCGTCCGACGCGTGTACCTCGAAGCGCGCGGGCACGTCGGGACCGAACGCGGGCACGCTCAGAACAGAAGCGGGAGCGAAGCCCCCTCCGGCACGAAAGGCGGGTCGTGCGAGTGCCGCCGGTAGCGGATCGCGAAGGCCACCGCCTCCCCGCACGCGAGCGGATCGCCGCCCTCGCGGAACGCCCGCGCGAGTTCCGTCTCCGGCGGGCGCGAGGGCGTCATTTCCCCCGAAAGTGCCGACGCTATCGCCGCCGAAAGAAGATCCGGTTCGCCGAGAAATCGCGGCGATTTTCGCGTGTCGCATAGCTTGCTGTTATCCCTTAGTCCCGACAGACTTTTTGAGCTGCCAGTATTCCGTCTGGACACCTTTGACATCCTCCGTTTTCTCGAGCGTGATGCTCGCGCTGGTCAGTTCCGGGTACGACGCCGCGAAGTGGATCTTGACCTCGTTCGGCT
The DNA here is from genome assembly GCA_043754515.1 of Armatimonadota bacterium. Lineage (GTDB taxonomy): Bacteria > Armatimonadota > Armatimonadia > Armatimonadales > Armatimonadaceae > JACMIU01. The sequence goes on from JAYUUO010000284.1 coordinate 6,676, forward strand.
TCAGGGCCGGGTTCGGGTCGGAGAGCCGCTGCGTGCCGTACAGGAATATCCGCCGGGTGCGGGCGGCAGGCGAGGCCGCGTTTGTTTCCGGGACGGCGGCGGGTACTGCCGTGTCAGTTGCGGTGGATCCCGTCCCATCCGCAGTGTCTTGCGTGGCTGTTGCCGTGGTTGTTTCTGTGTCGGTCATGGTGGTTACTCCGGGATTTCTTTCAGTGTTTCGATGTCGTAGCCCGCTTTGTTCGCGAGGGCGATGAGGCAACGTTCAAGGCGTGCGGCGGGGGTGACCGGCGCGTCCGGGTTCTCGTCGTTGTAGGTGCCGGTGAGGGCCTTCAACGCTTTGCGCCCTACCGGGGTGAGGCGGTAGTCCCACTGGGTGCGAAGGTGCGCGAACACGGCGTCGATGTTCAGATCATGCTCGAACATCCAGTCGTCATCGTCCTGCGCGATCCCGGCCATGACGCGGCTGGCCCCTGTCTGAATAGGTGCCGTCGTTTCCGGCGCGACGTCGGCGACGGATGGCAGTGCCTTTACAGCCACGGGAGCGGGATTCTCGGATGGCGGAGCGGGGGTGGACGGCTCCGCGCCCTCCTTGTGTCCGTCGTCGCCGAATAGCTCCGGTGCTTCGATCTCGGCTCTTGCTTGCGCCGCCTTCGTCGCCCAGTCGTCCGGGTCAGGCTCCCTGTCGGCAAGGGGCGCAGAGGCTTCTTCTTCCTCGTTCATGGACGCCCGCGCTTCGGCGACGCGACGCCGCATATCTTGAGCAAACTCGCTCCCCGCCTCCCCTGACGCGG
>JAYUUO010000285.1:0-22746 GCA_043754515.1 Armatimonadota bacterium
TGCAGTGTAAGAAAGCACTCACCGAAGCGGACGGCGATCTGGAGGAGGCGGTCACCGTACTCCGCAAGAGCATAGGCGACACGCAAGTCGGTAAAAACCTGACCCGAATCGCCGCGGAAGGTTCTGTCTTCGCGCGCGTTTCCGACGACAAGCAGATCGGGGTGATCATCGAACTCAACTCCGAGACCGACTTCGTGGCGCGCAACGAGGGGTTCCGCTCGCTGGGTAAATCGCTCGTCGCGCGGCTCATCGAGTTCGCGGCGGGCACGGTTCCCGCCGACCTGGAAGCGTTGCTGGCGTCCCCGATGGGCGGGAGCACGGTCGGCCAGACCATTACCGACGAGTCCGCGCCTATCGGCGAGAAGATCGCGCTTTCGCGGTTCCAGCGGTTCGGTGCGCCGACTGGGAATGTGGTCGGCATGTACGTCCATAATCCGAGTGGCTCCGGGGACGAGGGCGGCAGGGTCGGCGTTCTGGTCGAAGTGAGTGGCGGCGAAGACCGGGATGCGGCGGCGACGCTCGCCCGCGAGGTCGCCCTGCATATCTCCTCCTCGAACCCTATGGTGCTGGCGGAGTCGGATGTTCCCGACGAGGTTATCGCGAAAGAGCGCGAGATCGCCACCGCGCAAGCGATGAACGACCCGAAAATGGCGGGGAAGCCCGAAGGCGCGATCAACGCGATGGTCAACGGCCGCATCCGGGTGTTCCTGGAGGAGTCGGTCCTTTTGAAGCAGTCCTATGTCCGCGACCCCGCGATCACGATTGACGATCTCGTCAAGAAGACATCTGGCGCAAACATTGTGCGCTTCGCACGCTTCAAGGTTGGTGAATTGCAGGCGGACGCGGTAGGAACCGAAGGGGAAGCGGCGGCTTGAGTGAGCCACTCACCGCTGTTGCTGGCGGAACTGCCCCGGTAGATAGACTAACCGGCGCGGCACGCCCGAAGTTCAAACGGGTGCTACTCAAACTCTCCGGCGAGGCGTTCGCCGGGGAGCAGGGGTACGGCATTGATACGGACGCGATCACGACTATCTCTCGGGAAGTCGCCGCGGTTCACGCCGAGGGCGTCGGCGTTGCCATCGTGGTCGGCGGCGGCAACATCCTGCGCGGGCAGGTGATGTCGGAGGGCAAAGGTATGGAGCGAGCGACCGCCGACTATGCCGGGATGCTAGCGACCGTGATTAATGCCCTCGCGTTGCAGGACGGGCTGGAGAAGCAAGGGATTCAGACCCGCGTGCAGACCGCCATCTCGATCATGCAGGTCGCCGAGCCATTCATACGGCGACGTGCGATCCGCCACATAGAGAAGGGGCGCGTGGTGATCCTCGCGGGCGGCACGGGCAACCCGTATTTCACCACCGACACGGCCGCGTCGCTCCGCGCTCTAGAAGTCGGGGCGGAGGTGGTGCTGATGGCGAAGAACAACACCGACGCCGTGTACGACAAGGACCCGCGCAAGTTTGCGGACGCCAAGCCGTACCGCACCATCGGCTACGAAGAAGCCATTGAGAAGAAACTGCGCGTGATGGACCTGACGGCGTTCGCGGTCTGCATGGAGAACGACATGCCGATCGTGGTCTTCGACATCAACGTCCCCGGCAACATTAAGCGGGCGGTGATGGGCGAAGCCATCGGCACTCTCGTAACACGAACGAAATAACGGGGGTATACTGGGGGAAGGTCGGCGTTCATCACCGACATTTCCCCGTATCTGGAGAAACGAAAATGTCTGCTGAAATGTTGCGCGACGCGGAGACGCGCATGAAGAAGTCGCTGGAAGCCGCCTCGAATGATTTCGCCACCCTGCGAACCGGGCGCGCGAACGCCGCCATTCTCGACTCGATCCGGGTGGAATATTACGGCCAGCCGATGACGATCGCGAGCGTCGCCGCCGTCTCCATCCCGGAATCCCGGACCGTGTTGATCGCCCCGTGGGAGAAAAACATGCTCGGACCAATCGAGAAGGCGATTCTGAAATCGGACCTTGGGCTGAACCCGAACAACGACGGCGTGAGCATCCGCCTGAACATCCCGGCCCTCACCGAGCAACGTCGTAAGGATTTCGTTAAGCAACTCGCGGGTAAAGCCGAAGCGGCGCGCGTCGCCCTGCGCAACCTGCGGCGCGACGCCATCGAGCAGTATAAGAAGGACGACACGAATACGGAGGACGACATCAAGCGCGCCGAAAAAGACGTCCAGAAACTGGTTGACAAATACATCGCCGAGCTCGAGACGATGTACAAGACCAAGGAAGCCGAACTACTCGTGGTTTGACGTATGGGCGACAACGGCGTCGCCCGTACCCTTCGGTTCGCGATTCGCGGACACTTGACAAACCCTATTTGCCCTTGATATACTCTGCGTGGCAAAGTAATTTTAAGGAACTCACGATAAGCAGATGCTCTTCGCAACCGCCCCGTCACCCACCACTTCCGCTCCCACCAAGCCTCTGACCGACGAGCAGATCGCCGCGCTCGGCCTCGACCCTGACCGCATCCCCACCCATGTCGCGATCATCATGGACGGCAACGGGCGGTGGGCGCGCGACCGGGGGATGCATCGCCTCTGGGGCCACAAAGAGGGCTACCAGACGGTGCGCCGCGTCGTCCGCGCCGCCGGCGAACTCGGCCTCCGCGTCCTAACTCTCTATGTATTCTCGGCAGAGAACTGGAAACGCCCGAAGCACGAAGTCGAAGGGCTGATGCACCTGATCGAGCGCGCGGCGAAGTCTGAACTGCGCGAGCTTGATGCAAACAACGTTCGGATGCGCTTCTCCGGGCGCATCCACGAGCTACCCGACTCGCTCCAGGAAGCGTTGCGCTACGACGAAGAGTATACCAAAGACAACACTGGTCTTACTCTAAATCTTTGCATAAACTACGGCGGACGAATGGAGATACTGGACGCAGTGAAACGGCTCGTCGAGCGGGCGGGGCGCGGCGAGATCACTGCCCGTGACATCACCCCCGAGACGTTCGCCGACCATCTTTACAACGCCGATCTACCGGATCCCGACCTGATGATCCGGACCGCCGGGGAGATGCGCGTCTCCAACTACCTCCTGTGGCAGATAGCCTATGCCGAACTGCATGTCACGCAGACACTGTGGCCCGATTTCGACCGCGAGCATCTCGTCACCGCCGTCAAGGACTATCAGGGGCGTGTCCGCAAGTTCGGGGGACTCCCTGGCAAGTAGGGTAGGGAACGCTCCGGCGGGTGTGTTCACCGCGTCCTCCCGACCGTGCCTCGTTTGCCGCGTTGATCCGGCACGGTATAATGGACTCATGCCCCGCGTCGAAAGCTCTCTTATTATCAACGCATCCCGTGAGCGGGTGATCGCCATCGCCCGCGACAACGCCAGTTTCCCCGAGTTTATGGCCGATGTCAAATCACTTGTCGTCACCGAAACATCCCCGGACGGTTTACGTGTCGTCTCCGACTGGGTCGGCATCGTGCAAAAGTTCGGTATAACGGTGCGCTGGACCGAGGAAGATGTGTGGGATCTGGACGAAGGCACCTGCACCTTCCGACAGACTAAAGGCGACTACGACGAATTCGGGGGCGTCTGGACATTCACTGCCCAAGACGCGGACGCCACCCGCTTCGACTCGCACCTTGATTACGTCCTGGAGATCCCGCTAGTCGGCCCGCTCGTAAAGACCCTGGTTCACAAGATAATACAGTCTAACCTGGACGCCACGCTCGCGGCGATCAAGTCCCGGAGCGAGGATACTTTCCTCGCGGCATCCGGTTAAAAAATGAGCCAGCGCCCGGATATGTTAAGGGCCTACTAGATTGTTAGACCACCAGGGGTTCGTGAACAAGGCTGTTAGCAAAGCGTAATCCGGCACGGGCGACGTCGTGCTGAGCGTGCGGAGCGCGACGCAGGATGTTTCCCCGACGAAGACAAGCGTGGCATTCACCGCGTCCGCTGATCCGGTGTCGCGCGAACTGCGTATCAGAACACGTATTGAAAACCGCTGTAGTCGGGGGATCGCCGTGTATGCGGCTTGCGCCGCCTTCGCGCTAGCTTGTAACACGCGATTGCGGGTCATCAAGCGACCTTCGGAGGCATGTGAGGGCAACGCTATTTCCAGTTGCACTTGATTTTCCTCGCTGTCTGTCTGCGCGGCGGTCATGGTCAACTCGTCGTCGTTGATGGCCGCCAGCGTCTTCAACAGGGACGCCCGAGGCACCGGATGGGACGGTATTGACTGCGCTGCATCGGGGCGTTGCGGGGTCAGCGGGGCGTTGGTGGACGAGGCCAGTAGGGGTGCGGCTTGATGTACCCGTTCCTTGCTGACTACCGCCGTGGAGAGATCGTCCGAAGAATCGCCTTTGCGGAGCGAGAGTAGCAAGAACGTGCCGATTACCAGTACCATGCCCACGAATATCCCGGTCGCCGCCAGCAACAGCCGGGTCACTCCTTCGGAACGGCCCGGGGGAAAGACCCCATCGAACCAATCCAGCGTCCGCTCCGCCGTGGTGCGTTCGGGAGCGAATGGCGCCTTCGTCTTCAGGGGCGGCACGCCGACTGGCGGCAACGTCAATGTCTTCTCGAAGCGTCTGTTATCGCCGTGATCTGAGATCGCCCCGTGAGCGTTGGCTAGACGCGAGAGGGAGTAGTCTCCAGTAGCCACGGCGCGTTGCTGGGCGAGTAGCCCTTTGTGTTTGCTCGCGACTGCTTCCTGCGCGGGGTCACGCTCGAGTGACATGCGGTACCAATGCGACGCGTCTCCGGTCTTACCCTGCGCCAGGTAGATGTCGCCGAGGAGCGCGTAAGGGAGGGCGGAACTCGGCGCACGCCGAATGGCGTCGGTGCAGACCGCGACGGCCTCTTCCCATTGGCCCTTATCTTTGAGAAGCTCGGCACGCTGAAGTAGCGGCGCGATAGCACCACCCGCGCCATCGAGTCGAGAAACATCCCTCGACGGGAAGCGTGATTTAGTAGCCGATTTTCCAGCGGGTTCTGGTAGTGCCGTGCTTAACATCGTTTGACAACTGCTGGCCCCGGTATCATCGCCCTGTGTGTCCGAAGCCACCTTCGCCGCGACTGGTTTCGTCGAGGTCGGGAACGATCTCCCAATCTACCCGCGAAACTGGCGCGACAACCAACTGTGCAATCCGATCTCCACGTTCTATGAGGAACGCCTTCGTTCCATGATTCGACATCAGTATCTGAACTTCGCCGCGGTAATCCGAATCTACGGTGCCGGGGCTGTTCCCTATGTTTATCCCGGAATCGCGTGCCAGTCCGGATCGGGGGCGTACCTGCGCCTCGTAGCCTTCGGGTATCGCGATACGAAAGCCAGTCGGCACGACCGCCCGACCACCCGGAACTATCGTCATCGGCGTCGGGTTCGCCGCGTGAATATCCATCCCCGCCGCGCCCTCCGTCTTATACGAAGGTAGCGGGACGTCTTCCGCCCCCGGTACCCGCGATATCCGCACATCAACACGGTTCACCATTCCATTAAATCGCAACACGGGCGACTTCGCCCGTGTCGCCCCTAGCTACTTTAGCCCGCCACGCGCTGGCTAAGATTTTCGCCGGTGATTTCGTCCGGCTGAGTGGTTGGGAGCGAGAAGTGGAATGTAGACCCCTTCCCGACTTCGGACTCGATCCACATCTTGCCGCCGTGAATCTCCACCAGGTGTTTCACCAGGAACAGCCCGATGCCGGTTCCGCCGATGGTGCGCGTGTCGCGGTTATCAACGCGATGGAACCGTTCGCCTATCTTGGACAGATGCTCGGGGGGGATACCCATCCCCTGGTCGCTAACTGAGAATTCAATCGAATCCGGCGACATTACCCGCGCCTTGACCCTTACTTCCCCGCCGAGCGGCGAGTATTTGAGTGCGTTCGACACCAGGTTCGCCAGGATCTGCTCGACCTTGTCACCGTCCGCCTTGATCGCCTCGGGAACATCGGGTGCCACTTCGTAAGCAAGGGTATGTGTGTCCTTACGGCTCGTCGAGGACTCCTGAATCCGCATCGCGGTCTCAATAACCTGGCGCAGGTGGACGTCCCCGACATTGAGTTCTAGCGCGTTACCCGCTTCGATGCGCGACACGTTGAGCAGGTCGTCAATCAGCCGCTTCAGCCGGTCGCACTGGTCGTCAATGATCGTGTAAAACTCGTGCCGCGTCTCGGTGTCGTAGTAACCTTCGGTGTCCTGTACGAGCGTGGCGACGAAGCCCTTGATGGAGGTGAGCGGCGTCCGCAGTTCATGGGAGACGGTGGACACGAACGCCGTCTTCATCTTGTCCACATTTTTGATCTGGGTGATGTCGTTCAGGATGATCGCGGTGCCGATGGCGTCGCCGCCCTCGGTGCGTACCTGAGCCGACTGCAATTGGAAGACGCGCGGCGAGCCGTCCGGTGCTTCCGGGTCGGGGAGCGTTATCTCCTCCCCGAGGTCTATCTCGTCGGCAATGGCGCGGCGGATCAGCTCGGTCGCCGCTTCGTCCTTGATCACCGCGTCGTACGTCTTGCCGCCGCCGATTTCGTCTCGCTTCAGGCCGAAGACGCGGAGCGCGGAGTTGTTCATCTGCGAGATGCGCCCCGATTTGCCGACCATGATCAATCCCATCGAAAGCGACTCGATTGTCTCGATCACCTCGTCGCGCTCGCGCTGGATGCCGCGGAACGACTCGGTCATGTTGATGATCGAAGCGGTGGACTGTGCCATGCGGAGCAAAAGCGTTACGTCCTCGTGGACGAACACTCCCCCGAAACGCTTGTTGAATACGTAAAGAACGCCGATGGTGTTGCTTTCGAGAATGCGGTTGCTCTCCTCGTCGCGCCGCTGGACGATGAGAGGCACACACAGCCCATTCTTCACTCCGAGCGCGGCGAGGTTCTCTCTCACCGCGCGGTCGTCGCCCTCGACGTCGTAGATGATTTGGGGCTTACCATCCCGGAAGCAGTCGCCCGCGACGGTGCCTTCGATGGGGATGCGGAATCCTTTGAGCTGATCCGCCTCGAAGCCGTGTGCCGGCGGGTCGGCGAACAACTCCCTCGCCTCCGGGTCGTGGATCAGGAACATGCACTTGCTCGCCTGCGTGATCATGGCGACCCGCACGACCATCCGCTTCAAGGCTTCCTCCATCTCCGAAATCTCGGAAGCGGATTGCTGTTGCGTCTCGCTCGCTTCCTGCACCCGCTGGGCGAGAGCCTTGTTTTCTTTTTCCAGCCGGGAAATATGCTGGTTGCGTCTTTCGAGTTCGCCCTCGACGCCACGGAGTTTCTCCTGCAACGACTCAAAGCTCATTTCACCAAACGACATTAGGACGAGAGACCTTTCTGGCACCCCGCCGCTCCCTGAGATGTGGGCGACCGGGATGGAGATTCACGCCACCATTATACCCCGTCGCCGAATACAGCGTCAACGAACAAGCGGCGCGCTACTCCGGCAGTCGCGTGAATCGGCGCGCGAGCGCACCGGCCCATATCGCCGTGTAGACCAGGTAAAGGAGCACGTAAACCCACGAAGCCGCGCCTATAGAGGCTGAGCCGTGCAGGTTGGCTTCATACACGAGTTGCAATTCCGCCGTAAATAGTGCGAGTGTTGCCGCCCCGAACGCGAAAAAACGCTCCGCGAGGTAGCTAATCGTCGCGCCGCGCCGGTCGGGTGCCAGCCAGTGGTCCTTGTTTGGGATATTCAACCCCTCGGGGGGCAGGACACGGAGCAACAGCGGGAGTGCCAGGAAGATGCCCGTGATAACGGCCGTGCTAGTCAATTGGAAGACGAGAAATGCCCCGCGCTCCATAAACCCGTCCGCCACGCCTCCCAGCCCGAAGTGCGACGCGACCCGTCCCGGCAGGGAAGGGCCTAGCAAGAATACCTGCCCCGCGCTGACCAGTACGCCGATGAGTAGCACCCAGAACGATAACACGCTACGTTTCATATCGAAGAACCTTCTAATGCATCCGACACGCGGCCCTGGATGTCGGTTACGTCACAATATATACCTATGCCATGCCGGATATACCTATGCCATGCCGGGCGGCATCCGCTCCAGCTTCCGCGCCGCGAAGAAGGCGGACAGCCCCTGCCAGAGCAGGTACAGCACGTAGCCGTGTACCAGCGTCCCGATCCAACGTTTGTCTATCACGGCGAGTATTCCATCAATAAGGTAGAACACCATCAGCGTGATCAGCCAACCCGAAGATTTCCGCGACAGACTTGTCAGCAAAAAATAGAAGCCGAGCGGGATTACGCTCCACAGCAGGTGAACCAGCCCGCTGTCCTTCGCCAGCGATGCGATCACGTCCGTGATAGATAGCCCGAACGCCATGGTGAAAGGAGAGCCGAACGCGATCAACGCCATGTTCAGCACCGAGAACCCCAACACGCTGTACATGATCGTCAAGGCGGACGCACCCCGCGCTCTCAAGGCGTAGACCGCGACAGCCTGCGCGTCCGCCTCATCAAAGCCGCCCTCCGTCCTCGTGTCGCGTAGCGGCGACACGAGGACGGGGGGCGGTCCCGCCCCCCCTTGAGTTGCTGCATTCCCTTCCATGAGCGAAAACCGCGTCGCCGGTGCCTGTTCCCCCTCATTTATTTTCTGGTCTTCCATCTTGTTCGCGCCTTTCTAATTGACCGACTTCGGATCCTTCTTCGTTGGCTTTATGGCAAGCCCCAGTTCATCGAGTTGCTTCGGCTCCACCGCGCTCGGCGCGTCCATCAGCGGGTCATAGCCGCCGCCCATTTTCGGGAACGCGATCACTTCGCGTATGTTCTCGTCGTCGCTCAGAAGCATCACCAGACGGTCAAGACCCGGCGCGATACCGGCGTGGGGCGGGGCACCGAACGCGAACGCTTCTAGCATGTGCCCGAACCGCGCGCTGATCTGCTCGTCGCTCAGTCCCATCTTCTTCAGGATCGCGACCTGGATGTCCGGCTTGTGGATGCGCACCGACCCCGACGCGGCCTCGTAACCGTTGCATACCAGGTCGTAGCACTGCGCCCGCATCGCGGCGGGGTCGGTGTCAATGAGCCGCATGTCGTCGCCCTTCGGCATCGAGAACGGGTTGTGGGCGAATGTCCATCCGCCCGTCTCCTCGTCCGCCTCGAAGACCGGGAAGTCTATGATCCAGCAGTAGGCGAGGTTGCTCTTGCTCACCAGTCCCAGGCGATCCCCGATCAGACGGCGCATCCGGTCCAGCACCTTCGCGACGGTCTCTTTGCTGTCGGCGACGAAGGCCACCATGTCACCCGGCACCGCTTCGGCGGCGGCGACGACAGCGGCCTTCTCCTCGTCGGACAGGAACTTCGCGACCGGCCCTTTCGAGGCCAGCCCGTCGTCGTCCACCAAAAAGTACGCCATTCCCTTCGCGCCGAACTCCTTCGCCCGCTCGGTCAATTCGTCCATGCCGGAGCGAGGCAGTCTCGCGCCGCCGGGGTAGCGGAGTGCCTTGACCTGACCGCCGTTTGCCAGCACGCTCTGGAACACCGCGAAACTCGTTTCGGCGAGCATCGGGGCGCAGTCCACCAGTTCTAGACCGAACCGGATGTCGGGCTTGTCGCTGCCGAACCGGGCGATTGCCTCGTCGTAGGTGAAGCGCGGGAACGGCTTGACGATCTTTTTCGGCGACACGGACTCCACGACGGAGATGATCATCGCCTCGACCAGGTTCAGCACGTCCTCCTGCGTGACGAAACTCATTTCCAGGTCAATCTGCGTGAACTCCGGCTGGCGGTCGGCGCGCTGTGACTCGTCGCGGAAACATTTGGCGATCTGGAAGTAGCGTTCGATCCCGGACACCATCAGGAGCTGCTTGAACTGTTGCGGAGCCTGCGGCAGGGCGTAGAACTTGCCCGGATCGAGGCGGTATGGCACCAGGTAGTCACGGGCGCCTTCCGGCGTGGATTTGGTAAGGATGGGTGTCTCGATTTCGAGGAACTCCTGGTCGTACAGGAACGCCCGGACGGCGCGCACGATCTCGTGGCGCAGACGCAACTTCTCGTACATGACCGGGCGGCGCAGGTCGAGGTAGCGGTGCTTGAGGCGTGCTTCCTCATTCACGTTCGTGTCGTCGAGTTGGAAGGGGAGGGCACGGGACGGGTTAAGTATTTCCATCGCGGTGACCTCGATCTCGACCGCGCCGGTGGGCAGGTTCGGGTTGTCCGCGCCCGCGATCCGCGCGACGACGGTGCCGGTGATGGAAAGGCAGTATTCGTTGCGGACCTTCTGCGCCTCCGTATGCGCGGCCTCCGATCCCGAGTGGCGCGACGGGTCGGAGACGATTTGCACGACGCCGGTGCGGTCACGCAGGTCAATGAACGTCACGCCACCGTGGTCGCGCACGCCGCCCGCCCAGCCGTTCACCGTCACCGTTTGCCCGATGTGCTCCGCCCGCGCGTCGCCGCAGTTGATGGTGCGTTGCCACGCCGGGGCTACCGCCGTTTCCGTCGAATCCGCCATAAGAGAGTAAGTCCGTTCTTTCAAAGAGTCGCCGCCCGCCGCGTTCGGTAGCGTACTGACTGTATCGCACGGCGTGGGGTTTATTATAACGGGAATTGCCGGACTGGTGCAAAGTCGGGGATGTTCGCCGCCATTCCGCCCCGAATCGCACCGCGTGACGCGGTAGGTAGACGGCTTGACCACGCCACTTACCAGTTCGGCAACCGTCCTGTATAATGGGCGCATGGCGAATTCGTATCGGGTGAGCGTCGGCATGGAATGCCACGCCGAACTGCTCACACAGTCCAAAATGTTCTGCGGGTGCGCGAACGCGTTCGGCGGCGAGCCGAACACGCGCACCTGCCCCGTCTGCCTGGGGCTTCCCGGCACCCTGCCCGTCTTTAACGCGAAGGCGGTGGAGCATGTCGTCCGCACCGCGCTCGCGCTCCACTGCGAGATTTCGATGCGCACCGTGTTCCACCGGAAGAACTACTTCTACCCCGACTTGCCGAAAGGCTATCAGGTTTCGCAGTACGGCAACACGCCCATCGGCACCAACGGCTGGCTGGAGATCGAGAAAGCGGACGGCACCGTGAAGCGCATCCATATCACGCGCGTACACCTGGAAGAGGACACCGGCAAGAGCATCCATAGTGACGGCTTGGGCTATTCCGTGATGGACTACAACCGCGCCGGGGTCCCGCTCATGGAGATCGTAACCGACTTCCCGCCCGACGTCGAGTCCGCCGAAGAGGCGCGGTTGTACGCGGAGACGCTACGCTCCATCCTGCTGTATCTGGGCGCGTCCGACGGGCGGATGGAGCAGGGGTCGCTTCGCGTCGAGCCGAACCCGTCCGTGCGCGCGGTTGACTCGGAGGCGTTCGGCGTCAAGACCGAACTCAAAAACTTGAACTCGTTCCGCGCGGTGCAGGGCGGGATCGAGTACGAGATGGCGCGGCAGATCGCGGAGATCGAGGCGGGGCGAACGGTAATCCAGGCTACTTACGGCTGGGATGCGGAGAAGGGTGTCACTGTTCTGCAACGGGTCAAGGAGTCCGAGCAGGAGTATCGTTATTTCCCGGAGCCGGACCTGATCCCGATTGAGTTCACCCCCGAATACGTCGCAGGAATCCGGGACTCGCTACCGGAACTCGCGCTGGAGAAGAAGAACCGCTTCGTCATCGAATACGGTCTACCGCAAGCCGATTCGCTGGTGCTGGTGAACGACAAGGCGACCGCCGACTTCTACGAGAAAGCGGTGCGCACCGGAGGCGACGCGAAGGCGGTCGCGAACTGGCTACTCGGCGAAGTCACCCGCCTCGCGAACGCGGCGAACCTGCCGGTGGCCGGGACGCCGATCACGCCGCCCATGCTCGCCGAACTGACGGCTGTAATTGCGGATGGGACGATCACCGGCACCATCGCCAAAAAGGTCTTGGAAGAGATGTTCGCGTCGGGCAAGCCGCCGCGTACCATCATTGAGGAGCAGGGCCTGAAGGTCGCCGACACGGATGCCGTGGCGCGGATGGTGGAGCGGATCGTGGCGGCGAACCTGGATGTCGTCGCGAAGATCAAGGGCGGCAACGAGAAAAGTGTCGGCTTCCTGAAGGGGCAGGTGATGAAGGAAGCGAAGGGGCAAGCTCGCCCCGACGATATTGACCGGTTGCTCAAAGAGGCGATCGAAAAGGCGTAGGTGGCGGCGTCCTCGCCGCCGCTAGCACATCCCAACCACGCCGCAAGAAGGTAACATCCCATGTCAGAAACCGTCCGCGTCCAACTCAATTTCCCCCTCGACCGTGTTAAGGAGCCGGTGATCTGGCACCTGTCGTTCCACTACCGCTTGAAGTTCTCGATCCGGTACGCCGCGATTGATATGGAAAAAGGGGGGTACACGGTGGTGGACTTCACCGGCGAGCGCGACGACATCAACGCGGGCCTGGCCTGGGCACTGGAACAGGGCGTTGAGATCTCGGCACTCGGTATCAACGGCGCGAACGAGTGGGCGATTTAGCTCTAATGGGTAGCGAAACTGACACACACCCGCCCGATGACCGGGAATGCTCCGTGGGCCTAGCGGAGAAGAAGATCCACTATTTCGGCGGGAGCGACGCCGCGCCGTTCCTGCTGGATAACCGGCAAACCATCTCCGGGATCGAAGTTGCGTACGAAACATACGGCGTGCTGAGTGATCGGCGTGACAACGTGATCCTGGTGACGCACGGCATCACCGGGTCGTCGCACGCGGCGGGGAAGTACGCCTGGACGAACCGCACGTTTGGCTTCTGGGACGGTCTGATCGGACCCGGCAAGGTGTTCGACACCGACCGGTTTTTCGTGGTCTGTATGAACAGCCTCGGCGGGTGTCGCGGCACCACGGGACCCGCGTCTATTGATCCGGCGACCGGCAAGCCGTACGGGTTGCGATTCCCAATAGTGACGGTGCGCGACATGGTGAGGGTGCAGGAGCGGGTGCTTCGCGACCTATGGGGGGTAACGCACCTCGCGCTGGTCGCGGGCGGTTCGATGGGCGGGATGCAGGCACTCGAATGGGCGGTCACGTACCCAGACCGCGTCCGCGCACTGGTTCCTATCGCTACCGCCGGGCGCGTCAATGCCCGCGCGATCGCGTTCAACGAGATCGCTCGCCGCGCGATCCTGCTCGACCCGCTGTTCCGCAAAGGCGACTACTACGACGCGGGCGACGGGGGACCCGCTCAGGGCCTCGCGCTCGCGCGCATGGTCGGGACCGTGACCTATCTGACCGACGGCATCATGGAGGAGCTGTTCGGGCGCAAGCCAGCCGCGCAGGAGTCCGCGCTGGAGCGGGATCTGCACGCTCGCTTTGACGTGGAGCGGTATCTGCACGACGAGGGCACCGCGCTGGTGAAACGCTTCGACGCCAACAGCTACCTGTACATGACCAAAGCCGTGGACCTGCACGATATTTCGCGCGGCTTCCCGAGCATGGCGCACGCGGTGAGCCGGATCACGGCGAAGACGCTACTCGTCTCGATCTCGTCGGACGATCTGTTCCCGCCCCGGCAGATGGAGGAGGTGCGCGACCTGCTACAGGATGCGGGCCGCGACGTCCGCTACTTTTGCATGGATTCGGCCTACGGTCACGACGCGTTCCTGGTCGAGTACCGCAAGATGCTCCCCGCGCTACGCGAGTTCGCCGCCGCGCTCTAGAAAGCCCGGTACGGAAAAAATCAAATCATACTGAACGAGCGAGGTAAATACGACACGGAACGTTGACGGAGTGACCTATGAGGGTTTAGGCAGAACCCTGCGCCACCTTCGCTTCGAGGTGCGGGAACGAGCCGAGGCCCGATCGTACCCGCACCGAGAAAGTGGGGCGTCTATTGTCTACCCACGCCAACCACTCACGCAGACTGCTCTCTTACACCACGTCCTTGAAGCGCGGGCAACGGCTGACGGGTTTGGCCTACTCGATGCGTCCGACTTCGATCTGCTTCTCCTGCACGAGGCGCGGCCACCGGCGGTGTGGGGACGGACTCCGAGCAACGGCAATCGGCGGGTCCACGCGTCGCGACGCGCTGACGTAGTCCACTCAAATAGGGGATCTGCGGGCGAAGCTACAAGTCGCTCGGCGCGGGCGTGTCGGAGCGGAGCGCGGCCAGCGTCTCTCGTAGCGTCTGCACTTCGCGGGCCGCGACCTCTCGCTCGTCCGCGAGGCGCGCCGACTGGAACGCGACCGTGGCTTGCGACGCGAATGTGAGTAGGAGGCGTAGATCCTCCCCGCGCCACCGTCGCTCTTTACGTGTGTACATTTCGAGCACGCCGACCACCCCGCCACCGCTCCGGAGCGGGACCGCGATCAGGGAGGCGGCTTTGCCCCGTGCCGGTCGCGTGAGGGCGCGATCCCAGCGGGTGTCTTCCGACAGGTCCTCGACGATCAGGGAGCGGGCGCGCCGCGCTACCCAGTTCGCCGGGTGGTCGTCGCCGGTGGGCAGGGTGACCGGGTTCGGCATTTCGGTCGCCCGCAGGTTCGACGCGGAACCAGCCCCCTCCGGCTCGTAGGCGAGGCGGAACCCGTGCCGCGCCACCAGTTCGAGACACGGCCCTTTTTCGCCCTCCTTCACCGCGTACAGGGCGCAACGATCCCCGCCCATGATCTCCAGCGTCAGCGTCGCGATCAGGAACGGCACCGCGCGGGGCGACCGCGCCGAACCGAGCGCGCGGGCGACCCGGTGGAAATACTTGCGTATCTCCCGCCCTTTCTCGCGCACCTCGGCGTAGATCCGGGCGTTCTCCAGTGAGACCGCCGCCTGGTTCGCCACTGTATAGAGTAGCTCCATCTCGGCGATAGTGAAGAAGCGGCGTCGCGAGGACAGGGCGCACAGTACCCCGATTGCCCGTTGCCCGGCCTGGAGCGGCATACACGCGAGTGACACGACGCCCTCGTTCTGGAGCGGGAAGCCGGACTGCGCGTTCCGGTGATCCGCCGCCACGTCCGACACCGCGGTCGGCGTCTCGAACTCCATGACCCAGCCGGGGATGCCCGCCCCGCCCGCGTTCCGCGAACGCTCCTCGGCACCAGGAGCGAGGCCGCGTGACGCGGCCAGCTCGAGCCGGTCCGACGCCTCGTCGTGCAGGAGTAGCGCGAACTTATCCACGCCGAGGAGCGAGATCACGGCGTCCGCGACCCGCTCCGGGATAGTGCCGCTATCCAGAGAGGAAGAGACCGTTTGGGACAGTGCGTACAGCGTGGTCGCCTCCTCCGCGCGCCGCGTCGCGTCCTCGAATAGTAGGGCATTATCAAGGGCATTCCCGGTCTGCGTGGATAACGCCGACAGCAGGTTCGCGTCCGCGAGTGTGTAGGCACCGGAGGGCTGGTTGGACAGCACGAGGAGTAGCCCGTGGGTCGTCTCCCCGGAGCGCAGCGCACATCCGATACCGGAGCGTGTCGGCAGGTCGGTGAACGGGGCCTCGAAAGGCCGGGAGATCGGGGTGACGGCCTCCCCGTAGTCGTCGTCGCTATCGAACCGCAGGAAAACCGGGCGCGGTGCCGATAGGATCGCGCGGGCGACGCCGCCCGATGCCGCAAGCACCGTCTCGCGTTGCTCGGCGGTCAGCCCGTTCTCCCCGGCGACGAACAGCCGACTCCGCTCGTCACCAAATAGAAAGACCGCCACCACGTTGTTCGGCAGGTGTGCGGTGGTTTGTTGCACCACCGCCTGCAAAACCTCCTGCACCGAGAGGTGTCCGGCGATGCCGCGCACGGCGTCGTATAGGATGCCTAGTTCGCGGCTCTGGCGGCGGGAGTCCTCGCGCCGCTTCGCGCCGACGAGGGCGACCGAGGCGGCTTTGGCGAGTGTGGAAAGGGCGAGCAAATCGTTCCCGTCGAAAGGGCGATGCTCCGCCTTATTAAGGGCGGCGAGCGCGCCCACTGGCACCCCGCCCGCGAACAGCGGCACCACCGCCGCCGAGAGCGGGTCGCCGTTCCCGAGAGCCACCTTCTCGGGGCGATAAAAAAGCCGCGCCTCGCCGGTGCGCGCTGCGCCGCCGAGGAGCGAGTCGCCGACGTGGACCTGCGTACCGACCGTGCCGTCGGTGTTGTCCCCGGTCGCCGCGCTGAAAGTGAGTAGTTCCCGGCTGGTGTCGAGGAGTGCCACGAACGCGGAGGCGGCACCCGTCAAAAGCAACGCCTTCTCGGTCACCTGCGCGAACACCGGCTCCGGCGCGTCGTCCTGGGCGAGCAGAGACAACACCTCGTGTAAGGCGGTGAGTAGCGCTGCGTCGCTCGCGGAATCGGTGGGGTACATCGGCGGTGCCCTCATTTTAGCCGTCTACCCGTCCGGTGTCAAATGACCACGCGACGATTCGTCCTCAATCCGCCGCATCAGGGGGGAAGCATGATACAACGTACTATTCCGACCGTCCTCAACCCACCCGGAAGTATTATGTTTCAAACCCGGCGTGGTGGGCTATATAGAGAGCGCGAAGCAATGCGTTTTCACCGGAAAATAATCGTTCTGACCAGATCTCCGGCGCAATGTCGCGCCCTTTTCTTGCCGCGCCGACGCGACAGCGTGGGGAACTCCGTCGTTTCCATGGGACCGCTCGTCGGTCGTGAATCGCACGGATGTCCCGCCCGCATCCGCGAGCGATGCCGGAAATAAAATTTACGGGCGGGTTTAGGAGAGAATCATGGACCCGATGAATAAAAACACCTCGTTCGCTATCGCGCGCAACCCCGGCACCCGCCAAGCCCCTGTCACTTCCCGTGCCCCGATGGGAGAGGGGGTTCCGTTCGCTAGCGGCCCGCTGAACGGGATGAGAATCGCCCACCTCGGCACGTACCCGCCGCGCAAGTGCGGCATAGCGACCTACACGCAGGACGTCGTTTCCGCCGTACACACGAACACACTAGCGGCACCCCCGACCGTTATCGCGATGACCGCCCCCGGTGAGGACCCGAAGCAGACCGGGTACGGATGGCCCGTCGCCCACCTGATCGCGCAAAACAGCCCGGAGGAGTACGTCACCACCGCGAAGGCGATCAAGTGTGCTGGCTTCGACCTGGTAAACATACAGTATGAACACGGTATTTTCGGGGGCGCGGGAGGGAACTATCTTAATTACTTCCTGGACGAACTGGCGGGGGTGGTGCCGGTCGTCGTCACCGCGCATACCGTTCTGCCGGAGCCGGAAGCCGTCTACGCGCGGGCTATGAAGGACGTCGCGGAGCGCGCGACGCGCCTGATCGTTTTGAACAGCCGCGCGGTGCCGATCCTGAAAAGCGCGTATGGGATAGACGCGGACGCCGTCGCGGTGATCCCGCACGGCACGCCGAACGTCGAGCGGTCGCGCCGCACGCTGGTGCGCGGGCGGCTTGTGGTCGAGGGTCAGACCGTGCTCTCCACCTTTGGACTGATCGGACCCGGCAAGGGCTTGGAGCATGCCATCGCCGCCGTCGCCGCGAACGCCGAGCGGCACCCGACGCTACATTACTACGTCCTCGGTGCCACGCACCCCGGCATCGTCCGCGAATCGGGCGAGGCGTACCGGGAGGGGCTGATGCGGCAGGCCGCGGATGCGGGCATCGCGGACCGCGTGCATTTCGTGAACCAGTACCTCGCCCTCGACGAGTTGACAGACTGGCTTTTGGCGACCGACATCTACGTGACGCCGTACCTGAACCCGAACCAGATCACCTCCGGCACGCTCGCCTACGCGGTGGCGGCGGGCAAACCGGTGCTCTCGACGCCGTATCTGCACGCGCGGGAATTGCTCGAAGGGGGACGTGGGGTACTAACGCCGTTTAACGACCCCGCATTGATGGCGGCGAACCTGGATCGGATGCTGGCCGACCCGCTCTGGCGCGCGGAGATGGGCGCGTCCGCGTGGGCGTTCGGGCGCACTTCGGTCTGGTCTGAAGTCGCGCAACGGTACGGCGAAGTGTTCGCTACCGCGACGGGGCGCACAGGGATGTCGTCGGTGATAGTACTCTCGGCGGGCGCGATAGCGGGCGTTACTACCACGCCGACCGGTAAAAGCGATGCGCCCGGCGTCAGCCACAAGACGACGCCACAACCAGGCACATCCGCCGCGCGGCGGTGAAGGGGGGCCTATGAATACCATGATCCGTCAAAAAAAGACCGGCGAGAGCCTGCCCGCTACTCGCTCGCTGTCGCTCGACTTCGTGCGCGCGATGACCGACGACACGGGCATGATCCAGCACGGCGTAGGGGGCATGCCCGACCCGCATACCGGCTACACGACCGATGATAACGCCCGCGCGTTTCTGGCGATGGTGCGTCTCTGGCGCGGCTTCCCGGAGCGTCGCGCTGAGGTGGAACCGCTGTTGCGCCGCTACTTGCAGTTCCTTGTCTGGGCGCAACGTCGGGCAACCACGACGGAGGAGTCTACTGGTGGGTCGGGCGATGGCGTGAACGGCGACGGCTGGTTCCGTAACTTCGCGGGCTACCACCGGCTGTTCCTGGAGCAGAAGGGGAGCGCGGACTGCCTGGGGCGGTGCATATGGGCACTCGGCGAAGCGGAGTCCGGGGAGTTGCCGCAGGGTACGCGGTTCGCGGTGCGCTCAATGCTTATTCAGGCGCGCGAGGCGGCCCGCGCGGTTACCGCGCCGCACGCGACCTGTTATCTGCTACTCGGGCTGTCGGATCTGGCACGCGACACCGGGGTTCGACCGCTGGTGGAGAACTGCGTCGCGCGTCTGTTGTCGCTCTGGGATGTGTATGGCAAGCCCGATTGGCACTGGTTCGAGCCGCAGGTGACATACGACAACGCCCGGTACTGCGAAGCCTTGTTGCGCGGGGGCATCGCGCTCGATGACCGGAGAGCGATCGAGGTCGCCAGGCAGTCGCTCGACTTCCTGACGGAGCATTCGTTCGACAGAACACGCGGGTATTTAACGCCGGTCGGATGCCGGGGTTGGTGGAAACGGGGCGCGAAAAAGGCCGACTTCGATCAGCAGACGATTGAAGCGGGGGCTTATATCGAGGCGTACCAGCTGTTCGCGCGGGTCTTCGACGACGCGCGGTATACCCGCCTCGCCGAACGGGCGCGTGAATGGTTCTGGGGCGACAACGTTCACCGCTTACCCCTCTACGACCCCGACTCCGGGGGGTGCTACGACGGGCTGACGGCGGAAGGTGTCAATCTGAACATGGGCGCGGAGTCGGTGCTGTCATATCTGCTCGCCGAAACGTGCGCGACGCGGTAACGACGATTGCGACCGGCACGTCGTGTGGCTCGGTCGGCAGGGTGGGGACGATTAAGCCATCACCCGCGACGCCGACCGTTACGCAATCGCCGCGCAATGTCGGCAGGAAGCGGTCGTAGTAGCCGCCGCCATAGCCGAGTCGGTTGCCGATCTCGTCGAATAGCAATGCGGGAACGATCACGAGATCGAGCGTTTCGGGTGACACCTGCGGCGCGTCCGGAGGCGGTTCGCGCAGGCCGAACGCGGTGACGGCAAAGAACGTCTCGCCCAGCACAAATGGGTGAATCGTCAGGTGACGACCGCTCGCACGCCGGGGGGCATAAAACCGCTTGCCTCTGGCAGTCGCCGTCAGTGTCTCCACCACGATCTCACCGGGGAGCGCGAGGTACAGCAGGACGTGTCGCGCGGCTTGCCATTCGGGGAGCGCGGTCAAAGTGTCGAGGACGCCGGGACTGTCAATGGCCCCGCGCTGCGCCTTCGCCCACTCCCGCAATATAGGCTTGTCGTCTGCTTCTATCGGGGCCACTCATCCGTCTCCTCTGGCGGGCACAGCCACTCGTCCCGCATCTTCCCCGCCGTCAGCATCCGTGCCACCGCCCGTTGCATCGTGGGATATTCTGGCCGCTCTACGAACAGGTCCCGGGGTGGCTGGTGCTCGTCGGGCATGGGGAGATCCTGCCATCGGGATAGGGGACGCGGGCGCGACGCATTAAGCGATTTGCAAGGAGTGATCAAACTGTCTGTATTCCAGGTCTAATTGATAGAGTTGCGCCCATATATATTGGCGCAGGTTGGCTGCGGGCAGAGCGCACTCCTGGCGCAACTCTTGCTCACTACACTCCCCATCTGGAAACTGTATTTTGCACAGTCCACTCGCGAGGATTCTCACGGCGTCCTCATTACGCTTATATGTTCGCTCGCCGACAAGTCGGACCTCTCGCGCTACTTTCTGATCTATCGCCAATTCGTCCCGCAATGAAATTAAAACGCTCCCGAAGAAATCCGCCTTCAGGCCGAGTGTCGTGGCGAAGGAGTTCGACGTCAATTTCCGTATTTTCCAACCAGGAATGATACCACGCATCCGGTCTAGAAAGGCCGTCTCCTGCAAGAACTTGGGGAGATCTCGTACCAACATGGACTCGTTCACCGGTTTCTGTTGGTCATCGAGTAGGATATTGGCGAGTAGCACCAGGCCGCATCGCTGGCGATCTGATGAAGCCCGCCGCGGGTCAATTGTCCGTTCGCTAGGTACCCTTTCAAGCCGCCGACGATCTCCTCCGGTCGCTCGAACTTCAGTGTCTGTACCTCATCCAAGACTACCGTCGCGTACCGTGCTAGGATACCCGGCAGTCCGTTCGCGTTATTCACGAATAGCACGGCGGGGGAGATGTTGCCCCCGCTCACGAGGCGGACCCGCGGGCTTATATTTTCGTAGACGAAACTCTTGCCGGTGCCTTTCGGGGCGAGTTCGATCAGATGGGCATGCTTTTGTACCAGCGGCAGAAGTCGGCACAGCATCAAACGCTGTTCTTTAACGCTGAACGAGTCGGGGTTGTAGCCCATGGAGAGCATCAGCAGGGCACGCCACTCCGCCAGCGAAAATTCGCCCCGCGCCTGCTTCCAGATGTTCATGTCCACCGTGGACTGCATCGGCTTGAAGCTAGCGATGATCACCCCTTTATCCGTGTTGACCAGTTCGGTGATACCCCACATACCCCCCTTGAGTAGTTCGGGATATATCTTCGTCAAGTCGTCGGGAACCAGCGCGTCGTTGATGCCGAGAACACTCAGTTTACCGATCCGGTCTTGTTTGCCCCTGCCGATGATCACGTCTACTTGAAGCGGTGTCAGCACCTTGACTGTCTCGCCATCATATAAGCGGCTCTTGATGATGTTCTGGTCGTCGGAGCCGGGTATGGCGCGGCTCGCCCATGCGTTTACCTTGTCGGCCTCCGTCGGCGAAAGCACGCCGCTCCCAGGGACGACAGAGTCCAAAACCCACTCGGCGACATAACCGGGTATGCCGCGCTGGATCAGGCGGCTCGCGTGGAGGCGACGCTTGTCAATCACCAGGTCGCCGAAGACCCGTTGCGTCTTTGACGCCAATCTTTCTAAATCAACGGTCTCATCGCCACTGCTCATGTTTATAGGTCCAACAAATCTCTCGCGTCTAGGCCCCGCTGATAGAGGGTATCCGCTTTCATGGATACTGTCGCGGGGATGGGCAGAGTCACGCCACCGGCCAACAAAACCATCGCCTCTCCCGTGAAAACACCTGCCAGCATATCCGCCCCTGGGTACGGGGCTATTTCCCGCTCGAAGATCTCGCGGGTCTGCGCCGGGACGGTGATACTATCTCGCACCTCCCAGACCCAGCTCGCCGTCGCGTCCGTCAGGCGCAGGGAAGTCACGGTTAGGGTGGACAAGCCTGCGTTATCGAGCGTCGCCGTGCAACGCCCCACGCCCCCACTCCTCCCGCTCGCTTCCACGGTTATGCGAAGCACGGGGACGGGGGCGTCGCGAACCAGCGCGAACCAGGGCGTAATAACCTCTTCGGGCCATAAACCGCCGTGGGGGAAAGCAACCGTGCCACCGCCGCCGTTCGTCTGCACGAAGGCACTCTCATCATGGACGACCCACGCGGTGACGCCTTGAGGCAGGCGAAACCACTCCGCGTCAAGAGCTACGACGCCGGGGGGCGGGGGGACATCGCACGTACCCCAGGCGGCACGTCCCTCGGGCGTTAGACCGCCGGGGGCCGCGTAATAGCGTGGTACATCGCCCGATAGTAGGCGGCCATGATCCGTGCTGACGACGAGGGAAAGGTCGCACTCGGGCGGCACCGCGAACGCTATCTCGCGGATACGGGTGGCGAGAAGATTTAGTTGCCCAGATACTTCGGCTGCCGTCGTTTCGCGGGACTGGTTCCGGTGATAGATGCCATCCGGGTCTTTGTGGCTCAATACCAGCACCTGCCCGTTCTCCGCCGCCGCCGCCTGATCGCGCATCGTCTTATCTTTCAGCAAAACCGCGCCGGGGAAATTGGGGGTGGGGGTTTCGCCGAGCGGCAAGGTCTCCGGCGGGCGGCCGTTCATCAACGCCGGTTTACAAAAACAGGTGATGGTGGGCAGTGTGCTAAAACAAAGCTGGTCCGCGATAAGGGTGAAACGACCTTCCGCGCGGAGCAAACCCAGCAATATTTCCCCGTCCGGCACCGGCATCCCGTCGAGGATGACCCACAGGGTGACGCCGCTCGCGCGTTGTAGGCGCGCGGATTCGGCTATAGCGAGCACGTCATAACCGCTCCCGCCGGCAACCGCACGCGGATAGAAGTCGAGTAGCCACGTTGCGAAACTGTGCGCGACCCGCTTGATATGATCGGCATGGTCAGTGGCTTTGTTGCATGAACCGTCTTATGGTCACGGATGCGAGTAGACGGTATCCTGTGATCTGTGAAAAACAACAAGAAACTATCTTCGGGCTACTCGCCAAAGCAGAAACCGAAGACCGCCTACCACATCCGCAACGGGAAAGATTATAACACGGCCTTGGTTAAGCGGGGCAGCCTGACCGTCTGGTTCGACCCCGATGTCGCCCAGCGATGGATCGAACCGCGGACATCGGGC
>JAYUUO010000286.1:0-22720 GCA_043754515.1 Armatimonadota bacterium
TCCGCGCCTCCGGTGCCGTGGGGTATGTCACCGGACGATTTACCCACCTTATGGAGACGTTGCTGAGGCAGTGCCGGAATTCGTCGCTTGTAGGCACCGGTACTTGGAACGCGTTTATCCTGCTCTTCGTCAGCGCGCCAGATCCTGTCAATGGGTACTGGCTATTATATCTTTGTTCATAAGGAGGCGACATTGGGTGCTGTTTTTCTCTCGTACAACTACTTCATGTTGCTGTTGATGCCGGTCTTCGACATCGGGGAGCAGGTACGCAGTTTGCAACGCACGATGGCGAGCCTCAAGCGCATCAACGAACTGTTCCTGACAAGGTCGGCGATCACTGACGAGGGGACTGATGTCCTGCCGGATCGGGCACTCTCCGTGGAGTTGGAAAACGTCACCTTCGGCTATGATGAGGATCGCAAAGTCCTCTCTAACGTCTCCTTCCATCTGCCGACCGGCGAGCGGATGGGTATTCTGGGGAGGACCGGAAGCGGGAAGACCACGCTGACGCGCCTGCTCTTGCGCCTGTATGACGCGACGAGTGGCGCGGTCCGCTTGGACTCTACGGATATTCGTGACATAAAGGTCGCCGATCTGAGACGCCACGTCGGGATGGTGACACAGGATGTACAACTCTTCCAGGCGACACTGCGTGAGAATCTGACGCTGTTCGATACCACGGTTGACGACGCCGAAATCATCGGGGTTCTGCGGAAACTGGGCCTCCGTGAGTGGTTCCACTCGCTACCGGAGGGGCTGGATACGCGGTTATCTGCCGGCGGCGGGGGGCTTTCCGGCGGCGAGGCCCAACTGCTCGCGCTGACGCGTGTGTTTCTGCAACGCCCCGGACTGGTCATATTGGACGAGCCCTCCTCCCACCTGGATCCCGCCACCGAAAGCATTCTGCGGACGGCACTGGAACACCTGTTCGAGAATCGTACGGTGATCATTATCGCCCATCGTCTGGCGACGGTGGAGCAGGTGGATCAGATCCTGATTCTAGAGAACGGGCAGGTAGTGGAAAACGGCCCACGGGAAGCGCTTCTCAACGACCCGAACTCGCATTACCGAAATCTGCTTCGGCACGGGATGGATGAGGTACTGGGATGACGAGAGGTCAATTGTTGTGGCGGATGGCATCGTTCCGGCTGAACGCGACGCGGAAGAAAGCCCAGCTGGATGAAGTTCTCCTCGGGCGCACGGTGGGTTCCCTGTCTGGAATTACGGTGGCCATAGGCACGGCGGTGATTCTCTTCCTTTCCGGTCGGAGCATGCGCGTGGGAGCCTTCACGGTCGGGAACCTGGCACTCTATATCTTCTTGCTGAACTGGATCACTTCGATCATCTCCTCGTTCGGTGATCGCCTGGTAGCCTACCAGCGGCTGGGGGTATCGTTCGACCGGTTGCAAGTCCTGCTCGCCGGTGCCACCGCAGACTCCCTTTTCGACGGGAAGATGCGGAACACCTAGTCTCCCGGCGACGCGTTGCTGATTGACAAGAGCTTCCAATCCCTGGAACTCACCGGTCTGACATACCGTTTCCCGGGATCGGAGCGCGGCATCACCAACATCAACCTCGCGGTTCCCAAAGGCTCGTTGACGGTTATCACGGGGCGTATCGGCTCCGGGAAGACGACCTTGCTCCGGGTGCTTCTGGGGTTGATCCCGAGAGCCGCCGGGAACATCTACTGGAATCAAAAACGGGTCGAATCCCCCGAGGATTTCCTTGTCCCGCCGCGTGTCGCTTACACCGCGCAGGTGCCGGTCGTGTTCAGCGAGTCGGTCAGAAATAATATCCTCATGGGGCGCGATGAGAATCCGGAAGAGCTTGAGGCCGCGTTGAACCGCTCCATTCTTGAGCGGGATCTGGGGGAGATGCCTCTGGGGTTGGACACAAGAATCGGCGTTCGCGGGGTTCGTCTCTCCGGCGGACAAGTTCAGCGACTGGCGGCGGCCCGCATGTTCGTGCGGAAGACGCCACTTCTCGTCATAGACGATCTATCCAGCGCGTTAGACGTCGAGACGGAGCATCAACTCTGGGAAACTCTGCTCAGCACCCGACAGACCACGTATATCGTAGTCTCCCACCGGCACGCACTTCTTCGCCGGGCCGACAACATCGTCGTGCTGAAAGATGGACGTGTCACCGGGCAAGGTAAGCTTGACGATCTCCTCGCGGTCAACGAGGAGATGCGGCAGTTATGGCTACGCACCGTCTCTGACGGCGACGAGACTTGAACAATCATGGAGTCGTACCTGAAGCCAAAGGTCCATCACGCGGCGGTGGCCAATACGGAAACGCCATGCGGCCCAGTATACGAAAAAATCTTGCGCCGGGCCTCGCCGGGTGGTATATTGACCTTCGTGCCCGGACGCGAGCAGTCGCCCACCCGAACACGCCGCTTTAGCTCAGTTGGTAGAGCAATGGACTGAAAATCCATGTGTCCCCAGTTCGAGTCTGGGAGGTGGCATACGAACGCATAACTCGCCACCTTCGCTTTCGGAGGTGGCTTTTTTCATGCCGAACGTTTCTCCGCCCTCCAAACGCATCGTTCTAACCACCTTCGGCTCGCTCGGTGATCTGCATCCCTATCTCGCGCTAGCCATCGGCTTGCGGGATCGTGGGCACCTTCCTGTCCTCGCGACGCACGGCGTTTACCGCGCTAAAGTCGAGTCGGAGGGCATCGCGTTTCACGCCGTCGCCCCGGACATAGCCGACTTCGGTGATGAGCGGGAGTTTACGCGCCGCGCTTTCGCGACGCGTGGAGGCATCGAGTTTCTGGTGAGGAAGGCGGTGGTCGAGCCGTTCCCCCGCACCTACGCCGACCTCCAAGCCGTGGTCGAGGCGCACCAAGCCGATCTCGTCATCGGGCACCCGCTCACGTTCGCGGCGCGGATGGTCGCCGAAAAACGCGGCGTACCGTGGCTCTCGGTCGCGCTCGCGCCGGGGTCATTTCTGTCCGCGTACGACCCCTTCGTGTTCCCTCAGGCAGCGTTCATCTCCGCCCTGCAACCCGCGATCGGCGTGGCGATGTTCCGCGGACTTCTTAATCTGCTCACAAAGGTGCCGTACCGATGGACGAAGCCGGTGCGCGACTTCCGGCGGACGATTGGCCTGCCGCCGTCCGACGCGGACCCGCTTTTTGACGGCCAGTTTTCGCCATACGGCACGCTAGCACTGTTCGCATCCGCGCTAGGCTTGCCGCAACCGGATTGGCCCGCGAAGGCGACGCAGACGGGCTTCTGCTTCTATGATAAACTTGCCGCAGGGAGTGACCTGCCCCCGGAGGCGGAAGAGTTTCTAAGCACTGGGGACGCGCCCGTTGTTTTCACCCTCGGCTCGGCGGCGGTTATGGACGCGGGGCGGTTTTATGAGGTTAGCAACGCGGCGGCTAGGCAACTCGGGTGCCGGGCTATCTTGCTCACCGGGAGGGATCCGCGAAACATCCCCGCATCGCTACCTGCCGGGGTGATAGCCATCCCGTACGCCCCCTTCTCGCAACTGTTCCCGCGTTGCGCCGTGATCGTACATCAAGGCGGCGTCGGCACTACGGGACAGGCGATGCGCTCGGGCCGTCCGCAACTCGTCGTCCCGCACGGCTTCGACCAGCCGGATAACGCCCACCGTATCGTACAACGTGGCTTAGGACTTCCCATCTCCCGATCCGGCTACCACGCGGGAAGCGTCACGAGGGCCTTATCCGCGCTGCTAACCGGCACCGGCTATGCGGCGCGGGCGGCGGAAGTGGGTGCGCGGATACGGGGCGAAAACGGCATCGCCGCCGCGTGCGACGCCGTCGAGTCGGTGCTAGAAGTGGCCTAGACCGCGCCGGTGGGGAACGTGGGGAGATCCGAGATGGTGACCCCACCCTCGTCGTTCGTCTGGAACAACACACGCTCTGGCAGACAGAGCGCGGTCAGTGGGCCACCCCGAAACGCCGCAGTATCAATCCCTATCTTGTCGGCTAGCACCCGGACCTGTGCGAACGGCGTGTGCCCGTGTACGACGATGCGCCCCGACGGGTCGTAGGAATCCAGAAACTCTTCGCGCACCCAGAGCAACGTTTCCCCAAGCGTGTCCTCCGGCTCGCGCCCCGGTAGAAGCCCCGCATGAACGAACAGGTACGGCTCCATGGCGGCAATGCCGGTTTCGGCTCCGCGGAAGAAGAGGCGCAATAAGCCAAGCAACCGTCGCAAATCGGGGGGGCACTTCACGGCGAACATCTGCGGCGTCTTGTATCCCCATGACTCCATCGCGACCAAGCCACCGTTTCGGAACCAGTCGTACGGGTCGTAGGGTATACCAGTCGGAGAGAGAGTTCGGAAGTTGCTCGCCGCCATGTCCTCATGATTGCCCCACAGCAAAATCGTTCGCGTTGGGGCGCGGTCGTGCTCGGCCAGCACTCGCCGTACCACTTCCGCCGAACTCGGCCCACGGTCAATGTAGTCGCCGAGAAAGATCGTGTAGTCGTCTTCCCCGCGCGGGAGAGCATTCAGTAACGTGTCAAGTTTCGTAATCTCCCCATGTATATCCCCAATCACCCAGACAGAAGCCATATCCCCTATTGTATCGCCGGTTTGCGCAATTGCCTGTTTCCCCCGTATAATGTCATCATCTCCCTCGCCACCGGTGGCGTTTCCCGCCCGCTGTCATGCGTCGGTACGGTCGGAACCTCTCCTCCCGAGCACGGTTCTGCCCTGGCGAATTGAAATCAAGGACACCTAATATCAAATATGGCACGCGTCACCCTCAGTAACCTTACTAAAGTTTTCAACGACCCGCAGTCCAAAAAAGAAGTCACCGCGGTGGACAACGTCAACCTGGAAATCAAGGATGGCGAGTTCATGGTGTTGGTCGGGCCTTCGGGTTGCGGCAAGACGACCACCATGCGGATGGTCGCCGGTCTAGAAGAGATTTCGGGCGGTGAGATCCACATCGGTGACCGCATGGTCAACGACGTC
Organism: Armatimonadota bacterium; assembly: GCA_043754515.1. GTDB lineage: Bacteria > Armatimonadota > Armatimonadia > Armatimonadales > Armatimonadaceae > JACMIU01. Next base: position 4,962 of record JAYUUO010000286.1, read on the forward strand.
CCGCCCCGCGACCGCGACATCGCGATGGTGTTCCAGAACTACGCGCTCTACCCGCACATGAGCGTGTACGACAACATCGCATTCGGTCTGCGCCTCCGGATGCTTCCCTCGTTGCCGCAACAGTTGCTCAACATGAGCGAGACCCGGCGTATCAAAGAGGATATTGACCGCCGTGTCCGTGTCGCCGCCGAGTCTGTGAACATCACGCAGTTTCTGGATCGGAAGCCGAAGGCGTTATCGGGCGGTCAGCGTCAGCGCGTTGCCTTAGGTCGCGCCATTGTGCGCGACGCTCAGGTGTTCCTGATGGATGAACCGCTGTCGAATCTCGACGCGAAACTGCGTGTCCAGACTCGCGCCGAGCTGATCAAACTGCACCGACGCCTCGGCGTTACCACGATATACGTCACCCACGATCAGGTCGAAGCGATGACGATGGGCCAGCGGATCGCGGTGATGAACAACGGTCTACTTCAGCAGTGTGACACGCCGCTTAATGTGTACCATCATCCGGTAAACAAGTTCGTCGCGGGGTTCCTCGGCATGCCGCCGATGAATTTCATTGACGACTCGATAGTCAGCCAGAAGAACGGCAATATCTACCTGGACACGACCGGGTTCTCGGTGCGCATCCCGACCACTAAAGGCGAGAAGTTGTCCGCCTACCTCGGCCGGAAAGTAACGCTCGGCATCCGCCCGCAGAGCATCCAGGACAAGTTCCTCGCGACCGCCGATCAGATGGAGACTGGTACCGTGGTTCGGATGCACGTGGATGTGATCGAGCCGCTCGGGGCGGTGACGACGCTGTTCCTGAACGCGGAGGGAATCAACCTGGTCGCCGAAGTCGAAGCGGAAACCCCGGCAAAAGAAGGCGGGCCGCTCGACGTGGTGTTGGACGGCGCGGCGGTGTACGCGTTCGATCCCGAGACGGAACTCACCATCATCTGACCCCTGGCCGGAGGAGGTGCGTCCCGCGCGACTTCCTCCCCTTCCCTCTCGCCAACCAAGAACGAAGTCACAGTGCCTTTGAGAGCACGTCACGCGACTTCGCGTCTAGTGAATCGGTGTCTCGCACCTCGAAGCGGTTGCCTTCGGGGTCGGTGATTAGCACCCGGTTCTGGCCCAGGTTTTGCACCGAATCCTTGATGTTGCGTAGCGAGTAGGTGCGTGTCCCCCGATCGGTCACCATCTCCCAGTCAATGACGCCGTACTGCTCCTTCACACGCACGGTCCGCTCCCAGACGGGCAGGAAATAACGCCGCTCCAATTCCTCGGTGATGATGCGGCGTGAATCCGCGTCAATTCCGTCTAGCGACACCAGAGTACCGATGTCTTTGTCGGACGCGTCGCGCAGTCCGATGTACTTGTCCGGGTCGGAGAACGGGAAGGCGCGGGCGATGCGCACATCGGCATAGCAACGATCCGGCGTCAGTCGAGGATCGCCCTCCGCCGTCAGGCGAACCGTCACGCTTCCCGGTGCCGGTCGGGAAAGACGCACGGCAGAGGGTGACAGCAGTATTAGATCAGAGTGTTGTTCGTCGTTCATGATGTAGTGTCGCTCCCCCAACTAGCGAGCATTGGCGGACGCGAATTTCAACCCACGCCTGGTCTTTCAGTCCTCGTAAATCTTTCAGCCTTCGTAGATTCGCATCTTGTTAACTTCGAGCTGCATCTCGACCAGCCGCCGGAAGATCCCGTTTTCTTTGTCCATCAGTTCGTCGTGCGTGCCCATCTCCGCGACCTTCCCCTTGTCCATCACTATCAGGCGGTCCGCGTTTCGCAAGGTCGAGAGGCGGTGCGCGATAGCGAACGTCGTGCGCCCGGAGATCAGCCGCTGGATCGCCTGCTGTATCTCTGCCTCTGTCTCGGTGTCTACGCTCGCCGTCGCCTCGTCCAGAATCAGAATGCGCGGGTCGTGCAGAATGGCGCGGGCGATGGAGAGACGTTGACGCTCGCCGCCCGAAAGCCGAACCCCGCGCTCCCCTACCTGCGTGTCGTAGCCGTCAGGAAAACGCATCACGAAGTCATGCGCGTTCGCCGCTTTCGCCGCCCGCATCACCTGCTCCGGCGTCGCGTCGGGGTTCGCGTAGGCGATATTGTCCGAGATCGTGCCGGGGAACAGGAACGGCTCCTGAAGCACGATGCCGAGTTGACGGCGCAGATCATGTAGCTTAACGCCGCGCATGTCTACCCCGTCCAGCAGAATCCGCCCCTCCGTCGGGTCATAAAACCGGGAGATCAGGTTAATGATCGTGGTCTTCCCCGCGCCGGAGTGCCCGACCAGCCCGATCATCTCGCCCGGCTTGACGTCGAGATCCACGCTGTCGAGAACACGCCGCGCTTTATCATAGCCGAACGAGACGTTCTCGAAGCGGATCGCGCCCTCAATCCGCGAGAGCGGCACGGCGTCCGCCGCGTCCTTCACGTCCGACTCGGTGTCCAGTATCTCGAACACACGCTCCGCTGCCGTCACCGCGCGGGAGAGCCAGTCCGCTATGCGGGTCATCTGCTGGAGCGGCCCGTACAATTGCCCCAGGTAGAAAAGAAACATCTGGAAAGTGCCGAGGGTCATCAGGTTGCCGACCACGGACCGCCCGCCGACAAACCAGACGATGAACGAGCCAGACGACATCAGAAAGCCGATCAGCGGGAACACTGTCGCCCAGTTCTGCTCCACGGATAGGTTCACAGTGAACAGTGAGCCGACGCGGCGCCGGAACTGCGACTTTTCCCGGTCTTCCTGAGCGAACGCCTTGACGACGCGCGTTCCCGCAAGCGTCGAGTTGAGAGTGGCCGTCATAACCGAGCGAAGGTGCCACATCCGCTCCATCTGGCGGCGCAGGAACCCCCACGTCATCCTCGTTGCCAGCACCACCAGCGGGACCGGTAGCACCACGAGAAGCGTCAGCCACGGGTTCCAAAACAGGAGTACGACCACGATCCCCACGATAGTCAGGCCGTTCACAACCAGGAACTGTAACCCGTCCACGAGAAAGTTGTTCAGTTCGTTCACATCCTGTGTCACGCGGGCGAGTAGCGCGCCGGTCTGCCGCTTATCGTAGTAGGACAACCCCAGTTGTTGCAGATGGTCGAAAACCTGCGTGCGGAGCCGGAGCGTGATGCTACCGGACAGGAACGCCGAGAGCCGCCCCCGGAAGACGGTGAGTACGGCGGCGAACAGTTGCGTACCGACGAGAAGTCCCACCAACAGCGGGAGCGAGGAGAGCCGCTCCGTCGCGGTGATGGAAAGGTTTCGCGGGGCGAGCACATCGTCGGTCAGGTGCTTGACGACGATGCCCGGCGCGAGACCGGCGGCTGTCGCGGCGATCATCAGGAGTGCCAGTACGACCGCCTCCCCTTTCCGCTCGGCGGCGTACCCGAAGAGGCGCGCGAGCGTCTTGCCCTGGTTCAGACAGGCTTTGCAAACATCATTGTCGCCGGGGAGCGGCCGCCCGCACTTAGGACACATCCGGCGTTCCTCCAGCATGTCGGCACCTTCGGGGAGCGTGTCGCCGGTCGCGAGCGCGTTCAAAGCCCGCGCAATCCCCGCCATGTTCCCAGCGAGCGAGGTGCCATACCGAAGCAGTTCGAGCGTGTCCCCGGTGCCCTTGCGCACGGCGAGGAGGCTCCCCCCGCCGACCATCGCCTCGTCACGTACGGACGCTAAATCGGCGAAGCGCAAGGTGAGGTCCGGGTCCGCCTCCCCGGCTCCGGTGTAGACGCGGAGCGCGTTCGTGTCCGCGACGAGCCAGCGCGAACCGAAGTCGCCATTTGCCAATCGGTCTGTCTGTACGGCGACGTGAAGCGGCAAGTCACCGGTGCCGTTGCGGTGTACGGCGAGTTGGCGCGAAAGATTGACGGGAAGTTCTTCTAAAAGGGGCATGGTTGAAATGCGACGGGGTACTACCCCCGTTGCAGTTCTTAAGGTACCCTATAAAACAGGCAAAAACAAACGTTCCCCGAGGAAACGATGACTGAAGCGTGGCTACGTGGTTCCGGCGTCCGCCGCCGCCGTAGCGACGCCATCAGTGCCAGGGTCGCCCCACGGGGAGGGCAAGGGCGATGAGGCAAAGGAAAAACTGCCGTCATCGGCGAGGTGGATTATGATCGTGCCCTCTATCACCCCGTCTAGCAAGGCGCGGTTCATCTCGTTTTGGAGTAGGCGATCCGGCTCCGCGCCGCCCTTCGGACGGCGTTGCCGCTCGCCGAGTTCGCGTAACGCCTCCGTCTCGGAGCGAACATTCCTCGCCCAGACGAGCACTCCCTGGAGCATGTCCAGCCGGGCACCCTGCTCCCCACGCGACCGCAGTATCGCCGTAATCAAGGAGCGGATCTCGGCGTAGGAGTCGTACACCGGCGGGGCGGCTTTGCGCCGATGTTCCGGCTTCGCGGGTTCTTCGACAGGTCGTGTCCTCGGGCGTCCTCTACCGGGCATAGTCATTCACCTGCGTTCGGCTCGCGGGCGACTCCGAACGACACCTTTCCCGCGCGCGGGCGTCCTTAACCCCCAAACGATTTTAGGGCCTCATTGTACTTAAAGCGGGCCGGGGCGGTCAACCACCCGGCCCTACTATCCTGGTCGCGGACTAGATCACCTGCATCGGCATCAAGACACACAGGTAGTCCTGCGCATTGTCCCCGATCGGACGGAGGATGCCGGGGCGCAACGGCTCCGTCAGTTCGAGCACGACGCCTTCGGTCTCCACCACGTTCAGCACGTCGTTCATATACTTCGCGTTGAACGCGATCTGGATGTCGTCGCCCTCGCGCGCCACCTCGATCTCGTCGCGCACCGAACCGACCGCGCCCGACTCGGCGGACAGCACCAGTTGTGCCCCCTCGGTTGAGAGTACCACCCGGTTCGCGTTGTCACGCGCGACAATGGCGGCCCGCTTAACGGCTTTGGCGAACTCGCTGGTCTCCAGCGTCAGTTTACGGTCGTGCCCGGCGGGGATCACGCGCTCGTAGTTAGGGTACTGTCCCTCGATCAGGCGGGTCACCATCGTGATGGTGGCGGACGGGATGCTCGCGTCCGGCTTCCCACGCTTGATCTCGAACCGCGCCTGACCCTGCGCGAGCGACACGACCACGGAGCCTTCGTCGTCCGCTAGCCGTAGCAACTCGTTCATCGCCCGAGCTGGGACAATAGCGTTCGCCTCGCCGGTGCCACCTTCGAGCTGGATCGTGCGCACCGCGAGCCGGTGCGTGTCGGTCGCGACCGCCCGCAGTTGGGTGCCGTTGAATGCAAGCAGGACGCCGGTCAGGATTGGCCGCGATTCGTCGGTAGCGACCGCGAAAAGCACGTGCCGGATTACGTCGCGCAACAATTCGCCCGCGATGGTGAACGACGCGGACGGGGTGACTTCCGGTACGCCGGGGAACTCTTCGGCGGGCAGACCTAAAATCTTATAGTCGGAGCGGCCCGCGCGAACCTGCATCTGATTCCCGCCGCTCGGGCGATCCAGCGTCACGTCCGCTTCTGGTAAGGCGCCGAGTATCTCGGTGAACACGCGCGCCGGTGCCGTGAAGCCCGCCGTGTCCTCGTCGTCGCCGATCCCGAGGTCGAGCCGCGCCGGGAGATGACATTCCATCCACATCTCAAGATCCGTCGCGGTTAGTTTCAAGCCGTCGCCCTGCGGCGTCGCGAGGATGTGCGACAGGATAGGCAGTGTCGAGCGGCCGGAAACGGCGCGTCCCACGGTCTGGACGGCTTCATATAGCTCTTTGCGAGGGCATATCACTTGCATACGTTTATAGTTCCTTAGGTTGTCACGTTAGATGGAAATCGGGAGGCTGTATTGGCCCGCGCCGACCGGTGCCGGATCCGTGTCCGGCGCGACATGTGGGTTATCCGAGTAAAGGGCGCGTAGGGCGCGGGCACGAAACGCGTCGGAGACTATCACATCCCCGGCATCGCTTCGTAGCCGCTCCCCGGTGATTCGCAGACCGATGACCTCGCGCGAACAGTCCGCGCATCCGAGCAGATGGACGCCGACCCGGTGGCGCGTCTCCGCAGAAAGCTCATCATCGTTGTACGCCCCGATCAGTTCGGCGACATGTTCACACGCTAGTCTGTTATTTCCCATATGTCTTTCAAGGCGTCGCGCAGGGCGCGGCGGGCGCGGTACAACAGCGATTTCGTGGCGGCGACGGAGCGGTTCAAGACCAGCGCGGCGTCCGCGTGCGGCACGTATTCCAGGTCGCACAGGGTCAAAACGGCGCGGTACTCTTCGGGTAGCGCGTCGAGAGCGCGCAGGAGCGTGACCTTTTCGGCACGGTGTTCGGCGTCAGCGGCCAGATCATACCGATCCGCGACGTTCAGCGCGTCGGTCGCATCTAGTGACAGCGTCGGGAGCCGCAGTTGCCGCCGCTTGTCCGCGCACAGGCTACGCACCACGGTGAAAAGCCAGGACCCGAACCCCGCCGCCGTTTCGCCCCGGAAACTTCGCGCAAGTCGGAACGCTTTAAGGAAAGCTTCCTGCGTAACCTCCTCGGCATCCTCTCGCGTTTCCGTCAAACGTACCGCGAGCCCGAGGGCGCGATCCGCGTAAAGATCGAACAGTGTCTCCATTGCCCGGCCGTCACCCGCTTTAAAGCGGACAACAAGCCGCGTCTCCCACGCCGTGTTTCCGTCAGGCATTCATCAGCCAATTTTCTCGTACGAAGGTAGACGTATCGCCGCGCCAAAAAGCGTCGTGGCGATCGGATATTATTTCGGGCGGCGAAAGAAAAGCGGGGAGGCACCGTGCCCTCCCCGCCCCCTGGTAGTGGCGAGTCACTACTGCTTGTCCGGCGTCAGACCGTTCCAGGCGGCCTCGGTCGCGTCCGGCTCGGTCTCGCCTATCTCGTCGGTGATCACCACGAACTTGTCGAGCGAATGGGCACCGAAAGTCGTCATCAACGCGACATCGGCGGCGTCGCGCCCGACACCCATCAGGGTGCGGCCAATGAACGGGCGGTTATGACGCGCGTCGAAGTTCCACCACCGATTGTCAAGATACACCTGGTACCACGCGGAAAAGTCCATCGGCCCCGGCACGGGGGTCTGGCGGATGTCACCCAGGTAACCGGTCGCGTAGCGGGCGGGTATTCCGAGGGCGCGGCAGAATGTCACCGCTAGGTGCTGATAGTCGCGGCAAACCCCGGTCTTTTCGTTGAACGTATTCATGGCGGTCTTTGTCGGGCGGGCGTGCTGATAGCCGAACGCGACGTGGCGGTGTACAAAGTTGTTGACAGCCTGCACCCTGCCCCACCCGAGCGGCGTGTTGCCGAACGTATCCCAGGCGATACCGCTCAGAAGGTCCACCTCGCAGTAGCGACTCGCTAGCAGGAACTGGAGGGCGTCGTTCGGAAGATCCTCAATGGGGATTTGCATGGCACTATGATTAACGGGATCGGGCACTCCGCTATCCTCGATAACGGTGTCCGCGCTCATCGTGAGGGACCCCGGGGGCGCAACGAGGCGCACACACGTGTTGCCGAAGCCGTCGGTGTACGTCTGGGTGGGAACATCCGGGAACAAGAACGGCGTGTCTGGGCGCGACAACCTGCCCGTCACCTCCGGGCGAACATTAAGCATTAAAATCATCGGGGTAGGTGCCGGAACCGTCACCGCTATCTCGTATCCAATCCGAATCCGCATGTAGTACTCCTGAGCGACCGCGTGGGGGATCGAACGCGCCGCCGGGCGTCGTTCTGCCGCCATTTTACCCGATAACCGGGCACGTTTCCCGCGCCCTGGCCAGAAGGAAACCGCCCCGACGCGAGTGAATGGTATCATCATTACGACATCATTTAACCAGGAGCGTAGGGCAGAGTTATGGACGAAGAGATTTTCGAGTTCGCGATGGTGATCAGCGTCGCGCCGGGATGTAGCGAGGAATGGGCGCGCGCCCTGCGGGGGGCGACCGCGCCGCGTGGCATCGGCATGACCATCCGCACGCCATCGCTCGCCTTCTTCACCGTCCCGGCGGCGCAGGAGTTTCTGGCGGTCGAGAAGGCGGAGCAGTTTCTCGAAGCCGTCGCGAAGGCGGCGGGCATCCGTTGCGCGTTGAACGCCCAGCCTTCGGGCGAGGTGTAGATACGCCGACCCTATTCCGGCGGGTCGGGACGGCCGCGTAAGGCGCGTCGCAACCGGAATAGAACGTAGCGTAACGCGGCGAGCGCGGACGGGATCGCCGCGCCCGCCGCTCCGTAGAGGATGCGATACAGGCGTAGAGCGGAGCGGTACAAGTGAGTCCGCGACGCGAGCGGCACCCGCGCGGCAGACGCGCCGCCGTGGTGCGTCGCACTGACGGAGGGAGCCAACAAGACTTGCCAGCCCCCCCTCTGGAATCGGTGGCACCATTCGACCTCCTCGCCATACAGGAAAAATCCCTCGTCCAGCAGTCCCGCTTCCACTACGGCTTCCCAGCGCACGAGGAAGCATGCCCCCCCCACCCAATCGACCGGGAAGGGCGGGCGCGCGGCGCGGCGCGCCGGGTCATCGAAGTCACTCATCGGGTGGGGAGATTGGGACCGATCCAGGTGTCCTGTTAGTTCGCTGGTCGCGCCGGGAAAGCGCGCCCAGTTGGGTTGCACGGAGCCGTCGGTGTTCAGGAGGAGCGGGGAGCAAACAGCCGTTTTAGGATGGGCATCCATGACACCGAGTAAACTGTCCAGAGTGCCATCCGGTAGCGACGTATCCGGGTTCAGAAGCAAACAATATTTCGCCGTGGCAAACTTAAGTATGACATTATTCGCCGCCGCGAAGCCGATGTTTCGCGCGTTTTCTATCACAATGACGTCAGGAAACTCTCCGCGAATCGCGCCGACCGAGCCGTCCGTAGATCCGTTGTCCACGACATAAACTTCTGTTTGCCTTGTGGTTTGTTTCTGATTCGCGGCCACGGTTCGCAGGCATTCCGATAGCCGCTTTCGTGTATTCCAATTCACAAGGATGATGGTCAAGTCCACCGCTGTCCTCCTCCCCGCGGATGGTTGAGGTGCCCGCTCAACTCCGCCACGATATTCACCCAGTCGTATCGCTCCTCTACCAGGTGCCTCGCCGCTCGCGCCATGCGCTCCGCTAACTCCGGTATCGTAAGCAAAGACGAGCAGGCACCAGCGAAAGCATCCGCAGTGTCCGCGAGAATCAAGTGCCGCCCGTCTTCGCTCCCCGCAAGCCCCGCCGCCCCTATTGTAGTAGACACCACCGGCACGCCTGACGCCCATGCCTCCAGGATCTTTAGCCGCGTCCCCCCACCTCGCGTTATTGGCACTACGTCGGCCACCGCGCTCGCGAGTAGCAGTCGCAAGTCGGGCACGAATCCTGTTAAAGTAACGCCGGGTTGACCGTCGTACCGCTCACGGATCTCCGCGCGTACGTGTCCGGTCACGATTAGATGCGCCCACGGGACCGATTCACGCACCTTCGGTAGAACCGCGCGGACGAACCAATCCACTGCCTCGCGGTTAGGCCCGTAGTTGAGCGACCCGCGGAACAGAAGCCTTCCGGCGACGGGAGACCGCGCGGACGGGGCGTAGTGAGAGCAATCCACGCCGTTCGGCGCGACGATTACGGGAACGGAGGCGGTGCCCATTAGTGCCTTCACGGCTACCGCTTCCTGCTCGGAAACCGCCGTGAGCGCGTCGAAGCGGGCTAGTTCCGTTCGCCAGTACGAGTCATGCTTCGCCCGCGTCAGCCTCGCCCGCAGTCGTTCGCGCACGCCCCCGGCATGCCGCGCGGCCCGCGCTACTCCCGACACCTCTACCTGATCGAGTACCACCGGCACGCCGTAGGTATTGACGGGGATGAACGGGGCGGCGGCGAGTTCCATAGCGACGCACAAATCGGGTTTCCGACCCAGTTCCAAGGCGACGGCTTCAAGGAAGGCGGGATTTGTGGTCTCCCTGATCGAACGCGGCACTGGCGACAGAAACGCGGTGATGCCGCTCCACTTCTTCCCATCGTGCCAATGCCACGGCACAACCGCGGCGGAATCACAGATCGTCTTTAAGGAGTTGAAGTCGGCGCGGTCAGTAATGTCGTCTTGCATTCCGGTCACTACTCGGACGCCATGCCCCATCCGCTTCCACTCTCGCAGGAGATGAAAGGCGCGTTGGCGCGAGCCGTTATCCGGGGGACAGGGGAACCAGGGAGAGACGACCAGTAGATTCACACTGGCTGGGCACGCCAGAAGTCGAGCGTTTCCCGGAGCGTCGTGTGTAGATCGGAGCGGGGTGCCCATCCCCCGAGTGACGTGAGGAAGGAAAAATTGCCGACGCATTCCGAAAGATCGGACGGTCGCAGTCGAGCGGAATCAGTTTCGACATTCACTACGACCGACGCCATCGCAATCAAATCGTCCAAGATCGCGCGGATCGTCACGCCCACCCCGGATGCCACGTTCACCGGCGTGACGACATCTGGAAGTACCAATTCACAGGCGAGCTGACGGTAGGCCCGCGCCACGTCTCGCACATGCAGAAAATCGCGCAGGGCGTCCAGGTTCCCGACCTTGACCACCGGCGACTCATGCCCTTTCTCAATCCGCGCGATCTGTTTCGCGAAAGCGGGCACCACGAACGCGTCAGTCTGCCGGGGACCCGTGTGATTGAAAGCGCGGGCGAGTACCACCGAAATATTAGTCGGTGCCTCCTCGCGGAAGAACTGCGCCACCGCCGCTTCCATCGCTACCTTCGACTCCGCATATGCCCCGATGGCGTGGAGTGGGTCCGCCTCGCGTGCCGGGTGTCCCGGCGCCGTCGCGCCGTAAACGTACCCCGAGGAGGCGAGCAACACCCGGCACTCGCTACCGAGCCTTGCGACGGAGCGGAGAAGCGTTACTGCCGCGTCCGCGTTCACCGCGCGGAGATTGACCCCGTCGCCCCCCGCCGCCGACGCGACCCCGGCGAGGTGGATCACTCGGTTAGGTCGCGCGGTTCGCACCGCGCTTTCTACCGAGTCCGCCCGCGTGATGTCGCAGGGCAGGAGCGTGATCCCTTGGGCGGCACCATGATCTGCCCGGTGCGTCGTGCCGAACAGCAATGCTTCGGGGCGGCTCGCCCGTAGTTCGCCTGTCAGCCACCCGCCCACGAAGCCGGTCGCCCCGGTGATCAGAATTCGCTCCTCCACGGTTCGTTCTTGCTTTCTTTTCTAGCGGGCTGCCGCGACAACCGCGAGGCGGCTCATGTCGGCGTCTACCATCATGGTCACGAGAGTGTGAAACGGCGTGGTCGGCTCCCAGCCCAGCTTGTCCTTCGCCTTGGTCGGGTCGCCGATCAGCAGATCCACTTCGGCGGGCCGGATGAAGGCTGGGTCAGTCACGACATATTTTTCCCAGTCGAGACCGGCGTGCCCGAACGCCGTTTCGACCAGTTCGCGCACCGTGTGCATCTTGCCGGTCGCGATCACGAAGTCCTCGGCGGTCTCCTGCTGGAGCATCCGCCACATCGCGTCCACGTAGTCCCCGGCAAATCCCCAGTCGCGTTGCGCGTCCAAGTTCCCCATCCGCAGTTCGTGGGCGAGTCCGAGTTTGATACGCGCGACGCCGTCCGTGACTTTGCGGGTCACGAACTCCAGGCCGCGGCGGGGCGACTCGTGGTTAAACAGGATGCCCGACACGGCGAACAGGTTATACGACTCGCGGTAGTTGACCGTGATGTAATGCCCGTACACCTTCGCCACGCCATAGGGGGAGCGCGGATAGAACGGCGTCTCCTCGCGTTGCGGCACTTCGAGCACTTTGCCGTACATCTCCGAGGAGGACGCCTGATAGAAGCGGATGGTGGGGTCTACCGCGCGGACCGCCTCCAGAACCCGTGTCACGCCCATCGCGGTGAATTCGCCGGTCAGGACCGGTTGGCCCCACGATGTCGGCACGAACGATTGCGCGGCCAGGTTATAAAGTTCGCGCGGCTTCGCCTTCTTGATCGCTTCGATCAGCGAGTACTGGTCTAGCAGATCTGCCTGTAAAAGGTTGACGCGGCCGGACAAGTGCGCGATACGCTCGAAACTTTCCGTGGACGCGCGGCGGACGACCCCGAACACCTCATACCCTTTGGACAGAAGCAGTTCGGCAAGGTATGAGCCGTCTTGACCCGTGATACCTGTGATCAGGGCGCGGCGACCAGGTTCAACGACCGGCCCAGAAACTATTGTAGACAAACGCATATCCTCCTGAGAATTATACGAACTCCGCGAAACGCGGCTCGTTATGCTTGAAAACGGCATAGCCGACGAAAAACGTAACCAGCGAAATCCCGGTCGCTATGCCAAGATACGGCAACAATTCCATCACATGCCCCGTCTTCGGAAAGGCGAGACGCCGCATAGCCTCGATGGTCACCGCGATCGGGTTCGACAGATAGAAAGGCAACACCCGCTCGGGAACGAGAGTCAACGAGTACATCAAAGGCACGGCGAAGTTGAGCAGACCGAGTACCATCGTGACGAGATACCGCACGTCGCGGTAGAACAGGTTCGCCGACGCGCACAGCATACCCAAACCGATGGTGAATGTGATAGGAATCGGCAACAATAGGAGGGCGAGGAGTATGTTGGGCGAGGGGCGGGTGTGGAAAATGATCAGGAGCGGGATCAAGCCGATCAACCCGAAGCCGACATCTACCAGTTTGCTGAGCACGGCCGAGATCGGGAACACCTCCCTCGGGAAATATATTTTAGTAATCAGGCTCAGATGGGAGACGAGACTCTCGGTCGCGGCGGACAGACCGATCGCGAAGAAGTTCCATACGAGAAGACCGAAGTAGTTATAGATAATGAAGTTTATGCCAACCGTATTTCCCTGCTTTAACCAGAGTCCGAACACCAACCCGTAGGTGAGCGAGACGATTAGAGGGTTCAGCACCGCCCAGGCGTACCCGAGCACGGACTGCTTGTACCGAGTTTTAACGTCGCGCAGAACCAGATTCTCGATCAACTCGCGGTGTTTGACGAGGTTCGCCCAGTTGGAAAGAACGGGCTGGTCGGCGAATTTCGCGGGGAGTATAAGTGACACGACCCACATTATATGCCGTAAAGCATCCCGATGGCAACACCCCCCGCCCGCCTCCGCGGGCAGGGGGTTGTCGCATGCTCTACTTCCCGGCGGGCGCGAACTCGATCAGATGGCGCGGGCACACCTGCGCGGTGTTGTACACGATCAGTTCGTCGTTCTGAACCCCGGACTCATTCCGCTTCGCCCACGTCGAGTCGTAGCCCGCTTTCGGCAGATGCTCCCCGTGCTTAGGCACGTAATATTTGCCCATCGCGACATCGGCCAGGAACATGAAGCAGTTCTCGTCGCGCGCCCCGCTCCCCCAGTACCCATAGGCGTAATTGAGCGATTTCGTGGAAGCGTTCGCGAAGTACACGCCGTTCCCGAAGAGGCGTCCCGTGCAATGCGGGGCGTTGCCCGGCGGGATCACGAACCCGGACTTCAGGATCGAGAGCAGATTGCCCGCCCGTGTCCCGTGCCACAGTTCCTGGACGTTGCCACGCCGCGCGCCGTCCGCGTCGAACGCCTTCGCCATCGCGGCCAGCCCGACCTTGAACACGCGCTTGACATCGAGATGCTGACATACATGTGTGCTCTGCCGGGTCTCGTGGTATTTGCGGCGGATGCGCTCGATCTCGAACACGTCTTCGACCAGCGTCAGTTTCGCCTCGAACAGCTTCGGCACCACGGCCTTGCGACTCTCCTCGGCGTTCTCCGGCGCGTTCAGCACCATGTCGAGGCTCGCCTGGAGCGAATCCAAAATCCCGTTCTGTTTGCGCACCGCTTCGAGATCGGGAAACAGAACTTGCGGGTCGGGCTTGGCGCGCCCGATGTTCTGCGGCACCAGCATCAGGTAATCGTTGAGCGAGGCGGAGAGTGCCTTCGCGCCGAAATCGCCCCCACTCACCAGGTTTCCGATTACCGATAGCAGGTCGCGTGCCTCCGCCAGGGCATCCCCGGTCACGATGCCGAGCGGCGTGCTGAACGTCCCCCTCGATTCGTCGTAGGACAGCGTCGTGGACTCCAGAATACGGTGGACATTCACGCGGGCGAGGTGCCGAACCAGTGCCATAGTCTCCGGTGAGTCGCACGTGATCTGGTCGGTCGCGATCCCGGCGAGGCGTGAGCCTTCGGCGGCTTTCGCGCTCGTCGCGGTGTTCGCGAGGGTTTTCTGGAGGCGGTAACCCTTATTCTCCTTCTCACGACACTTGGCGTCGAACTGGGATTCAGTGTACGAGGCCGCCGTCTTGCGTTGGCCGTCCTCACCGACGCGCCCCCAATGGGTCTCGCACGAATCGTCGGAGAACAGCGTGATGTTCCAGAACTTGTTGTTGTTGTTCTCGATGTTCGTCAGCACGTAGCGCGCTTCTTTGGTGGTTGTCGTGGTTGTCATGTCGCCGATCCTCGTCACTCTGTGTGGTTTCTCGCGGTGTATATCGCTTACACACCGACACTGCGGGCGCGGGCGGCGATACGGAAATCGGCGCGGCCGTAAAGAATGGCACCGCCCCGCCTCCGACGGAGCGGGTACAATGTGCGCGTGACCACACTATCCGAGCCCCCCCCCATACCGACGAGTGAAGCCGACGCAACCGTTCGCGCCTTCACCACCCCGGACGCCGAAGCCGCCCGAGTCGCCGCCGCCGGAGGAGCCGAAGCCGCGCGCGTCGCCGCCTCCGCGAATGACCCGAACGGCTGGCGCCTGTGGGGTCCCTACCTTTCCGAGCGCGCCTGGGGAACCGTGCGCGAGGACTACAGTAAGGATGGATCGGCGTGGGATTACTTCCCCCACGACCACGCCCGGAGCCGCGCCTACCGCTGGAACGAGGACGGTTTGGGCGGGATCTGCGACATCCGGCAAGATCTATGCTTCGCGCTCGCGCTATGGAACGGAGTAGACCCCATTCTGAAGGAGCGCCCCTTCGGGTTGACGGGGCCTCAAGGCAACCACGGCGAGGACGTCAAAGAGTATTACTTCTATCTGGACGGCACCCCCACCGCTTCCTACCTCAAGTTCCTGTATAAGTACCCGCAGAAGCCGTTCCCGTACGAGGATCTAGTGAAGACCAACGCGGCCAGGACCCGTCACGAGTGGGAGTACGAACTGCTGGACACCGGGATATTCGAGGAGGGGCGTTATTTCGACGTCTTCGTCGAGTACGCCAAAGCGGATACGGACGACATTTGTATCAAAATCACGGCGCATAACCGTGGCCCCGAACCCACGACGCTGGACCTACTGCCGACCCTGTGGTTCCGCAACTGCTGGTCGTGGGACCAGAGTCACGCGAAGCCGAACCTGCGCCGGACCACCTACTCGCCCGACGGTGCCGTCCGGATCGTCGCCGAGCACGCCCGGCTTGGTGCCTACGAACTGTACGCCGAGGCGGACGGCGAGGCGGGTCCCCCCCGTTTCTTGTTCACCGAGAATGAGACGAACAACGAGCGTCTTTTCGGCTCCTCCAACGCATCGCCGTACGCGAAAGACGGGATCAACGACGCGATCATACACGGCAAGGTGGACGCGGTGAACGGGTTCGAGCAGGGAACCAAAGTCGCGGCGGTCTACCATGTCGCGATCGCGGCGGGCGGTTCGACCACGATTCGACTCAGGCTTAAAAGCGGCGCGCCGGACGCGTCTGTTCCCGCTCCGATCAGCGGGGCGATGTTCGGGGAGTCGTTCGAGCGCGTGTTCGCGGACAGGATCGCGGAGGCCGACACTTTCTACGAGCCGTTCACGCACACCTCGGAGGGGGGGCTACTTTCCGATGACGCGCGGAATGTACAGCGGCAGGCGTACGCCGGGCTGGTCTGGTCGAAGCAGTATTACCACCTAGACGTGGCACGGTGGCTTCGTGGCGACCCGCGCTGTTCGCCCCCGCCTCCCGAGCGCAAGGGAGGCCGTAACCACGACTGGACTGCCCTCTCTATCTCCGACGTGCTTTCCATGCCGGATAACTGGGAGTATCCCTGGTTTGCCGCGTGGGACTTGGCGTTCCACATGATACCGTTCGCGCAGATTGACGCCGACTTCGCGAAGCATCAGCTGCTCACGCTCTGCCGCGAGTGGTACATGCACCCGTCCGGGCAACTCCCCGCGTACGAATGGGCATTCGGCGACGTCAACCCGCCGGTTCACGCGTGGGCGGCGTTACGCGTTTACAAGATCGAACGTAAGAACCAGGGCAAGACGCGCGGCGAGCCGGGCGACGTCAACTTCCTGAAGCGCGTCTTCCATAAACTGCTGATTAACTTCACCTGGTGGGTCAACCGCAAGGACGCCCTCGGCAACAACGTCTTCGAGGGCGGGTTCCTCGGCCTCGACAACATCGGCGTCTTCGACCGCTCCGCTCCGCTCCCCCTCGGTGGCACGCTGGAACAGGCGGATGGCACGGCGTGGATGGCGATGTACTGCCTGAATATGCTGGCGATCGCGCTCGAGCTCGCCCGCGTTGACGGCGACTATGAGGATGTTGCGACCAAGTTCGCCGAGCATTATGTCTATATCGCGTACGCGATGAACACGATCAGCGACAGCAACCTGCCGCTCTGGGACGATACGGACGGGTTCTACTACGACCTGCTCCATTTGCCACCCGTGAACGCAGGCGAAGGCTCCGATTACATCCCGCTCAAGGTGCGCTCGTGGGTCGGCATTATCCCCCTTTTCGCCGTGGAATCGTTCGATGCGGACACGCTCGCCGCTGTCCCGGACTTCCGCCGACGCTTCGAGTGGTTCCTGAAGCACCGCCCCGAACTCGCGAAAGGTGTCGCCCATATCGGGCGGCTCGGCACGGACGAACGTGCCCTGTTCTCGCTCGTGGCACCAGAACGGCTGAAGCGCGTACTGCAACGCACGCTGGATGAGGCGGAGTTCTTGTCCCCGCACGGCATACGCAGTATCTCCAAATACCACGCTCAGCACCCGTACCGACTGCAACTGGATGGGACCAAGTACGAAGTCGCCTACGCTCCCGCCGAGAGCACGACGGACTTGTTCGGCGGCAACAGCAACTGGCGCGGGCCGGTCTGGTTCCCGCTCAACTACCTGCTGATCGAGGCACTGCAAAAGTTCGACTACGTGTACGGCAACGATTTAACGGTTGAGATGCCGACCGGCTCGGGAAAGCAGGCCACCCTCTGGGAAGTGTCGGTCGAACTGTCGCGCCGCCTGAACCGCATCTTCCTGCGCGACGAGAACACGGGGCGTCGCCCGGTCTACGGCCCCGGCGATAACCTGTTCCAGAGCAACCCACACTTCCGCGACTACCTACAGTTCCACGAGTATTTCCACGGCGACAACGGCGCGGGACTCGGCGCGAGCCACCAGACGGGATGGACGGCACTGGTCGCGAAAACGCTGTCGCAGAGCGGCGAGTGACCTGGCCCACTCTCCCCCCTCGTCGTCCTCTCTCATCGGAATGAAAGAGGGGGGCAGGGGGGTGAGAGGGCGACGAGGGGGCTAAACAGGGCGATTGCATCATAGACCGGTTGCCTTCTCGATTATCACCCCACAGGATCGGGGCGCGAGCATACACCCGACTAGCAACGTATCTATAATGCAATCGCCCTGGGGGGCTAAGGGAACACCCCCGTAAACACGATATACTGCCCCCATGCCGAGCCTCGATTGGAAGGGACGCAACGCGGTTCTGACCCACGCCGAAACCGTCCCCTGTCGCCTCCTTCACGCGGTGCCCGAACTCAGCGTCGGCGACGATACCGGAAACCTGCTAGTGCAGGGGGACAACCTCCACGCCCTGAAGTCGCTCCTGCCGCGCT
>JAYUUO010000287.1:0-22676 GCA_043754515.1 Armatimonadota bacterium
GGCGTTGCCGCCGGTGCCCGCGCCCGTATCTAGGCCCGTCGCGCAGTAGCCTATTTGCCCGCCCCAACCCGCTTAACCATGACCCAGTTCGTCTTTGTGCCGGGATCGCGGTACAGGTGGATCTGCACCAGCGTCGGCCGCATTTTATAGGTGAAGGCGTAGGTCACTTCGGCGTCCAGCGCACCCGCCGCGACTCCGTCCTTGAACCGCCCGAAGACGAGACGGTTATTGGTACAGGGCGCGAGCTCACGGAAGAAGTTGCGCCCCATGGCGTCCGAAGGGTTGACGTTCGCAAGCTCCGACTCGTATTTGTTGTAAAGTTGGATCGTGCCGCCGTCGTCCACGCGGACACAACCGAATGGCAGGGCATCCACCTCGGACTTGCTCATGTGCGGCAAATCACGTAGTTGCTCGGTGGAAACAAAACTCATTTTATTTAATTCCTTCCTTCGCGTGAATGCCACCCGCCATAACGGATGATGCCACGTCGTTGCTAACGCCATCCGCCGCGTCAAGGTTCGCGAAAACCGTGTCGCCGATTTCGTGTTCCATGTTGCGCACCATTTGCGCGACCAGTTTGAAGCGGCGCACCACGCTCCTCGCGTCGGAATCGCCGAGTTCGACTTCTAGATGCTCACGGGCGGCGTACATCGTCATGAGTTGCGATTCCATCGAGCCGATCGTAGTCTGTAGCTGGCGGAAGGCTTCGAGCACATCGTCAACTTCCGACGCGCCGATCTCGCGCTCCAACCGCTCCTTGTCCTCATACAGGCTGGCGAGTTGTTGCTCCATGGATGCCACCGAGCCGTTGAGCGATTCGATCTTGCCGGTGAACTGCCGGATTTTGAGTAGCACCTGTTTCGGGTCCGAAAGCCCGGCGAGCGGGTTGTCGTCGTCGGCACTCGGGGCGGGCGATAGCTCCGCGACCCGCGTTTCCAGGTTGCGGATGTGCGCGATGACGTCGGCGGCGCGCTCTAGGCCCAACTCCTTGCGGAGCCGTTCCCGGTCAACGCGAAGAGGCCCTATTTCGTTCTGTACCGCGTCGAGTTGCTCTTGCAGTGCTCGTGTTTTTCCCCCGAAGTTAAACATGTTTGTTGTCTCGAATCTGTTCGGTTATTTTTGTTCGTGATTTCCGCTACGAGTTGAGTGTTTTGAGTGCCTGATCCATGCTGTCGAGAAGGTCCGACATTTCGCGGTAGCCTTCCACGCGTCGTTCCAGACTGTGTATCATCGCGACGATTTCGCGGGCGTCGGTCTTCCCCAACTCGTTCTGGAAGACATACCGGTCCGCGCGTAGCGACACCATTTCCTTCGCGGTCACTGCTAGCTGATCACGCGCCGCCCTTATTTTGCAGGCGATCTCGTCGGCGTCGGTGGTGTCGAACGCGCGGACTAGTCCGGCCCGGTTCGTCTCCTCGTCCGCCTCTTTCGCGGACAACTCGGTGACCCGGTCGCGTAGCCCTCGTACCAATGCCACCATCTGGCTTGCAACAACCGTGCCAAACTCGCGCTCCAGATATTCGTTTTCGGCGCGGGCCGCTTCGGCGCGGGTTTGCTGTTCGGCGACCAGTGATGACAACCGCCGTATCTCCCCGATGATCCGCTCCCCCGTCACCGCGTCCCCGTACTCGGCGCGCAGGGTGGCGAGCGTGGCGCGCTCCCGCGTTATCTCTTTATGCGCCGTTCCGAGCGAGTCGAGCACGTGCCGCCAGGAGATGATCAGCGTCGCCGGGTCGCTCGCCCCCGTCTCCACCCGCACGCGCTCCCAGTCGGCGGAAATTGCCCCCAATTCATGGCGTAACGCGCGTAACTGCGTCTCGCGCTGGGCCGCCCATTCGGCGCGGGCGGCGCGGGTCGGGGCGTCATCGGGCTCGGTATCCGTTTCGGCACCCGCCGCGCCCTCGGTGGGCACCAGATGTAGTCGGCGGAACATGTCGGAGATGCCGTCTCTCCCCGAGACGCCGAGGTCGGATTCGAGTTCCCGCCACTCCCGCTCGCTCTCGTCGAGCCGCGTCGTCAACTGCTGGAGGCGGCCCTGGAGCGCGTGGGCGTCAACGATGACCATGCCCGACGGACTCCCATCGGCGAGATTATCCGAGGCGACCACATCCGCCCCCAGGAGCGACTCCAGCCGGGATACGTCGCCACTGGATACCGCCTCGCTCCCGGTCGGTTCGGCCAGGAAGTTCGTGATCCGGGCCAGATCGGGCCCGCGGAGCACCGGCTCCAGCGCGCCGAGAAGCCCGGACAGCATCGCGGCGCGGCAGAACAGGGCACCGTCCATGCGCCCGTTCTGGATCTGGTAGCCGGACTGTGTGTTGATCAGAATCCACTGCGCCTTGACCTGCATATAGAAGATCGCGGCGATAGTCTCCTGCTCCTGGGCGTCGTCCACGTCGCGGAGCACGCGGACGAAACCGTCGCGTAAGTGGACGACAAAGGCGCGGCAATCGGCGCGTTGCGCGGGCGAGGAATTCTCCCAAACCGCGAGACATTCTTTCCAGGCGCGCTCTAGTTCGGCACCGCCGAGGATAGCGATGATGCGCTCGCCCGCCGTCCCCGGCCTGTCGTCATATTTTTCATTTAACTGCATTGGAATAAAGGTTCTAAATGGGATTTGGGCAAGAACGACGCAACCCGCGCCAAGAACGATCTGCCGATCACCGAAATATCTGCCGTTAATGGCGGACAAGTGTAGCATTTTTCGCGCCGGATGTGGGCATGAATAGGTACCCATCGTCTAGCGCGACAAGCACGAAGCAAGCTTCCACAAATGCAATGTCATTTCTGAGCAAATAGCGTGCCACCGGTCGAAAAATTATTCGCCCGCGTTTTGTAGCACCACGCGCCGACGCCGGGGGTCGTACCCGATGGTGAGCCTTCCCTCCAGCAGATCCCGGAGCGGCTTCCCGACCAGCCCCCCGCGCCACCCGGAGAACAGAGGCCCCTCGAAGTCGGGGCGGGCGCGCTCGGCCGCGAGGGAGCGCAGATCGTCCCCGGACGCGAGTAGCGAAGGCGGCAGACTCTCCTCGGTCGCGCGCAGACGCACCACGGTGTTGAACATCTCCTGGAGCACTGTACCCTGCTCGTCAAGAGGCGGGAGCGCGTCCGCTTCGGGGCGTTCCTCGGGCGGCACCGCGACGCCGCGTCTCACCACCTCGACCAGTGCCTGCGCGTTCTTCTCGCCTAAATTAGCGGGCGCGGTGCGCAGGGTCAGAATCGCGTGCGCGTCGGTCGCGGCGCGGCGCGCGATCTCGATCAAAAAATCATCTTTCACCACGGAGCGGCGCGGCTTATCCCGGCGATGCGCCTCGGCGTCGCGCCATTCGGCGAGTTCGCGTAGCACCGCGAGACCCCGCCCGTCAAGCACGTTCTTGCCGCCCACTTTGCGCCACAACTCCCGCGGCGGCAACTCCTCCGTGCCCGCGAGGAGCGAGCGGCCCATCTGGTCGTCCGCCCACGCCGCGCGCCCGCGCCGGATCAGTATCGCGGACAACTTGTCGTGGACGGCGTGCAGGTAGCGCACGTCATTCTCGGCATACTCGCGCATCGCGGGGGTGAGCGGGCGGCGAGACCAATCGGCGAACCCTTCGTCCTTGGCGAGGCGCACCGCCAGCACTGCCTGCACGAGCGCGCCGTATCCTGTCTGGAGCGAGTACCCGGCGAACGCGGCGGCGACCTGCGTGTCATACACGGGCGCGGGCGGCTCTCCGAGGCGCGAGGCCAGGATCTCCATGTCCTGTCCGCCCGCGTGCAGGATCTTCAGCACGTCGGGGTTGAGGAACAGGTCGCCGAGGACGCCGAGTTCGCCGCCTAAAGCCGGCACATCAAGGATGGCAATGAACCCGTCCGCCGTGGCGACCTGGATGATCTCCAGCACGGGCTTATACGTGCGCTCGCGGATGAACTCCGTGTCAAACGCGAGCCGGGGGTCAGCGGCGAGGGCGGGTTCGAGACGTTCGGCGAGTTCACGAAGCCCATCGGCATCGGCGACGTAAAGCGAGTCGGGGGAATAGTCGGCGGCAACGGGAGCCGCCGCGTTAAAAGAGCGGTGCATTAGACGCTACTATTCGGCGCGGCGTCCGGTTTCCCCTGCTACCACGCTAAACGCCGCGCCGTCTCCCGAACGCGGATGCCTCATTCTGTATGCGGCTGGGCCTGGCGTCTCGCTCACGTGCCCGCGTCCGTCTCCATCACGCGCACGAACGCGTCTTCCAATGTTTCGCGCACCGGCACCACCGCGCGTATCCGTCCGCCCGATTGAACCAGCGCGGTGATCAGTTCGGGAATGCGGGTTATCGCGTCGCCGGGCAACTGGACAGTGAGGAGCGGCGTCCCGTCGTCGGGGACCGAGATGGCACCGAAGCGGGACGCGGCTTCGCGCAGAATCGGCGTGACGATTTCGAGTTCCACCGTCACCGAGGCGGCGGGTGCCGTGATCTCGTCCACCGTGCCCTGCCGCACGATCTGGCCGCGCTTGATGATGGCGACTGTGTCGCAGGTCAGCTCGATCTCGGAAAGCAGGTGCGAATTAAGTAACACCGTCGTGCCGCGCCCCTTTAGATACAAAACGATGTCGCGCACCGCCCGCCTGCCGAGCGGGTCCAGCGCGGATGTCGGCTCGTCCAGTATCACCAGGGTCGGCTCGTGCAGGATCGCCTGCGCGAGGCCCGCCCGCTGCTGCATCCCCTTCGAAAACGCGCCGAGTTTGTCCTTCGCCCTGGGCAACAGCCCGACGATCTCCAGCACCTCGGGAATGCGCCGCCTGCGGTCGCCCGCGCTCATCCCATACAGCCGCCCGTGCGTGTCTAGAAACTCGGTCGCGGTGAGAAACTCGTGGAACTGAAACTTCTCCGGCAGGTAGCCGATGAACCGCCGCGTCTCGCGGTCGCCGATTTTCTTCCCGAGCACGGTCGCGGTCCCGCCCGTCGGGAAAACATTGCCCAGCAACATTCCGATGGTGGTCGTCTTGCCCGCGCCGTTCGGACCCAGGAAGCCGAACACCTGCCCCGCCTCCACGGTCAGGTCGAGCGACTCGACCGCCGCGAACTTCGCGCCCCGGTAAATCTTCCGCAAAGCCCTCGTCTCGATTACGGGGGTGGAGTCCGTTTTCATCTGCCTATGATAGCATGAAACGAAAAACCGGGTGCCAGTATCCCGGCGGGCACCAGGGCGATTGCATCATAGCTTGGTTTGCCACGCGTCCGACTATATTCATGGGGAATCAGGAAGACTATGATGCAATCGCCCTACGGCGGGCACAACCGAGTGACGAGGAGTAACATTATGCGTGTGCAGGAGATAATCGCGAAGAAGCGGGACGGCGGAGAACTCACGGGGGTGGAGATAGGGTCATTCATTACGGGGTACGTGCGCGGCGAGGTGGCGGATTACCAGGCGTCGGCACTGCTGATGGCGATCTACCTGCGCGGCATGACCGGCACGGAAACGGCCCTACTGACCGACGCCATGGCACGCTCCGGGGAGATGCTAGATTTATCGGGCGTCAGCACAACCGCCCCGACCGTTGACAAGCACAGCACCGGCGGCGTCGGCGACAAAACGACGCTGATCGTGGTGCCGCTCCTGGCGGCGGCGGGCGCGCGGGTCTGCAAAATGAGCGGGCGTGGCCTTGGACACACGGGCGGCACACTCGATAAATTGGAAAGCATCCCCGGCTTCCGCGTCAACTTATCGCCCGCCGAGATGATCACGCAGGTACGAAACATCGGTGCCTGCCTCGCCGGTCAGACCGACGCCATCGCGCCCGCCGACAAGAAACTGTACGCCCTGCGGGATGCGACCGCGACCATCGGTTGCCTGCCCCTGATTGTTTCGTCCATCCTGTCTAAGAAACTCGCCGGGGGTGCCAGACATTTCCTGTTTGATGTCAAGTCCGGCGACGGCGCGCTGGTCGGAACCCTCGCGGAGGCAGAGGCACTGGCGCGGGCATTGGTGGACGGCGCGGCGGCGAACGGCCGCCGCGCCACGGCGGTGATCTCCGACATGGACGCGCCGCTTGGTTACGCGATCGGGAACGCGCTCGAGATCGCCGAGTCGGTCGAGATGCTCTCCCCCGACATCCCGGACGCGCGCAAGAACCGCCGCCTCCGGGAGATCTGCCTGACGCTCGCCGGGGAAGGACTCGCGCTCGCCGGGATCACCGCGTCGCCGGAGGCGGGACGGGAACGCGCGGAGGTGTTGCTGAGATCGGGGGCGGCTCGGGACAAGTTGCGGGCGATCATCGCGGCACAGGGAGGTGATGCACGTGTTGTAGACGACCCTGACGGAGTACTAACCGTGGCACCGTTTCAGTCGCCGCTGGTCGCGGAGAGGGACGGGTGGGTGACACGTATCGCCGCGCGTCGCGTCGGCGAGGTAGTGGTCGCGCTCGGCGGGGGACGTGGGCGCAAGGAGGACGCGATTGATCCGTCTGTCGGGGTCGTACTGCGCAAATCGGTCGGCGATGCCGTTCATGTCGGCGAGACGTTGGCAGTCGTCCACGCGGGCGACGAAGCCGGATCAGTCGCCGCGCTCGCCGCGCTCCGGCAGACTCTACATATCGGCGACGTTGCCGCGTCTGTAGCACCCCTCGTATATTCCGTGCTGAGAAAATAACAGACAAAAATGCGCCTGTTTTTAGCCTGTTTGGTGTAGAACTATGTAGACACGGGTATCACTCGGTGTGAGCGATCCATCCAGGGACATTCCCCGCGGCGTCGAGAACAGTTAAGACAACTGATTTCGGCGCCGATTTTTTTACCAGTTTTTTTGTCGGCTTCAGGTTTATCCCCCCTTTGTATTGGTTATATATAGAATAGGACGTTGTCCTGATGTAGAAATAACGAGTAAAAGGTAGACAAATGTATACTGATCGCACACACAACAAACCGCTTTGCGCCGCTGTCCGAGTTATGACACTGGCTACTATTCTCACTGGCTCCATGACACCCACTTTCGCCCAATCGGTAGAGCCACGCCGCCTGTCGTCCAACCCGACGGACCTGCACGATTCGTTCGCGCCGCACTCAACCTACGGGGACTCGCCCAAAGCGTTCGCCGACTACCTGTCCAAGAACGATGTGCTATTGCAACGTTACTCCCGCCACTTCGGAGTATCGCAGGACCGGGTTTTGTCGTTCGTGCAGAACGCGCTCGTGCCGATGGATCTGCCGAGACAGGAGACTGTGACCACCTTCGGCGTGACCAAGAGCGGTAGCATCTACCCGGTGCGGACGACACTGCCGTCCGGAACGCGGGTATGGGCGACGCGCGAGGGAGCACCGGTCATCAAGTGGAACTGCTCGAATCCCCTGACGACAGCCCTGCCGGGGGCGAGTTTAAGCACGAGCCCACTCGAATACGCGAATGCACCGTCGAACGTGTTGCCCGAGGGCTTCACGCCCGTTCTTGATGTCCCACAGGGTGTAGCGATGGTCGCCTCGCTGGCTATGCCTGCGGATGGTGGCGCGCTAGCACTGTCGCCGCCGCTCCCTGCCGCTGACTTCGCGTTCGCGGTTCCCGCTACTGACGTGGTAGGGTCAAGTTCCCTGCCGGGCGTCGGTGACATATTGGAGAGGGTAGGCGGTTCGAGCATCAACGATTATTTACCCGCGTTGTTGATCCCGCTTGTTTTCGCGGCGACGCAGGGCAAGGGTGGCAACGCGGATCTGGTGACCGCCGAGGCGGAACCCATCACCGCGCGACCTACCGCCGAGGGCACCACCCAGTTGCCTCCTATCGGCCCGACCGTGGTGCCGGAGGGCGACACCGCTGGACTGTTGGTCGCGGGTTTACCGCTCCTCGGCGCGTGCCTGTGGCTCGCCCGCCGACGCAGGGTCTCGTAGCGAGTGCCTTAGATAGTCAGCTTGCTGTTCCGAAGCGGAGCCGCCCCGTGTTCGCGCGAGATAGCGCGAGCACGGGGC
Organism: Armatimonadota bacterium; assembly: GCA_043754515.1. GTDB lineage: Bacteria > Armatimonadota > Armatimonadia > Armatimonadales > Armatimonadaceae > JACMIU01. Next base: position 7,926 of record JAYUUO010000287.1, read on the forward strand.
GGTTTTGTTTTTAATCCGTGCTCCCAGAGCATGTGTCCAGTCCCTGGAAAAATTATCCGAACCGCCATGGCACGCTTTTCGCAGGATAATGTTTCGACCACGGCGAACCGATGGTAGACAGGGGACGAAATATGATACAGCACGAGGAAAAAAGCGGGGACTACGGCGCGGCAATACGCGGCGACGAGCAGACGGTCGCCTGGGCGAACCAAACGGATCTCGGTGGCACCGACGCGGGGCACCACACGGCACCGTCCATGAATAAGGTAGCGTTGGCGTTCGGCGGCGTGCTCGTGATCGCCCTCGTGTTCCTCTGTTTTCGGCTCGCCTACGACGGGATCAAGACCGGGGTCGAGCGCAACGGGCTGGCCGCGAACGCGCCCACGGTACGTGCCGCGCCCGCCTACGCCGCGCCCCGCGCGAGCGTCACGGGACGTCCTGCCCCGGTTGCCGCCGCGCCAGTGTCCATCTCCGCGCCAGTGTCCCTCTCCGCGCCGTCCATGGTCCCGCCGCGCCCGATCGCCCCCCGCGTAGTGTTCGCGTCCGACGCCGACCGCGAACATATCACCGATCTGCTCGGCGACTGCCGCGCCGCCTACGAGGCATCGGGGGAAGCCTCAAGGAAGTGGTATGCCGCCAATACGACCCGGACGGCGGCGCGCATGAGCCATAAAGAGGCGGTGGAGAGCGACAGCGGCGTTGACGGCCCCCATCTGCTCTCCGCCTCCGAGTGGGATTCGATTGACACGCAGGTCGAGGGTTTTTCCACGACTGTCGGACTCGCCACCCAACCGGCGCGCTACCCTGTCGCCCTGCAAGGCATCAGCATCGGGTTGCGCCGTGAGATGCACACCTACCTGCAAACGACCCGCACGGCACTGGCTCAGACCGACCCGCAACGACGTGCCGCCATCCAGGCCCGCGCGGAGACACACCGGCAGAAGGCAGGCCAACTGCTTGCAACGCTCGAAGCGGCGGTGAAATCGGGCACGCCGCCCCCAACCGGGACCGGCAACGACGCCGAACAATAACGCCCGCGCCACGACCGGTGCCCCCGAGCCACCGTCTACCTGGTTTCGGCACTCATCACGCGTCGGCGGCGAGACGCAATAGCCGCGACCGGCAAAACGACGCAAGTCAGCAACAAGCCAGTTCCTGACTCCGGTACGGCGGCGGTGGGGTTGAAGCGGATCGTGGTAGGTGCGGTTACCCCGCCTCCCGCGTCAAATAGGCGCGTGCTCAGCGCGTCGCCGTTTCGTAACGTGCCGGATAGATCCCAGTAGAAGCCGCCGCTCCCGCCGAACGTACCTGCTGTTGGGTTGCTAAATTGCAGGTTATTGCCGTAGAAGTTGATCACGGCCGTTTGTGACTGGGCATACACCGTATTCGGGCTGATGCGTCCTCCGTAAACATCCACCACCCCCGCGTTCGTGACCCGTAGATCACCGATGTCGCCCCCAGTGACAGAAATATGCGTGTTGTCATAGGCATACATGTGAAGAGTGGTGGCGGTGCCTCCGTAGGTGATCTCCGAGTTACCGAACCCGATGACGGCGTTCGCGAAAGAGCCTCCAGAGATGTTGAGAATGCCGTAGTTCGACGATTGGGCACCGTTATTAAAGCTCCCTCCGAGCACGTTGGCCGTGGCGCGTTTACCGCCGGGCAGGGTGGGTACCGCGCTGGAGACGGCGATCTGCGTCGTACTCGTCCCCCCCATGAGTGTCAACAGGGCGCGATCACTGACATTGATTCCGTTGTTGATCAAGCCACCCGTCACCGTGACCGTACTATTCTCCTGGGCATACAGTTGCTCGATGTAGGTACCCGAGGTCACCGACACGACGCTGTCGGACAAAGATTCCAGATTCCAAGAGTCGTGGGCACCTACCAGGTCGGCATGGACTCCGGCGAACCGATTGTTAGCGGCGTCACGCCCGACATAGACACCAAAGTCGGTGGAGGTGATCGGGTTGCCTCCCGCGACCGTGCGGTCGGCGGCAACATATAATCCGGCGTGGGCGGCGGGGGCGGATAGCAAGGCAAGTGCCCCCGATAAACAGAACAAAGCGGACACTCCGGCGAAGGTGGCCGCGGATGAATACTTACGAAGAAACGTCATGACATGCAGATCCTTTCAGGTCACGGTTTACGAGCCATGACGGTTGTGAGTATAAGGATGGCGCGTGAGCCAAACGTGAGGCAATGTGGCTCCGGGTCGGCGGGACGAAAAGCACCGGAGCCGCGTACTGAGCAGAAGCACGGCGTTAAGAGCAGGCACCGTGTCAGGAAGGTAAGCGACGGGAGGCTACGCGGCGAGTCGCAGTCCGGGCGTCGCGGTTGCCATGCCGCCCGTCACGGATCGCTCGGCGACCATTTCGGCGGTGATGACACACTCGTCCCAACGCTCTGACGGCGCATCGTACATCAGGTCGAGCAATAACTCCTCGAGTATGGCCCGCAACGCGCGCGCCCCGGCACCGCGCCGCAGTGCCTCCCGCGCGACGGCGGTCAGGGCCTCATCTGTGAACGACAGGGCGATCCCGTCCATCTCCAAATACTTGCGGAACTGTTTTACTAAGGCGTTTTTCGGCTCGGTCAGGATGCGTACTAGAGCCTCCTCGTCTAGAGCGTCGAGCGTCGCGATCACCGGCAACCGCCCGACGAACTCGGGTATCAGCCCGAACTTGCTCAGGTCTTCGGCGGTCAGTTGTTCGAGCGCGGTCGCGGCGCGTCCCGCCCGGTTCTCGCTCGTCAGCCGACTGGTTATCTTCGCGCGGAATCCGATCTCCTGCCGCCCGACGCGCCGCTCGATGATCTCCGTCAGCCCGCCGAACGCGCCGCCGCAAATGAACAGCACGTCGGACGTGTCGAACGGGATGGTCTCGCCGTGCGGGTGTTTGCGCCCGCCCTGCGGGGGGACGTGGGCCACGGTGCCTTCCATAATCTTGAGTAGGGCCTGCTGAACCCCCTCGCCAGAAACGTCGCGGGTCAGAGACGGCGAATCGCTTTTGCGGGCGATTTTGTCAATCTCATCCACATAAACGATGCCGCGCTGGGCGTTCTGGAGCACGACGGGGAACGGGTCGCCGTTGTCCGCGACATGAATCAGGCGGAGCAGGATGCTCTCCACGTCTTCGCCGACGTAGCCTGCCTCGGTGAGGCTGGTCGCGTCCGCGATGGCAAACGGCACATTAAGGACGCGGGCGAGTGTCTGCGCGAGTAGCGTCTTACCGCTCCCAGTCGGCCCAACGAGCAGGATGTTCGACTTCTGTAGTTCGACATCAGTGCGGGGGGCATGGAGCCGCTTGGAATGGTTATAGATGGCGACCGACAGCACCCGCTTCGCCCTGTCCTGCCCGACGACATACTCGCCCAGGACCCGGTGGATGTCGCGGGGCCGGGGAATCGCGGCCACCGGCTGTTCCCACTCCCCGGTCTTCCCCTCGGTGCGGATGACATCGTTGCAAAGATCCACGCAGTCGAGGCAGACGCCGCCGTGCAAGCCAAGGATCAGTTTACGCGCCTGCTCGCGGTTCTTGCCGCAGAGAACGCACCGGCTGTCGTTGCGATCATACCCCCATCGTGCCATCGCTCAGTCCTCCCGCCGCGCCGCTTAACGGCGGTCGCGCTTGATCACGGTGTCTACCACCCCGTACGCGACAGCCTCCTCCGCGCGCATGAAATAATCCCGGTCAATGTCGCGCTTGATACGCTCCATCTCCTGCCCGGTGTGCGTCTGAAGTATTCGGGCGAGTTCCTCGTTCATTTTGAGGATCTCGCGCGCTTGTATGTCAATGTCAATCGCGGTACCCTGAAACCCGGCGGACACTTGGTGTATCATGATGCGTGAATGCGGGAGCGAATAGCGTTTGCCTTTGGTGCCGCTCGCGAGGAGCACCGCGCCCATGGAGGCCGCCATACCGACGCAGATGGTGGAAACGTCGCACTTGATCAGCCGCATGGTGTCGTAGATCGCCAGGCCCGCCGTCACCGAGCCGCCGGGCGAATTGATGTACAGGTCAATATCCCGGTCGGGATCGTCTTTCTCCAGGAAAAGAAGTTCGGCGATGATCAAATTCGCGATCTGGTCGTTGATCGGGGTGCCTAGAAAAATGATTCGGTCCTTAAGTAGCCGGGAATAAATATCGTAGGAACGCTCGCCGCGCGCGTCCTGTTCCACGACGTAGGGAATTAAACTCATATCGGTTGCTGTTTTTCCTCGGATCTGTGCTTGTTACAGGGTAGTATGGTACGCCAATATCGCCCCGCGCGCCAAAAGGAACCGTTCCGCCTGGCGCATCGCATGCGCGAGAACATCACGGGATGGGCGCGAGTGGCCACGACCGGGGGGTGCCCCCCGATATTTGTAGCAACCATCACACACCATGTTGCCTAACTTCCCGTCGCCCGACAAGCCTGTTCTCTCCGCCGAAGAGCACGTGGCGTTGTCAGCGTTCCTACTGGAGAATACGGCGGAGCAGGGGGTCGCGGCGTTCGAGGTCGCGCGTGACGACTGGCGATGCACCTACTTATCCGAGCAGGCGCGCGTCCTCCTCGGCGGCGACCGTGATACGGAAGGGCCGCCTTACCTTCCGGAACTGATCGGCGCACTCTCGGGTCGCTCCGAAGTGACGAGGGCCACCCTCTTGCTCCCGCTCCCCGACTCCTGCCTTGAGGTGACCGGCTCTTACAAGCCGGACGCGGCGGTCGGCTTCGCCGCCGATAAGGACAAGCCGAAGATATACTACGTCCTCCTGCGCCGGACGGGCGGGAGCGAGGCCCGTCTGCGCGAGGAGCGGGACCGGCTCGAGCGCGCTCTCGCCGCGACTGGTCAAGCTGTCTGGGACTGGGATCTGGAGAGCGGCGAGGCGTATGTGTCGCCGCGCTGGGCGCAGATACTCGGCAGGACGGGCGGCGGCTCGCGCGCGGACGCGCTCTACTCGCCGGAAGACTGGCTGGAGTCGGTACACCCGGACGATCGCGAGCCGGTCGCCGAAGCCTACGCGCAGTTCATCGTCGGCGAGCGGATGGAGTACGATATTGAGTTCCGTATCCGGCACGAGGGTGGCGGGTACCTGTGGATACGCTCGCGGGCCAGCGCGTTGCGGCGTGACGATAACACCGCGTGGCGCGTGACCGGGGCGCACAGCGACATCACGGACCGCAAGGAGCTAGAATCCGCGAAGGAAGTGCTCCTCCATCAGCAAAGTCGGATTGCGGAAACGTTGCAACGCGTGCTACTCCCGCTACCCGGTGGCACGAACTACCCCGGCCTGGAAGCCGCGCTTCTGTACGAGCCGGCGAGCGACGAGGCGCAGGTCGGCGGCGACTTCTGCGACGCGTTCCCGATCAGCGACCGCGAGATCGCGCTGGTCGTCGGGGATGTACTGGGGAAGGGTCTGAGCGCGGCGGTCGCCACGGCGGAACTGAAGTTCTCCCTACGCACTCTGCTCCGGCAGTACCGCGACCCCGCCGTGTCGCTCCGCCTGTTGAACCGGCTGTTGTGGGAATCGTACCGGGGCGAGCGCGGACAGAACCCACCGCTGGTGCCCATAGCGGTGGTGGTCGTCAATGTACGGACCCGCTACCTCCGAGCCGCCGTGGCGGGCGCGGAGGCACCGATGATCCTACGGGGGAGCGGATCGGGCACTGCCGCGAGCACCGAGGAGATACAGTGCGGAGGGTTGATGATCGGCACGTTGCCAGACGAGGACTACGAGCGGCAGATCCTGCCGATGGGTAGCGACGACTGCCTCTTGATGACCACGGACGGCCTGACCGAGGTGCGCGACGCCTGGACGGGGTCGTTCCTCGGCTCTAGAGGCGTGGCGCGGCTGGCGCACGACGCGCTGTCGTCGCGTCGCCCTCTGGAGGAAGTTAAGGGCGCCATCGTGCGGAGCGTGCGCAACTACGGGGGCGGCAAGGGTGCCCTGCGCGACGACGTGACGATGATCCTCGCCCGCTGGCAGGCGGAGCCGGGGCGGAAGTAGCCCGCTTCTATCGGATCGCCGCCGCGCGGCGATAAAGACGAAGAAGGAGTAACAAAATATGAACGCAATTTCCGTGATCGCGCCGTATGAGTGGATGGGTATGTGGGTCTTTGACGACCCGGTGAAAGGGTTGAACCGCGAGCCGTTCGTCGGCGGCACGGATATTATCATCAGCCAGATGGTCCGGCACTTGCCGGACCCCGGCACGGGGTTCCGAATGATGTTCAGCGGGACTGAGTTCCCCGGCTACCAGCACCGCCTCAATGGGGTGCGCGCGGAGTCAAGCGGCAACGTCTATCGCGCCGCCGATTTCGGGCTGGAGGGCTGGCTCTGCCCCGCCCTGCTCAAGTATTTTGGGGAGCCGCCCGCGCGTACACACGTGCGGGTTGAGGCGAAACCCGCCTGATCGCGTCCCCGCTGGGCGGCTGGGCGTGGCGGGCGTGGCGGGCGTGGTAGTGTCACCCCCGCCGTGATACAATACGGGCGGTAATTTTCCGACCCGCGCCGAAGAAGGAACTTCGCTCGGCGCGGGTCTTTCGTCGCGTCAACGATTGTTGACTTTGATACATTTTAACAGGCTTTCATTATGGCACAGCAACTACGAAATATAGCGATCATCGCGCACGTTGACCACGGTAAAACCACGCTTCTGGACGGAATGCTACGTCAGGGAGGTGTTTACCGGGATAACCAGGAGATCGCCAGCCGCGTCATGGACCGGATGGATCAGGAGAAAGAGCGCGGGATCACGATCATCTCTAAACATACGGCTATCTCCTACAAGGACGTCAAAATCAACGTCGTGGACACGCCGGGGCACGCCGACTTCGGCGGCGAGGTCGAGCGCGTCATGCTCGTCGTTGACGGCGTTCTGCTCCTGGTGGACGCGGTGGACGGCCCCATGCCGCAGACGCGCTTCGTGCTCGAAAAGGCGTTGCAGTCCGGCCTGAAGGCGGTCGTGGTCATCAACAAGATAGACCGGGTTGACGCCCGGCCCGATTGGGTGGTCAACCAGACCTTCGACCTGTTCGCCGCGCTCGGCGCGACCGACGAGCAACTTGACTTCCCGGTGGTCTACACCGCCGCGCTGAAAGGCATCGCGACGCTCGACTGGGAAAACTCCCCGGCGGAGAATCTGCAACCGCTCTTCGAGACGATTCTGGCGCATGTGCCGTCCCCGAAAGTCACGGGCGACGAGAACGATGGCGTGCAGGCGATGGTGTCCACGATTGACGGCGACCCGTTCCTCGGTCGCCTCGGCATCGGCAAGGTGTTTTCCGGAACACTGCGCACGAACCAGGGCGTGGTCGTGTTCCGGCGCGACGGGACGTCCTACAACGCCCGCGTTCAACAGGTTTCTGTCTACGACGGGCTGAAGCGCGCCCCGGTAGACGCGGCGTTCCCCGGCGACATCATCGCCGTGACTGGACTACCCGAGATCACCATCGGCGAGACCATCGCGTCGGGCGACAACCCGAGCGCGCTTCCCGCGCCGTCGGTGGACGAGCCGACCCTGCAAATGACATTCGCGGTCAACACGTCGCCCTTCACCGGGCGCGAAGGGCAATATTCGACCTCGCGGCGCATCCGCGAGCGGCTTTTCAAGGAACTTGAAACCAACGTTTCGTTGCGGGTAAATGAGACCGACTCGCCGGATCAGTTCGTCGTGTTCGGACGCGGCGAGTTGCATCTCGCGGTGCTGATCGAGACGATGCGCCGCGAAGGGTATGAGTTGCAGGTTTCCATGCCCGAGGTGTTAACGCGCATCGGGGACGACGGCCGCAAGCAGGAGCCGTACGAGCGTGCGCTTATTTCGGTCGCGGAAGAGTATCAGGGCGCGGTTATGGAGGCACTCGGCACGCGGCGGGGCGAGGTGCAGGACATGCGGCCCGCGGATCGTGGCGCGGGCGTGCGGCTGGAGTATGTGATCCCGACGCGCGGTCTGCTCGGCTTCCGAAACCAGTTCCTGACGCTGACGCGCGGCACCGGCGTGCTCTCTACTCTGTTCGAGGGCTACGGGCCGTGGGCGGGCGAGATCACCCGCGCCCGGCAAGGCTCGCTGATCTCGTCGGAGACCGGCATGACCACGCCGTTCGGCCTGTCGAACGCCGAAGAGCGCGGCGAGCTGTTCCTCGGCGCGAACGTTGAGGTGTACGAGGGCATGATTATCGGTCGGCATCAGCGGGAAGGCGATCTCGAAGTGAACGCCTGTAAGATGAAGGCGTTGACCAACATGCGCTCCTCGAACGCGGATATGGCGGTACGCCTGACCCGCCCGCAGGAGATGGGCTTGGACAAGTCGCTCGAATACATCGGGCCGGACGATTTCCTGGAGATCACGCCGAAAAGCATCCGTATGCGCAAGCGCGAACTCGACCCGAAGATGCGCAAGCGGAACAAAGACCGCGAGTAGACGCCGCGAAACGGCTACATAGAACGAAACCCGGCTGGTGTCAGTCGGGTTTTTCTTTAGATCCTCTACTCGCGGCGACGCATTATTCCCTGAGGGTGTCTCGCGCCTTTCGCTCATGGCATCCCTTCTATAGGAAGAAAAGTCCCTCTGTCGTCGACATAGAACACGAAACTCGCGCTCGTCCCCTCATCTGGGTTCGTGACGAGCACCGGAACGCTCCCCGCCGTGGCGATGTCGCTTGCGAGGATCGGCGCGGACAATTGCGTGGCCGACAGGAACATGGTCTGCCGGTCGGTGCCCCCGAACTTGATCACCGCGCCGTTCTTGAAGTCTGTGCCGCCCACCGTCAGCGTGAACCCCGCCCCGCCTGCCGCTGCGGAAGCCGGACTCAGGTTGATGATGGCCGGCGTGGTCGTGGTCGGCACCACGAATGTCACCCCGTACTGAGCCGTCAACTCGTCGCGCAACTTTTGCTTGTCGCTTTTCGTGCCGTCCGGGTAGGTGTTACCGCCGATCTCATCCTCGGGGTCGGTTCCGTCCGTGTTGAAACGCCCCAAATTATAGTTCTCAGCTATGTAGGTGCCATCCGCTAACCGTCGGACGAACACTACGTACGACGCACCCTGCTTCATCTCGTAACAATTCTCTTTGACGGTCTTGTAGAACTGAGACGAACTATTCTGGAGCAACCCGACCATCTCGACGAGCGGCACGGTCTGCCCCGCCGCGATGGTAGCACCCGACTTGAGATACTTCACCTGATCTACCGCGAACGTCCCCCGCGTCCACTCGCTCTGGGGATATGTGTTTGGGTCCCGGTCAAGCACCTCCCTGTCGAAGTAGGTGGCGAAGTGCGTCCGCTCATTCACGAACTCCTGCAACGGCCTGCCGACGATGATCGCATCCCACTCCTGGGCTCTGGATATTGTCTTTCTGTAGAACATTTCGGCCTGCTGATTTATAGTCTTGATCTTCCCCGGATCGAGATGCGCGGGTATCTTGATTTGAGCCGCCCTCTTGAGTAAAGTCAACTCTTTGGCGGAACCCTTCCGCGCCCCTCCATGCTCCCGCGCGGATGTGGCGGGGGAAGTCGCCTTCGCAATCTCCGCTGCCTTCGCGGATGCCGTTGGCCGCGAACGGGTGAGATACGCCGCTCCGAGCGTCCCCCCGACCAGCACAGATGCTACAAGGGCGATAAGTTTTTTTGACATGGTTTATTGCCCCCACTTCGCGATGAGTTCGTTCACATCATAGGCTTGTAGGCCATCCAGCACAAACCCATCGGGGAACTCAGCTTGTTGCTCCATGATAGAACGCCTTCCCGCGCCTAGCGGCTTATCATCGCGGAACGTTCCCTGACCCTTCTTGGGGTGGGCGAACTTCAGGCTGTGCCCGATCTCATGCGTCGCTATTTTTGTTTGTAGGCGCATCTCGAAGTCCGCGTCGCCACCAGCCGCAGCCTGAATATTCCCCGGGTACATCGCGATAGTACATACATACCAGTTTAAATCGTGATCTAGCGTCCTTGTAAGATTGTTACTGCTTGTACCCGTATAATAGCAGGTCAGGGCACCCATCGTGTTGTCTAGTGTCTCGCCGACGAAAAATTTGTCCGTGCGGGGGAGCCAGCTGCTCCGCTCGAACATGCCTGCGCTGACTGTCGAGGACAGACTCCCGTACCACGCCTGTATTCCCGCGCGGAACGCTTCGGGGTAGCCCGATCCGTACTCATAGACGGACCGCGCCAGGAAGTAACCGTTGCACGCGTTGCCGTTGCTACGTGTACCATTCCAACTGTCGGCTAACACCGACGTACCGTTCACCACGGCAAGGGCAACGGCAAGTGCCAGAGAGGCGACGGCGCGGGCGCGCCATTTGCTTGAGAAAACCATAATCACGAGAACCTTTCCTTCGTTGTCGAAACACACGGGGGGCACGATTGCCCCGCTCGCCTTATACAATAAGGCGAGCGGGCTTCTGTCAAGGTCGCTTCCCACGCATTTATACCGGTTTCCGCGCGGGTTGAGAGCGATCTCCATAGATCCACGACGAGACCGATCCGTTTGACTACCGGGCGGGCGTCGGGCTTCACGCTACCGTCCGGGCTACGGCACGTTCGTATTGGGCTGAGTAGCTGGAGGTCCGACCGCCCCCCGTGACGCGGACGCGGTAGCCCGCTTTGATGACGCGGGGGAGCGACATAGTGAGCAGCACCGGGCTGGTCGCGGTCCGCGCCTCGGCGGGCACGGCTTGCGTGCCGCCCACCGCCCACGCCCCGTCACCCGCCTGCTTCTCGACCTGGACGGACGTGCCCGCCGGTTGCGGCACGGCGATGCTCACCCGGAGCGCGAGCGCGGCGGGCGTGGGCGGCGTTCCGGGGTTCGGCGCCGAAGGGCGGCGTGCCGACATTCGGCGCGACGAAGCCGTGCGACACAACGCCCGGGCCCGGCAGCGTGCCAAACGCCACGCCGTACGCCGCGGTCAACTCCTCGCGCAGTGTTTGTTTTCTGGTCTTGGTCCCGTCGGTGTTTACACCGCCGGGGGCGTTCACCTCGTCCTCGGCGTCAGTACCGTCCGTGTTGAAACGGCCCTCGTTCAGGTTCACCAGCCAATAGACACCATCCCTGCTGTGACGGTCGAGCACCATAACGTAGCGCGAGTTCTGCTTTGTTTCTCGGCAATTATCTTCGACGGTTTTGATGATGTTACCGTTCTCCGTTACCAACCCGACCGGCTCCGCATATCGGATCGTTTGCCCGGCACTTATCGGGTCACCAGGTCGCGCATACAGCACCTGATCTACCACGAAACTGCCCTCGGACCAGGCCTCATTCAAGTAGCTCGCAGAATCCCTATCGAGGGGGTCGAATGGCTGGTTGAGTATAGTGTAGAGGTGAGATCTGTCAACGAAGCCCTGTGTAGGTCTGCCGACGACGATCGAGTTGTTATCCGCTTTGATAGCACTCAACGTCGAGAGGCTAAAGTATCTACAATCAGCGTGGGTAGTCTTAACCTTCGCCAGATCAGTCCCTCTAGGAACTGTCGTACGCTTAACCCCTGCCCGTCGTGACTGGCTTGGCGGGGAGCATGAGGTGGCGGCTATCAATATGGCTAGGGAGCACAGTTTTATAATCAGTTTCATCTCAGTCCCCCCACTCAGCGCGTAGTTCTTGGATGTCGTAATAGCGAGTGCCTTTCCACGTATCCGCCCGACTCATGGTAGAGATGAGGGACAGACATACCAGCAGAGTTACACACACGCTTCGCATCGAGTTGTCAAAGATAGCATACGTTGAAACGCCCCGGTTTGTTTAGTACAGGGAACCATCCCCCAATTCAAAGTAGACTTTGAAGCGCGAACCGCCGTAACGAGACGTTGTTTCCTTCTGACGATTATTTCACGGTGACCGACGGACGCAGTCAGTGGCACGAAAATTGCTATGGACAGGGCGTTGCGAGGCCCGCGCCGACCATGTCTACTGGATCTGGTTTCGGTACACGCCGGGGCTGATGTGGTAAGGCGTCGGAATATCTTCTGTTCACTTTTGACGCGGTTGTTCATCCGCAGTATACTCTACTAAATACGGAGCAACCGAGAACGATGCCCACCCTGACTCTTGAACTACCGGACGCGGCATACCATGCTGCGCTTGCCCTCCCCGAAACAGAGCGAGTGCGTCGCGCCACGTTCGCTTTTATAGACGACGAGGGAGATGGACCGGATTACGATCGCGAAACGGACGAGGATGACCTCGCCGCTATCGGCCGCAGTCTTGAGGACGAGGCCGCAGGGCGCATCATACCCGGTGATATAGCCCTCGCGCGATTCAGACAGCAATTCAAACGGAACTCATAGCGGCAGATGGAAATGATCCGCTCATGAACCCGCTTCAACTCGACCTCAGCGAGTCGGCACTTGCCGAGCTGTCAGCGGCAGGAGAGTACGTGCGCTTCAGTCAGGGCGATACCGCCGCCGAACGCTTCAGTGAGAGAGTTTCCGAAGCGTTCGGCGCGGCGACCACACGGCTCGCCAGGGAAATATCCCAGAACATAACAGGGAAACCATTCGATCCGGTTGATCCGGTGGCTTCCGCCCGGTGGGCGCAGCCAGTGTACCGCATGCGCGTCGAAACGGCTGACAAGCGGGCGCGGTATAGCAGCGCGAGGCTATGGTATGTACTACTCGCTCCGTGACAAGGGGGGGTTGGCAGACCTGATACGTTACTGATTCACGGCTTGCGGCATAGCGCGACGCGCCCGCTCGATGCCGAGCAAGGCAACGGGTGAAAACGGGACCCGGTTGCCACTAGATCGTCTACCCAGAAGACAAAACTCGCGCTCGTCCCCTCATCCGGGTTCGTGACGGTGATGTCAAAGCCTCCTCCGGCCGCTATGTCGCTGTTCTGGATCGGCGCGGTTAGTCGAGTCGCCGACACAAACGTGGTCTGCCGGTCGGTGCCCCCGAACTTGATCACCGCGCCGTTCTTGAAGCCGGTGCCGCTCACGGTCAGAGTGAACGCCGGCCAGTTCCCTGTCACGACGCCGGACGGCCCGACGCCCATGATGGTCAGCGGGGCCGTGTTCGGCACCGCGAATGTGACGCCGTACGCCGCCGTCAACTCGTCCCGTAACATTTGCTTGAAGGATTTTGAGCCGTCGCGCTTTGTATTCCCCGTGACTTCGTCCTCGGCATCGGTCCCGTCCGTGTTAAACCGCCCGAGGTTGGCGTTGAACGTCTGATACTTGCCGTTCCTTTTTCGCTTCAAGAAAAGGACATACCGACTGTTCTGCTTCAGCTCGTAGCAGTTCTCGATGACGCTCTTGAACACCCCCTGTGCGCCGTAACTCATCAAGCCCACAGGTTCGCTTACCGAGATGACCTGTTCCACCTGGATTGCCGTCCCCGATAGCACACTCTCGACACGGAACGCGCCGTCCGTCCACTCTATCAGCGGGAGGCTTTCACCCCCTTTGTCGAAGATGCTCACGGGCGACATCAGGGCGTAGTGCGCCCGCCCGTAGACAAACTCCTGCGTTGGCGTGCCCACGACTATCGCATCGGCGTTCGCTAATACGTCGGCCAACGTTTCTCGGTAACGGATGCAACTCACCGGCCCCGCGATGTGAATTTGACTCTTTGTGATGCCTTTCGGCAGGCGCGATTTGACGACACGATAACGAGGCGTGCGTCTAACCGCACTTCTGCTCGCTTTACTTTTTGTCGGCGGCTTCGCGGTGCCAGCGGAGTGCGCGGCGACGGGAATCAGGACGCACACCAATAAGAACCCTGCCCAATTTGTTATTCGCATCATATACCTGGCAACCTTTTCTGAAGCACCGCATTGTTGTAGTCAGTGCGGCTACAAAAATGTGTCGTAGCAAGACCGTGTCGTAACAAGACCGTTCGGAGACACCTGCTACTTGTTTAGCTCCGAAGGACACTACTCCGCTTCAAAGCATATTATGAGGAGAGTAGGACTCGGGTGAGCACCGGAAGCTTGGATCGATTGATCACTAACGGGCGAGGAGTGATCTCATCTACACGGTAATCGTGATATTGGCCATGGAAGATCCGTGCCAACCCCGCCTACCGGATCTGCTTGCGGTACGCCCCTGGACTGACGTGGTAATGGCGGCGGAACACCTTGCACAGATGGTTGGCGTCCGCGAAGCCGGTCTCGGCGGCGATCACATCCAGCGTCGCGTCCGTCTCGGCCAGGCGGCGCGACGCCGATTCGAGCCGCACCTGTGTCATAAAGCGGCCCGGCGTGGTGCCCGTCACGGCGCGGAAGTGGTGCGAGTAGCGGCTGCGCTCCATCCCGCGCGCCCGCGCCAGATCCGGTACGCCGATGGGCGAGGCGAGGCGATTCTCGACGTAGCCGCGCGTCTCCTCCAGTAGCCGTTCCCGCGCCGCCGCCGTCTCCGCCCCGCCGTGTCGCCGCGCCCGCGCCGCCCGCTCGACGCACAGTAGCAGATCGAAGAGCGCGGCCTCCTCGTCAAACCGGTCATGCGCCGTTTCACCGATCAGCGCGAGCCGCGCCGCCGCACCGCGTACCGCCCCGGCAAGGGCATCGTGCCCGAAGTCCCAAACCGCGCCCGTCTCGGCGAGCCGCGCCGCAAGTCGCGTGATGACATACGGGTGGCGAATAATGAGCCAGAAAAAGCCCCACTCTTCGGTGGCGGTCGCGGGCAGGAGGTACCGGTGCGTGGATGGCAGCACGGCGAAGAAGCCCCGCCCCTCCGGCAGTGCAACAGCGGAGCCGTCCGGCCCGACCCAACACCCCGTACCCGTTAGCGTGATCTGGAGGAGCAGGGACGGACGCTTCGGATCGCCCCCGCGCTTCAAAC
>JAYUUO010000288.1:0-2526 GCA_043754515.1 Armatimonadota bacterium
CCGCACAGGAAAAGCATGACCGCCGGGGACCTTCCTGGTGCCAGCGGGGGAGGAGTAGGAGTCAGCACTGCTAGATGACGCGCGGCGAAGTAAAGACTCCCCGTGAGCCAGAACACCGCGCCGACATCCACAGTCGCGAAGTGTCCGTGCTGGACCGCGAGCGGCGCGACAGCGTACGCGGCTCCCGCGACGATCCCCGCCTCGCGGCTATACAACAGTCGCCCGGTGCCGTAAAGAAGCCCGACCGTTCCCGCGCCGAAAAACGCCGTGAGTAACCGCGCCGTAAGCAGTTCGGTGGCGGAGGGAACCGCGAGTCCCCCCGGACGCAGGGCGGGGTCGTTCGCGGGGATTAAGCCCGCGCCCCGGCCAGCGTGGATCACCATACCGTCTAGTAGCAGGGGCAGCGAGCCGTAGTTATAAAAGTTCGGCTCGATCCGTCCGGCTAGCGGGTCGAGATCGAGCGCGTGGCCGACTACAACGGACTCGTCAACGTGGTAGGAATAGTAGCGCGTCGCGTCCGGTAACGCCCAAGTGATCCCCCAGAGGCGGAGAGCGAGGGCGAACAGCACCAATAGAAGCGGGATGTACTTTGCGGGCGACGGGTCGGCGCGGGTGCGCGGCTTTGTGAGGGATTCGGTAGGGGCAGGTTTTATCACGCTAATCGCATTGTAACAGATGCGACCGGGCCAGTACCACGACGCGCGGGATCACCTGGAAGTGTTAGCCGCGCATGTCCGCCCCGCCGTCAACCGTGATCGTCGAGCCGGTGACGAACTCCGCCAGATCCGACAGCAGGAACAGGGCTGCGTTCGCGGCGTCTTCCGGCTGACCAATCCTGCCGAGCGGGGTGGATGCGATAATGCTCTCGCGCCCTTCGGCGTCCATGGCGGCGCGGCTCATGTCCGTCTCCGTCCAGCCGGGCGCGACGCAGTTGACGCGGATGCGGTCCGCCGCCAACTCCTTCGCCATAGAGCGCATGAACATTGTCTGCGCCCCTTTGCTGGTCGCATACGCGGAATAGACCGCCGAACCGCGTTGCCCCGCCGTGGAGCTAAAGATCACAATCGAGCCTCCCAACGCCTGCCCGCGCATCCGCTGTGCCGCCGCTTGGACTATTAGAAATGTCCCGCGTAGGTTCAGGCTCATCGTGCGATCCCAGAAAGCACCGGTCATCTCGGCTATCGGCGACGCCTCGAAGATGCCCGCCGAAACCACAAGCCCGTGGATCGGGCCGAACGCGCTGATGGCTTCGGCGACGGCGCGTTCCGCCTCTCCGTCGGCGGCTATGTCCGCGCGTACCGGCATCGCCCTTCCGCCCGCCTCCGTGATCATCCTAACGGTCTCGCGGGCGGAATCGGCGTCGGCGACGTAGTTCACCGTCACTGCCGCGCCCGCCTTCGCCGCGTGAACAGCGGTCGCGCGCCCGATGCCGCGCGACCCGCCCGCGATGAAAAGGTGCTTCCTCGAAAGGTCGATCATGAGCTTAGCCGTACGCGCCTTCCGGGTGTTTGCCGAGGAGACGTAACTGCCGCTCGTTCGCGACCGCGAGTATCTCGGGGTTGAAAACCCATGGGAAAGGCGAGAACCTTTGCGCGATCGTCCGGTTCGCGTAATGCACCTGGAGTAGGTAGCGCAACTGGTCGGCGGTCTTATTCACACTGCCGGTGTGCCAGATCTCAGAGCGGAAGAAAAGCACGTCGCCCGCTTTGACTAGCACCGGCTCTAATTTCCTGCCGTGCCATTCCGGGTCGGAGTCCTTGCCCCATGAGAGTGACCGACCGGACTTGTGCGATCCGGGGATGACATACGTTGGGCACAACTGCTCGTCGAGAATATCATCCAGGTAATAATGCGCCGTACAGAGATAGATCGGGAACGCCTTGGGGTCACCCGCTATATCCTCCGGCACCGTTACCAGCGTGTGGTCGGTGTGCGGTTGCCACCCGTTATGGCCGGGGTGCGATCTCCATGCCGACTCGCCGATGATATGGCACTGGCCGCCCATCGTTCGCTCGGCGAGTTCCACGATTCCGGGACGATCAATCAAGTCGAGGAAAATCCGCTCGCGGTTGAACACGCATTTGTAATGCTCGCTGACGCCTACTTTGTCGTAGCCGAACGGACGAAGTCGGTCAATCTCATCGCGCACTGAACGCACCTCGTCCGCGCTCAGAACGCCGGGGATCAGCGCGAAGCCGTCCTCATGCAGGGCACTCGCCTGTCCCTCGGTATCGTTCAGCGCGAACGTGCGCTGGCGGTATTCAAAACTACTCATCGCTGATTGTTCGCCTCCAAAATATGACCGTTCTCCATCACGGTCGGGAAATGATCGCCGGTCAGCACCGCGCCCGCCGGGACGTTTATGTGATGCTCGATCAGATGACTCTTGTCATTCGGCTCGTAGCGGGTGTTCCCCGGCATGTAGTGTACCGCGATGGCGGGACGTCCGCGCCCGGTGAAGTTCGGCGGGGCACCGTGCCACGTCAGACAATGGTGAAAAACGGCACCGCCCGCCGAGACTTCGCA
>JAYUUO010000289.1:0-2511 GCA_043754515.1 Armatimonadota bacterium
GTGTCGGCTCTGCCGCCGAACTTGTGAATCAGCGAGGCGATCAGCCCCGGCGTGGATTGGTTCAAGAGCGTGATCAGTTCCGCGCCGCTCTTCGTGCGCATGATGCTCTCGTCTACGCCACGAAACACGGCTTCAATCTGCTCGTCAAGCTCGGTGCGGTCGGTGATAAGCAGTACGCGGGCGTTGGCGATATTCTCGCGTATCCATTTGGCCAGCCAGACCATCGTCAGGCTTTTGCCGCTCCCTTGCGTGTGCCAGATGATGCCGTTCTCGCCCTGTAACACCCGCTCCCGCGCCGCGAGAACGCCGAAATACTGGTGCGGTCGGCACAGTTTCTTCGTACCGGCGTCAAACAAAACGAAGTCGTGGAGCAGTTCGAGAAACCGAGCCTTGTCCATCAGTTGCGTCAGCGCGGTGTCGAGCAGCGACGCGGACGGGTCGGGCACGGCGTTGTCCTCCTTCCACGTCAGGTAGTATTTCTCCGGGGTTGCAATCGTGCCGTATCGCAAGCCCATGGCGTCACTCCCGGCGAGGAGGTACTGCACGGTGCCGAAGAACGGCTCGATGAACTCTTTTTTCTGGTTGTCCAGGTTCTGGCGGATGCCTTCGGCGACGGATACGGTGGAGCGTTTGAGTTCCAGAACGGCGAGGGCGATGCCGTTGATATACACCACGATGTCGGGGCGTTTGGTGTGCGCGTAGGGCGTGCCCCCGGCGACCGTGACTTCCTCGGCGATGGCGAAGTGGTTGTTTTCGGGGTGCTTCCAGTCAATGAGCGACACGGTGACGTTGTTCTCGCCGACACCGCGCGACACATTGACGCCGTAGCGCAGCAGGGCATACGCGGCACGGTTGCGGTCGTAGAGGGAGCGACCGGCGGCGTTCGCGGCCCGATCGAACGCGACAATAGCCGCATCCACGACGCTTTCGCTCCAGCCCTGCTTACGAAGAAACGGACGCAGGTACGCCGCCTCAATGCTGCGGTTGCTATAGCGGTCCTGCCAGCAACCGAGGTAGTCGTAGCCGAGCGTCTGCCGGAACAGGGCGACCACGCGGTTTTGGGTGATGCGTTCTTTTTGTCCGACGGCGATCATGATCTTCTTCCTGTCCGCGCTAAACGAGGCGCGTTCTTCCCGTCAGCAGTTCTTGCATCATGCCCTGCTTCACGGCGCGGATTTTGTCGCGCTTTTCGGCTAATACTGCGATTTCGGTGTCCATGTCGGAAAGTATGGCGGCGATTTCTTTTTGCTCGGCGACCACTGCTAGGCCAAATGACAATTTCTTTAAATCGGGCAGTGAAACTCCACTGACCGTACTACCGCTTCCGAGTGCCGCAACATCTTCACCGTGATACTGAAACCAGTAGTACAAGTACTCGCTCAAAACGTCGGCACATGGGAACAACGCTTTCAAATCTTGATTGATGCACACATCTATTTCGTAACGTACTGCCTTGCCGACTGCCATTCGTGTAGAGATAATGAGAGTACCCTTAGGTATCAAATGCGTTGCGCTGTTTGCAAGTCCTTTCATGGTGATGGTTTCTTGCGACAGATAAGGATCGAAGGTCGTGAAGTCTTTAACCGTCACCCACGGGATGTTCCCCTGCCAATACTCTGACACTGCCCGACTCGGGGTACCACCCCCAACGAACTTTAGAATCACGTCGCCAAGTGTTGTCTCCTCCCACGCGTCGGTGAACTCGGGGAGGCGGGTCTTGCCGGACAGCAGTTGTTGCATCGCGCCTTGCTTGATTTCGCGCTTTTTGGCGAGCAGGGCGTCGAGTTCGCGGAGCAGGGCGTCGGTGTCGGATAGCGCGGCGGCAATGGCTCGTTGCTCCTTGATGGGCGGAACTGGGAGAGGTATTGTTATGAATTTATCTCGCGGAAGATGAGCGATACTTGTTTGCGTGACGTAGTTAGTTAGCTGTCCGTGGTCGCTCCAAAACTGTAGATAATGTGACATAAGACGAGGGTCATAATCGTCGGCAGGGCGCAGTCGATGTAATGCCTTCTGATAGTAGCATTCGCTTATCTGATCCTGCCAGATGGCGGCGCGTCCTACGTCACCACCTTCACAAACAAGCAAATCACCACTATATAATCGGAAGCGTTGCAAATCCGATGATGACATTGCCATCGTGGATAGCGAAGATACGTTTATTTCGCCCCATTGTACAGACCTGTTGCCTAGATATGGCTTTTGGACACCCGTATTCTTTTCAGCATCAAGCATTTTGCCTAAACGCACGTCAAACTCGAATCCCACGGTTGAGACTTCCCAATCCTCCGGTATCACGCCCGCGTCGGTCATTTTATAGCCCGATCGTATTTGGTCGCTCATATGAACCATTATACCGGACGATCCGGCGCGGGTGACTGGAAACTTGTCTAGCCTTCGCTGGTCGTCGTCCCGCCGCGCCGCGCTACCCCGGACCGGGGAGCCGGTGAAGCTTCGCCCGCCTCGTCGGACTCCCACCCCCCTAACCCCCCTCCCTCAATCCTTGAGAGA
>JAYUUO010000290.1:0-7286 GCA_043754515.1 Armatimonadota bacterium
ATCGGGAGCATCACCGGCGAACGCTTCAGGAGCCACGCGAGGGCGAGTTGCGCCACCGACGCGTTGTCGTGGTGCTTCGACGCCTCGTCGAGCGGGCCACCGGGGCGGGCGAGCTTTCCGGCGTCCACCGGGAACCACGGAATGAAGCCGATATTGTTCTTTTCGCAGTAGTCTAGCACCGGCTCCGCCGAGCGGTTGGCGAGGTTGTACAGGTTCTGCACCGACACGATGGGCACGATGGCGCGGACCTTCTCGATCTGCTCGACCGATACTTCCGAAAGACCGATGTGCCGGATCTTGCCCTCGGATTGCAGGTCGCGTAGCACGCCGATCTGCTCTTCCAGCGCGACCTTCTCGTCAATGCGATGCAGTTGGTACAGGTCAATGCAGTCCCGCCGCAGGCGGCGCAGGCTCATCTCGACGCACTGGCGCAGGTACTCGGGGCGCCCGACGGGGAGCCACTTGTCCGGCCCCTGACGCGTCAAGCCGCCTTTGGTAGCGATCACCATATCGGACGCGTACGGCGTCAGCGTCTCGCCGATTAATCGCTCCGAGACTTCGGGGCCGTACGAGTCCGCCGTGTCAATGAAGTTGATGCCCAGCTCCGCCGCGCGGCGCAGGACGCGCCGTGACTCCTCGGCATCCGCCGGTTCGCCCCAGATGCCCTTGCCGGTGATGCGCATCGCGCCGAAGCCCAGTCGGTGTACCGGCAGGTCGCCGCCGATAGTGAAAGTGCCGGATGCCGCGGCTATGTTTTCGTCTGTCGTTGCACTCATGCTATGTTGAACCCTTCTTCTAAAGTCATCCCGTTTCAATCATACCCGCCGCATCCAATAAAGATACCCGATCCAATGCACGATTCGCCCTGGTTCGGGATCGGCTCACGCGGACGATTTTGCTATTGCGAGTGCAGTGGAAATAACAAGTTTGCTCCCGAAAGAGGTTGTGACGGCCATGAGAGTCGAATCAAACCGGCGGGTGCCCAGAGCGAGTCGGATTGATACTGCGGACGTGGTTGCACGACTCCCGATCACTGAGCTATAATTACGGCGTTACGAACGGTGCGTTAATGATGGTGAAACGCACGGTAACCGTGGCGGCGACCTGTAGTGTCCCCCCGGACAGCGGAGTAACCGAAGTTGCGTAGCCAGGCAATATCGGCTGGCTTCCGGTGGCGCTCAGATTCCGATAGCCGGTTGAGTCGCTCGACTCTACGAACGACTCCAACCTCAGCCTTTCCACCCCCATTGTTTTTGCGATCTTTTTTGCTTTGGTTGTCGCGTCGGTGATCGCACGAACTAACGCCTCCTCCCGTGCCTGTTTCGGCTTTGAAGTGGCGAAAGTGATTCCCCCCGCAACGTTCGCGCCCGTTCTCAGCGCGGCATCGAAGATCTTGCCAGCACCACTGATCTTGCGCACGACGACACTTACCGTGTTACTGACGGCGTAGCCGATCGTCACACGTTGCCCTGTTTTCTGCGCGTAAACAGGCCCCATTGAATAGTCCAGCGTGACTATATCGGCGGAAGCGACGCCCAACACCCGGATCGCTTTGATCACCGCATCAGTTCTCCGCGCGTTGGCTTGCGCGGTCGTCACGGCATCCTTCCCCTGAGTCTGAACACCTATATTTAGCCGCGCGATGTCCGGGATAATTGTCACCTCGCCGATGCCGATCACCGTTATACCGGGAACCGCGATGGCATTTTCCTGGGCGTATACGGTTGAGGTCGGCGCAAAAAGCGCGAAAAGGCAACACGCTATGGTAGGCCAGTTACTTGATAGACCGCGATGTTGCCCATAGACTGCCCATTGGCCGTGAAACGATCGCTTCAGAGATGACGAAAGCATATGTAAATTCCTGTAAAATCCGTTCACTGGCACGAGGCACCATGCGCCGACGTCGCCGGGTAAGTATAAAACAGCCAACCGATCTTCTTGCGGTGATGGCACTGATGAGATCGCGAAATCAGCATGAGAGTGCCGTTCATCCAGAATCGCTCGGTTTTGTGACATCAAAATAGAGCGGCGGCAAGACACTAAAATAGAGCGTTGATACAATTCTTCGCGTCGAGAACCATTCGCGCTACATGGCGACGCTTGAAACGGCGTCGGTTGAAGGAAACATCGCCCCGTTCGCACAGTTCGTACGCGCGGAGATGGACGCACAGATATGAGAACTGAGGCGGATGAT
This sequence comes from Armatimonadota bacterium, assembly GCA_043754515.1. Taxonomy (GTDB): domain Bacteria; phylum Armatimonadota; class Armatimonadia; order Armatimonadales; family Armatimonadaceae; genus JACMIU01. The sequence goes on from JAYUUO010000290.1 coordinate 2,195, forward strand.
TTCAGGCCCTAAACGAAGGGCGTCCCGAACGGCGGCGTTGATACGCCGAGCCACCGGCACACACTCGCGCCCCAGTCGCCAAAAGTGGCCCGGGTGCCGAGCGGAGTTGGCTCCCGGATGCTCGGCCCGAAGATGAGTAGCGGGGCATATTCGCGGGAGTGGTCCGTCGAGGGGGTCGTGGGATCGTTCCCGTGGTCGGCGGTGATGCCGACCAGATCACCGGGGCGCAGGAGTGGGAGCATTTCAGCGACGGCGGCGTCAAACTCGGTTAGGAGGCGGGCGAATCCGGCGGGGTCGTTGCGGTGGCCGTACAGCATGTCGAAGTCTTCCAGATTGGCGAAAACGAAGTCAGCGTCCACGCCGCCCCCTTCGCCGCGCAGGAAACGCAGGATAGCCGCGATATGATCGGGGTTGTTCGTGGTCGGCTCACTGGTCTGAATGCCTCGCCCGCCGAATATCTCGGAGATTTTGCCGATGGCGTGTGTATGTTTCCCGGCGCGTGTCAGAAGATCGAGCACCGTGTCACCGGGGGCGGGAAGCGGATAGTCGCGCCGGTGCTCCGTGCGCTGGAAGTCGCCAGGCGTGGTGCCGACGAAGGGACGCGCGATCACGCGCCCGACGTGGTTCGGCGGGGCCAGCATCGCCCGCGACCGCTCGCAAACCTCGTACAGCCGCTCCAGGCCGAAGATGGCCGGGTCCTCGTGCGCGGCGACCTGGAAAACGCTGTCGGCACTGGTGTACAGAATCGGCTTGCCGGTGTGCATATGTTCCGCGCCGAGAGCCTTGATTATCTCGGTGCCGGACGCAGGGTAGTTGCCCAGCGTCCCGCGCCCCGTTATCCGCTCGAACGCCGCGACGAGATCAGGCGGGAAGCCGTTCGGGTAGGTCGGGAACGCGACGCGGGTCTCGACCCCCATCATCTCCCAGTGCCCGGTTATGGTATCTTTCCCGCGCGACACTTCCGCGAGCCGCCCCCAGGCTGCGGGCGCGTCTGGGGCGGGCGCGACGCCGCGCATCGGGGTGATATTGCCGAAGCCAAGCCGTTGCAGGATGGGCATTAAAAGACCGCCGACCGCGCTCGCCGTGTTAGCGAGCGTGTTTGCGCCGTTCACATCCCCGAAGTCGGGCGCGTCCGGTAGCGCGCTTGCGCCGCACCCGTCCAGCACGAGGAGCAGGAAGCGAGGCTTTGACATCGCCTCGTCGCCGACGTTAGCCAACTGTCACCTTATCCGTTCTCCCAGCGGAAGGCGAACAGTATCGGGAAGGGAGCGGCATCGCGACGCGCGGTGCGCCGGGCGACAGGAGTAGCGGGAAGTAGCTCCGGCGCAGATGCTGTCCCGGAAGATGATGCCGCGAGAAGACGACCGTTGATACCAAGCAACTGTGCCCATCGCTTAATGAGGAAGGCACGGGTCTGCCGTAAACGCGAACGCGTTCATTTGCCAGGTAGTCCGAGAAAAACTGTAATTCCGGGTCTTCCTGCTCCGTCCCCTTCAGCGCGAACAGTGGGCGGGCTATGCCGCCCAGTTCCTCGGGGCCTATATCGGAGTCGGGATCGGGACAGTAAACGACCTCGCCGGGACAGTCCGGGCCACCCGTCGTTCCCGGCTCGCGGTGGAACATCAGCATGTTCGCCTGCACGATGTGGCCCCAGACGATCACCCCTTCCGTAAGAAGGTGGTCGCGGTGCTTGAAAAAGACGTGCAAGTCGTCCTGGCCGAACCACGCCCACGGAGGACAGGCGACGTATAGGTCGGTCGTGCGCCGGTACCACGAGAACCGGCGCGGCGGCGGGCCGAAGTTCTCCCGGCATTGGCGTAGGATGTCGCTCATCATGGATCGAAGAATCTGGCCCCGGCGTAGGGCGGGGTTCACCCACCCCACGCCCTGGTAGCACCGGGACTAGCCGCCGAACAGACCGGATAGGCCGGGCATGTTGGGCAGGCCGGCGGGCATCAGTTTCTTCTGCTCCTCGGTCTTGAGCAGGTCGGCTTTCTCCAGAGCAGCCCGTACGGCGGTGGTTACCAGGTCTTCCAGCGTTTCGACGTCTTCCGGGTCAACCGCCTCTTTGCTGATCTTGATCGAGATCAGATCTCCGTGACCCGTCACCATCGCGGTGACGGCACCACCCCCGGAGGAGGCTTCGATCCGTTCCTCATCCAGCCGCTCGTTCATCTTCTCGGCGTCGGCGAGCATCTTGTTCTGGATGCTCTGGAGCATCTGTTGCATACCCGCGCCGCCCGGACCGCCGGTCGCGGGCGTGGGGGCCGGTTTCACGCCGCCCATGTTTTTGAAAGGGTTTGCCATAGTTGTTGTCTGTTCCTCAGGATGTTCGCGGGTGTCCCGCTATTTGCCCCCGATTATATCGTATCAATCGGTTACGATGTCGCCGCCGAACACCGTCAGCACCTCTTGCACGAGCGGATCGGCAAGGGCTTGACTACGTTTGTCCGACGCGGAGAGCGGTTGGCGCGGCTCGGGAGTCGGCGCGATTGCGAGGGCGGGCGTGGTCTCGCGCACCATCGCCGGACGCTCGCGCGCCGCGAGCACGGGCGGCGCGGCTTCGTGCCAGGCGGACGGCACGATTTGCGGGGGCGGCTCCGTCCGCGCCCCATATCCGCCGTCCGAAAAAGAGGCGGGCGCGGGCGTCGGCGTCACCAACGTGTAGGCGGGCACCGGGTCGGACGCCGTTATCGCGGCGATCCGGTCGTAGCGCTTCTTGTTATCGCGCGACTCCATCGCCCGCGTCCGGCGCGACGGCGCCGCCTGTGTCGGGTCCAGTTCGAGGCGCACCCCGACCGCCTCGCGCCCCATCACGTGCGCGAGAAGTTTCTTCACGAACGCCTGTACCTTCGGGTTGCCGTCGAGCATTTCGTACCACTGGCGGGTGTGAAACGTGATGATCACGACGTTGCCGATGACCTGAGTCGGCTCTGCCTTCGCCATCTTCAGCGACTGGTAGGTACCCTGCGAGATGCGTTCGGTGCGGGTCAGGAAGGTCTGCCACACCTGCCGTACCTGCGCCAGTGTGACAGGCGGCTCGTTTGTGACTACTTCCGGCTCATAGGTCGAAAAGACCGCCGGAACCAGATCCTCCAGTTCCGTGAGTGTCTTTAGGGGTACCGGGTGCCGTGCTAGTAGTTCCTCCGCGTTTTCGAGAGAGAGGGCGGGAGGTTGCTGGATCCTCTCTCTCGATGTAGGGAAACTTGTCTCTGCGTCCCCCTGGTTTTGCGCTACGGATTGTGGCGGGTCTGGTTCGGGCGGCGGGCTTTCCCGTGCCGGGACTTCGTCGAACAGCCCGGGACCCGGTTGCGGGTCGTCGGCGAACAGTTTCCACTCCTCTTCGACGGGTTCGGCGGGCGATCCGGGTTCGACAACGAGCGGCACCGATTCCGGCACCGGCGTCGCGAACGGTATGACACTGGACCGCTTCACCGACGCGACGGGCAGGAAATCATCATCCGGCGCGTCATCGTCGGATAGCGGCGCGAAATCGTACTCGTCTATCTCGTCGGCTGGGGCGGGATCCGGGGCGAAGTAGGCTGCCTCGACGCCCGCGCTCTCCGGTACTATCGCCACTTCAGGAGCGAAAACGGCACCTGAGGACGGGATGGACAGGGACGCCAATGAGTCGGAAACGGATTGCGCTTCGCCTTTGGTGAACGCGGCAAGACCACCCGACACGTCATCTTGCTTCCCCGACGCGGTAGGCGAGACTCCAGAAAGCGGGGAAGAGACGGCACGCGGCGCGTTAATAGCGAGTGGCGCGGGCGGTACCACTGGCGTGGCGATAGGAACCGGAGCGACAGTCGCGTCGGCTCGCGGGACGGCAGTGCCACCGATGACCGGGGCGGCTTGCGTGAACACGATCGGAGCGGTGACGAACTCGTGCTGTCCGTCGCCATCGCCACCCAGGTTCATGAGTTTCAGGAACGTTAGCTCGGTCAGGAGCCGGTGCTGATTATTCCAGCGCGTCTCGCCCTGCGCCTCGTTCAGCACATCCATCGCCTTCATCATCTGCGGCGGGGTGAACAGGCGCGCCTCGGCTTGCAGACGTTGCACCTCGTCGGGCGTCATCTCGGCGGAAACGGCGGGACCGCCGACCGATACCAGCATCAGGTCGCGGAAGTGGAGTGACAGGGTGCGGAGCAGGGTGCGTGCCTCTTTGCCCGCGTCGAGGATCTCGCCCGCCAGCGCGAACGTTGCGGCGGCGTTGCGCTCCGAGACGGCGTGCACGACCTTGCTCAGCATTTCGGCGTCGAGCGCGCCGAGCACGGTCTCAACATCGGTCGCGGTAAGTTGCGCGGGGGTGAACGCCAGTACCTGTTCGAGCAGGGAGAGCGAGTCGCGGTAGGAGCCTTCCGCGCCCCGCGCGACCAGGCTCACAGCGTCGGGAGAATAGGAAACCCCCTCGCAGTCGAGCACGTAGCGCAACCGGGACGTGATCTCGGCCATCGAGCCGCGCTTGAAGTCGAACTGCTGACAACGCGAGCGGATCGTGATCGGGATCGCTTGCGGCTCGGTGGTCGCCAGAATGAAGACCACGTTCGCGGGCGGCTCTTCCAGCGTTTTGAGGAACGCGTCTTTCGCGTCGCTCGAAAGTTGGTGCGCCTCGTCAATGATGAACACCTTGTAGCGTAGTTGCATCGGCCCGAAGCCGACGGCGCGGCGGACCTCCTCAATGTCGCTCACGCCGCGGTGGGAGGCGGCATCCATCTCGATCACGTCCATCGCGGTGCCCGCCGTGATGCTCCGGCACGCGTCGCAGATGTTGCACGGCTCCGCGACGGGTTGCGTCGCCGACTCACAGTTGAGTGCCTTCGCCAGCAAACGCGCGACGGTGGTTTTGGCGGTACCACGCGTCCCGGTGAACAGATAGCCGTGCGCGACGCGCCCGGAAACGAGCGCGTTCTGAAGCGTGCGTACCACGTGCCCCTGCCCCACCACGTCGGCGAACGTCTGCGGGCGGTATTTGCGGTACAGGGATTGGTAAGCCATGGGGGTTCGCGGGGGCGGGACGGGCCATCGCCGCCCGATCATTGTAACCGGAAACGGCGCGGGTGTCCAACCGGCTACCGCGCGTGCGGAAAGG
>JAYUUO010000291.1:0-7254 GCA_043754515.1 Armatimonadota bacterium
CACTCGAAGTAATTTATCGGGGATGGGTGCCCGCTTCTGATTCCTTTGACTTTTGCTCGAGATGTATAAGGCCAAGCACAAATGCCAACGTACAAGCGGCGCACAATACGGTGTCTACAACTGCTATCCTGGCGACACTGTGTAGCCCCATCAGTCGGTGTTCGGTAAAGATGTTTACTGAACAGAACGTCGCGATGAAGGTAAGTATCGTTGGCAATTCGTCCGAAAGATTATGTCTCATGCTGTAGTTCTCCGATGACCGGTGTTCAAGAGCGATGGTCTGAAAGCCTGTGTCAGCACCGAACCGCCCGAGACGCTACCACGCTGGTGTTGAATGTTCCCCTCGGAATCGTCGCAACGTGCCATTCATGTTCACCCTTCCTGCGGCAATGCCCGTCCCGTGATAGACACATCCGATCGATCCTTTGCGAACCACGGAACGTCCTTCAATGCAACCTGATGCGAACCACCCACACGAGTGCTCCAAGCAGTGCCGCTATCAAGAGTCATTGCTTATATTGATTTATTCTCAACTTGTCCCACCCAGCATTGGCCTCTTGTGATAATCGCCCCCTTCCTAAAACGAGAGGCATTGCGGCAGTCACTAACCAGTTCGCGATCAGGATGATAAAGAAGATGCTAGTCGCGTGCGTCAAGTTTTCCATAGTTGCCTCCTGCAAATTATACACAATGTAGCAGGCGATAACCAGCCAAATGCCAGCACTCTCCTCGCCCGCTGTTCGCAACGGTTATTCGCCCACGTAGCGAAAGTCGCACATACAGCACGCTTCGATCAGCGACACGAGGCGGTTCTGGCTGTCCCACATGGTCGCCCGATCACCGCCCGTCAGCGTGTAATAGAAAATCGGCCAGGCCGGTTTCTCCGAGCCGTTCGCGTGGTCCGTGTGTGATTGTACCTCGCCGGTGCCGACCTACCGCGTCGCTCAAGCGGCGTGGCTTTTAAGTGAGCGTTTCCACCTGCTCCTGTTCGCGTTGTCGGAGGCGTACGACTCGCTCCCCGTCACGCTATTAGTCTTCGCCACTTAGCTGCACACTATGTCGAAACAGCACCCGCGCCTACCATCTGATGGCAAAACACCGACATCACCATCATCGGTTTCGCATTAGTATACAGACAAACAAGGGTAGCTGTCAATGCGACCGAAGACACCCACACGAAAGGGACGAAGTTGCTCGAAAGTTGGCGGGATGCGATGAACGGGAGGGCAGCATAGAGCGGGAGGCAGAGTACCAAAAGATGGCGCGACAGTCCCAGGTACACCGGATTTTTCTTCTTTTGCATATCTTTAACCTGAGTAGAGATTCGCACGTGCGAGGATATCTCTGTCGAGTGACACCTTATTTCGTGGCATTGCAACTGCCGATTTCCCATCAGCCGCCGTCCCTCCCGCACCCGAAGTCAACAAACTATACGTCTCCGACTCCCTGTTACGGCTTATATCAGTGGCGCACAACCGTTGCCCGCGAACGCAACGGCAAGAAGGTAGAAGGCGGCACGACCAGAAGATTCTCCCCGGCAAGTAAACCTACCAGGCAACAAAGGGTGATCTCAAGTTTCGGCAATCGCTCATCCGAAGTTCGCCTTTGCAACCAGGGTATGGAGGTATGCAACGCGAGTTCGTGCTTTTGTACGCCAGGGTTGGGGTCGCGCATGGCATCAGTCCGCCGCGAGGACGCCGTACGACACAGAACGCAATTTGCCCGCCACTCGCCAGGCGCGGATCGCCGATTCCACGGCTTCGGGCGTGCCGATCAGGCGGTAGACCGGCTCGCGCCCCGTGCCGGAGAGCGGGAACACGGCGGCGTTCGTGAGCGGCAGTCCGGCGTCCGGCGCGACGCGCACGAGCGCGACGGCTTGTACCAACTCGGGCGGAACCTCGCTCACCGATAGCACCCGGTTCAGGCGCGAAAGTGTCCGGCGGAGCACCTCTTTGCGGCTAGGCGTCGCGCAGAAGTGGAGCGTGATCGTCGCGCGTCCCTCGGGGTCGAGCGCGCCGTCACTCCCGACCGTCGCGGACAGTGACACGCCCCGATGCGCGAACGTCGCCCCGATGATCTCCAGCATCCCAGGCCGGTCGGCGAGCTTCAGCACGAACGTGTGCCGCTCCGTTCGCGTGTCCGCCCCCTCTTCCGGCGCGGGGGGGGCAGAATCTATAGGGTCAGCCATGTATTTACCTTCGCCTGTGTCTCCCGCGCGATAAGACGCACGCGCGCTTCCTCGTCTGGCGTGAGCGGCAGTTCCACCACGCGCCGAACCCCGCTCGCAGACGCAATAATCGGCACGCCGAACGGCACCGCCGGTAGCCCGTGGAACTCGTTCTCTTTGAGTAGCACCTGCCCGGCTATGAAAACGTCGTCGCCCGCGAGTAGCCGCTCCACCAGGCTTACGGTCGCGTTCGCGGTCGCCCGCACCGTCTTCGCGCCGGAGTAATGCGTGATGAAGGGGCGGACGACGACCCGAACGTCGGGCGGCAACCGGTCAGCCTCGGCGAACGCTTCGGCGACGCGTCCCGCGTGGACCAGGGCGAGTAGCCTTGTCGTCTCGGCGTGGGTGGTGGCGATGAAGTCGTGCCCCTCAGTGCCGTCACGGAGCCGCATCACCGCTTCAGCGAGTTCCCCCACCTCCATCCCGAACACGCGCACACTCGACCAGACCGGCATTTGCGCGCCCCCATGCTCGCCGACCATGAAGCCGGAAACGCGCTGGCGGCGCACCCCGAGGTCGGCGGCGATCTCGCGGCGGAAGCGGAGCGAGTCCTGGTACGCGCCGATGCCGATCACGCGGTCACGTCCCACGGCGCGGGCGAACAGCAGCGTCGCGAGTTCCACCGGGTTCGAGACCACGATCACGATCTCGTGCCCCTGCCCACTTTTCGCCAAGGCGTCCGCATATGTCCGAAACACGGCGGCGTTTGAAGCGGCGAGCAGGGCGCGGTCCGAGCGTTCCGTCGGGGTCGCGCCACACGCGACGATCCACAGGTCGGCGACGATCTCCTCGGGGCATAGCGTGACGTCGAGTTCGGGGGCGTATTCGGCGTGCGCGTCGAGCAGGTCGGATACGAAGCCGTGTAGAATCCGCGCCCCGCTCCCGCCCTCGCGCCCGACCAGTTGTAGCCGCTCAGTCGGCGCGAGCAGTCGGGACGCGACGAGTTGCGACGCGATCTCGCGCCCGCAGTCGCCGGACGCGCCGAGGATGGCTACGTCCACGCCGCGTGCGCCGCTTGAATCGCCCGGTCAATATCGGAGGCGGAGACGTCGAGATGCGTCACGAAGCGGAGCCTGTGCCCGCCCCCCGAACCTCGCACCCCCCGCTCCATCAGCCGCGCCGCCGCTTCGTCGCCGGAAAGGCCCGTTTTCTCTATGTTGACGAACACCATGTTCGTCTCGGGGAACGGGTCGGGGTACACACCGGGGATCTGCGCGAGGCCCTCGGCGAGTCGCGCGGCGTTCACGTGATCGTCGGCGATACGGGCAATGTTGTTATCAAGGGCGTACAATCCGCCCGCCGCGACGATCCCCGCCTGACGCATTGCGCCGCCGAAGACGTGCTTCCAGTGCCGCGATTCGGCTATAAACGCCGCGCTCCCGGCGAGAATGGCACCGACCGGCGCGCCCAGACCCTTCGACAGACAGAGCGTCACCGAGTCGAACGGCGCGGCGAGCGTCGCCATCGGCAGCCCGGCACTCGTCGTGGCGTTTATCAAGCGCGAGCCGTCCAGATGGAGCGACAGACCCAGTTCCCGCGCCGCCGCCGCGACCGCCCCGGTGTCACTCTGCTTCCAGACCGTGCCGCCCGCGTGGTTGTGCGTGTTTTCCAGGCAGACCAGGCGCGGGCGGGCGAAGTGCGGATCCGGCGGGCGCACCGCTTCGCGCAGGGCGGCTGGGGGGAACGTCCCCCGCTCCCCGCGTAGCGGCGCGAGCTGCACCCCCGATAGCACGGCGGGGCCGCCGCCTTCGTAGATGCGGATGTGCGCGAACTCGTGGCAATACACCTCGTCGCCGGGGCGCGTCTGGACGCGGATGGCGATCTGGTTCGCGAGGGTCGCGGACGCCAGAAACAGCGCGGCCTCTTTGCCGAGCAAGTCTGCGGCCCGCTCCTGCAATGTGTTCACGGTGGGATCCTCGCCCCGCTGGTCGTCGCCGACTGGCGCGAACGCCATGGCGTGGCGCATCGCATCGCTCGGTCGAGTCGAGGTGTCGGAGGACAAATCAATAAATGACCGGTCGGTATGTATAGGCGTGGAGGAGTACATAGATAGGGGTATTCTACCGTCACGCGCGGCGGGATGCGACCGGGTGATTAGAATGGCGACTCCCACACCACTCCGTTGCATGTGTGCGCTTAATCCTGATCCGGGGCAGGAACGAAGCGGGTGAGAGGTTCGGTAGATGGAGGCAATACTCCGTCCATGCGATCCCCCACCCCGCCCTCTGTCCTCGCCGCCACCCGTGCCCTGTTCGCGCTCCGTGTCCGGATGACGTGGCGGACCCTGGCGCGTAGCACGTCGGCGCAGGTGGCGGGCGCGGGTGCCTTCCTGCTCGTGTTCCCCGCCGCGTCGCAGATCGGCGACCGCGCCGCGCACGCGCTTTCTTTGATGTACCATCCCGCTTACGGCAAAGTGTCGGTGGATGCCTTTCCCGCCGTCTGCTCCGCGCTGATCCTGCTGGCATTGCTCTACGTCGCGCTCCTGCTCGCCGGGGGCACTGGCGGCGGGACGGTCATGGAGTCGCCGCCCCCGGCGGTGCTACGCGGACTACCCATGCCACCGGGAGTGCTCCTACTCACCGACGCGCTCGGTTTCGCGCTGTCGCTTCCGACATTGTTCTTCGTGGTCTCGGTAACGCCGCTACTATGGAGCGTGGGCAATCGCGGCGTGCTCCCACTCATGTTGCTCGCCCTATTCTGCGTCGCGCTTGCGCTCCTGCTCACGCGACTCGGCGCGTTGCTGATCAAACGCGGGCGCGGCGCGGCGGTGCTGGCGGCACTCGCCGGCACGTTGTTCGCCGCGTGCGTGCTCCGCGTAACGCCCGCCGCCGCGCTACAGATGGTGCTCACTAAACAGCACGAGCGGTTACGCTACCCGTGGAACCCACCCCTACCGCCCCCGCTGACCATCCCCGCCGTGCTACGTGACACGCCGCCTGGCTTCGCCGCCGCGTGCGTCGTAGGAGGTTCGGGCAACACCCCCCTTTTTCTCCTGCTTGCGGGAGCCGCCGCGCTCGCTATCGGTAGCGTGGTGGCACTGGACAGATTTTCCGGGCGTGCCGAAATCGGGAGTGACGCCGGGTTGCGCCGCGCGGCGAGTGGCGTCCCGCGTAGTGCCAACCCGATCCGCACCGAGATGCGTCTGCTTCTGCGCGACCCCGCCGCGCACCTGAGTTTGCGAACGCCCGCCACGCTCCTGCTCGCGGTCTTTTTTGCCTGGTTGGCACCGAACTCCGGGGATGACGCCGTGGGTAATCTCGTTGATCTAGTCGGGATGGGTGCCGCGCTTTACGCCACGCTCTGGCAGGTGCAGTTGTGTTGCAATCGGTTTGGGAACGACGCGGTTCGCGCGGGCACTCTGTTTTCGTTACCATCCCCACGCTGGCGGCTGATCGCGGCGAAGAACGCCGCCCTGCTCCCGTTCCTGCTGGTGCTGGACGGTGTGGTGGTCGCCGGGGTCGCCTCGCTCTCAGGGAACCCGCGCCTGATCCCGACGCTTCTTGTCGGACTGGTAGCCGTGCTCGTGCCACTGGCCGCGTTGGGGAATGTGGTGTCTGTACTCGCGCCTTTCCCGCTCCGGCGCGGCAGGGGGCGGTTCGAGCGCGAGCCGGAACGCTCCCTAGCCTTCGTCTATTGCGCGGTGGGGGTCGGCACGTGGCTTTTGTTGTTACCCACGCTGGCAATGGCCAGTGCCTGGGGAGCCGTGGGCTATCTTGCCGGCGGGGCATACGTCACCGGTCTGTATGCCGCATCCGTCTGGCTCGCGGTGTGGCTGTTAAACCCGGCGCGGGAACGCCGATTAGTCGCTCTGCTGGACGGAACAAAGTGACCATGCCGACTTATACTAATCGTAGATATGCGGAGCACAAGCGACAATGAATACCCAAACCCACTCCATCTACGCGGACAATCTCGGCAAGCGGTACGGCAAACGTGCCGTGATCGAGGGCGTCAACTTGCGGGTCGCGCCCGGCACGTTCTACGCGTTCCTCGGCCCCAACGGCGCGGGCAAGTCTACCGTGATTCGTTGCCTCACCGGGATGACCGCCCCCACTACTGGCCGCGCCACGGTGGCGGGTTGCGACGTTTCTTCTGACCTGCTCACTCTCAAGTCGCGCATTGGGATCGTGTCCGAGGACATCGCGCTCTATGAGAAACTGTCGGCGGGCGAGTTTCTGGAATGGGCGGGTGCGATGCGCGGGCTACCCCGGCGCGAGTCGGCACGCCGCGCCGCCGAACTGCTCGCGCTCCTCGACCTGTCGGGCGACGCCGACCGGCTGATCGCGGAGTACTCGCTCGGCATGCGCAAAAAGACCGCGCTCGCGTTCGCCCTGCTTCATGCGCCGTCCGTGCTGTTTTTAGACGAGCCGTTCAACGGCGTGGACGCGCTGTCGGTGCGCACGCTTTGCGCGGTGCTGACAACGCTCACGCGCGAGCGCGGCGTGACCGTGTTCTTCACGTCGCACGTTCTAGAAACGGTGGAGCGTCTGGCACAGCGAGCGGCGGTGATCCAGAACGGCACGATCATCGCCGAGGGCACCCTGCCCGAACTGGTAGCGCGGGCGAGCGGCGCGGGCGGCGCGACTCTGGAGGAGGCGTTCGCGACACTGATCGGCGCGGCGGAAAAGCCCGCGGTGACTGCCGGATCGCTCGACTGGTTTTGAGCCTCCCGATTGTCGCCGCGTTATCATTTACTCTCCCCTAACGGGCGCAGGGCGATTGCATTTAACTGTTTTCCTCTGTTTGCCCTGCCAACAAAGCCAGCAAGTAGTCTTTATCCCATCCCGCCCGCAAACGTCTCGCTTTCAGACTCGCTTTAGCCGACATATCCCGCTTGACTAATGCCAAGGCCAAACGGCGCAAGGTGGCAGGATTGGCGGGGGCGTTCTCGCGCCTCACCCGGCTCTCATCCTCACGGAATGCCACACCCAAAACCCAGTCAGAGAAACCGCCTGAGCGGTTTTCTTGTGTAGATTGTTCTCGATCCCCCAATGACTACGAACGCCCCGTAATACCTCTCTCGCAAT
>JAYUUO010000292.1:0-7247 GCA_043754515.1 Armatimonadota bacterium
GGGTGAAGTACGACTTGTCGGGGCGCGGATCCACCGGTATTCGGCAAGCCTATCGGAACAAAGAAGCGAGGTTCCCCCCTCTCCCTTCGGAGGGAGAGGGGGGTTAGGGGGGAGAGGGCACGCACCGACGACAAACCAGCCCCCGAACCCGAGCAACCTGTCTGTGACGCGGTGGCCCTGGCGTGGCGACCCGGGCACCCACTAGCGACCCGACGCGCGATATAATCAACCCTATGTCAACAACCCTGGGAACGCCGCCATTAACAAGCGTCGCCAACGCCGTGGTGCTACACAACGTCCGCTGGGAGACCTACGAAGCACTCCTCAAAGACCACGAATGGAGTAGCTCGCCGCGCTTCACCTACGACGAAGGAACGCTCGAAATTATGAGTCCATTACGCTTTCACGAGACCGCCAACCGAGTCGTTGCCTACTTAGTAGACATCATATTAGATGAATGGCAAATAGACTGTGACAACATCGGCTCCCTCACGCTCAAGGCTTCCAGTCAATCAAAGGGGCTGGAGCCGGACACGTGCTTTTATATCAGAAACGTCGGTGCGTTGGACGGCAAAAACACACCCGACCTGGAGCAGGGCGACCCCGCGCCCGACCTCGTGATCGAGATTGACGACACGTCGCCGTCGGTGGCGAAACTGCCGATCTACGCGGCGTTCGGGGTGCCGGAAGTGTGGCGCGTCCGCAAGACGGGCGTGGACATTCTGCTCCTCCACGGCGGCGAGTACGTCGCCGCGCCGGAAAGCAAGTCGCTCCCGAAGCTCACCCCGACCGTGATCCGCGACCTGCTGGACCGGAGCGAACCGCTGACCCGGTTCGCGTGGGCAGGCGAGGTTCGCGCGTGGGCTCGGGCGAACGCGCCGGGCGGTTGAGGGTTCGCCGCGCCCCTTCCGAGCCGTGCGCGTAACCGGAGAAGGATTCGCACCGTTATTGCTTTGTAAACGTATGCGAACCAGTAAACCACCCCTGCCCCATGTACTAGGCCCCGTCCCCGATGCCGCGAGTGCCAGGAAACGGACTGCCGGAGTAGTCGCCAATGTCATCGGGTGCGCCACCGCGTTACCGCTCGTGGGGTTCATACTGCTATTCAACATCGCGTTGCTCTGGATCAAGTACCAGCCGCTACCGCCGATTCCCGCCCGTCTCCTCGCCTATAGCGTCACGGACGTCGGTGTAGATTTCGTTGACGGCTATTCCAACTGGGGAGATGACGGCCGCGATATGCACTCCGGGAGTCGCGACGCGCTGTCAGAGAGCAGGGAGAGCGAGTTATACTACCGCTTGTCAGATCAAGGAACCGTGATCGCGCTGTCCGCCGCAGCCGGGGAGTGGGATAAGTTGCGCCGGAAAGTGACCCGCGCTCTTGCCGAAAGGCGGATGAGCATCAATCCTAGCTCGGGCAGTGTCCGGGCCGTGGCCCATTCCGGCGGGGTCATTCTTGCGGAGGTGGGAGGGCAACTACGTCTCTACCGCTCTGGTCGGCCCGGCGCGTTCCTGCCGAAACAGCTAAAGGGATACGACTGGGAAAGGCACTGTTTCCGATCGTTCTTCGCCGTGAACGGGCGAGGCGACGTGATCGGGAACGAGTATCTGGCGACTGCTTGCGCGTCCTCGGGCGGGACCTCCGATCCGCATGGTCGGCGACTCCCGCTCCTCTGGCGCGGCGACGCGTCCTCGCCCGAGGACCTGAACGCGCTGATTCCTGCGGTGGGCGGCTGGTACCTCTTTCACGCCCTCGACCTGAACGAGCGGGGGCAGATCCTCTGTCTCGCCTCCCGATGCTCCGCGCTCGCCGCCGAAGCGATGCGGGGGCCGTGGTGCCTGGTCGTCATCACCCCGGCCGCGACCGCGAACCCGATCGGCGAGGTACAATGACGAAGGAGACAAGCTGATGACCCTAACACATACCCCGAACCCCGTGCCCGTTGCTATTCCCGTGGATGAGGTACTCGCCCGCTTCGAGGCCGACGACCGCGAGGCGGTTCACTCCTTCCTGGTCGCCGATCCCGTGCTCCTCTTCCCCCTGCGCGAGTCCGTACCCGAGATCGAGTCTGTCTTCGGCGCGAACACCCGCATCGCCTTGGAACCCGTGGTTGACCCGGAGACCGCTGACCGACCCGTGCTCTGTGTTCTGATCCAACTCTTCGACACTTCCGTCGAGGCCGCGCTAGCGAAGTTCCGACGGGGCTGGTGGTACACGGCGCGCCCCCGCCCCGGCGAGACGCTACTTTTCGACGTTGAAGCCTGCACGACTAACGACCTCGCGCACCCGATAGGACCGACACCACGCCGACGAGTCAGCGCGTTGTGTCAACCGTGATCGCGGTACAATAATCCACAGGAGAATCCCGATGAATACCGAACTGCTTTCCACCCCCGCCGCCGTGACCGTACATCTCAGCGAGAACGAACGCATTGCTCTCGAACGGCTCACCGGTGAGAAGCATCTCTCCCCGGAGCAGATATTACGTGTCGCTCTCGCCACGTACGAAGCCGTGAACGATTACCGTCGGGTTCATGCCGGCGAGCCTATGCCGTGGGAGCGTCATAAATGGGGGGAACCGTTCGGCGCGGGACTTGCCGAATGAGCGTCCCGCTCACCGACAACAGCGGCGCCAGTATCATATCCGCGTGGGTAATCGAACCGCTCACAGCAACCCAGATCGAAGACACTGAAAATGTCTGGTTGCCTTACCTACTTTCGGCGTGGCAGGCGCGTTTGCAGAGTGGGACGAGTGCCAGCGATCTGCCGGAACACAAACACTGGCTGTGGACGAGGAAGGCACGCCAGTATTTGAATAAAAGCGGGTACCGGTTCTTCGGACTGGTGGCAGGCGGCGAGACGCAGGGGTTAATGCTGATCAACACAATTTATCAGTGTCGCTTGCCAGTACAAAGAGGGCAACCACTCGTATTCGTTGACTATATCGCGACCGCGCCATGGAACTTGCGCACTCTAACGGACACCCCAAAGTATCGGGGCGTGGGCAAAGCCCTGGTAGAAGCGGCGATGCGTTTCAGCCTCGCCAGCGCGATGGCATGTCGCATCGGTCTGCACGCCCTCCCGCTCGCGGAGCCGTTTTACCGTGACACGTGCGGCATGAGCGACCTCGGCGCGGACCCGAACGAGTATGACCTGTGCTACTTCGAGACGACGGAGGCGCAGACGGATGCTTTCCTGCAAGCGCGGTGAATGCCGACCGTCGCGTGTGGGACAAGCGGAGTCGCTTAGCGAGTGCGCCGAATGAGGTGGACGCTACCCGCGACGAATAGCCGACTTACTCCGCCTCGTCGTGCTTACGCCGATAGTGAATCCGACCGGCGCGGTGAACGGTAGTACGGCAAAAAGATAAATTCAGGGCGCAGTTCCAGCGAGATGACCGCGACATGAATTGAAAGCGTGGTGGCGCACCGATGCGTGCGCTCACCGAAGGAAAACATGCCCTACACCTGTGTCCCATCGCAAGACCTGTATTATTGGCGCAAACGCCTCCCCCGACCGTGGGAGCAATGGAAACCGGGAGCCTCTGCTTACGAGGTGGCGCGGGCATGGATCGGTACCGGTCAGGGTCTCCCACCCACGTTCGAGCCGCTACGGGAGTTCGGCGAGCCGTTCGCGACGATGAAACCCCTCATCACGATCCCAGCGTTTAGTCATACGACCTACTCCAACCTGGAAGCGCTCGCGTCGCACGAAGCAGGGTTGGCGTCCGTGGTCGTGGAAGCGAAGTGCGAGGAAGGGTTCGGGCGAACCGTGTCCGAGTGGCTGATAGACGCTTCGCCCGACAAACGGCATCGCACCGACATCATGTTGGAGCTGCTGGGGCTAACCGCCGCCCAAGCCGCTCCCGTATCCTATTCATTGCTCCGTCGCGCGAGTGAGGCGGTGAGAGAAGCAGAGCGGTTCCGTGCGAACGTCGCGGTGATAGCCGTGCAGTCGTTCAGCGCGGACGCCACCGGCTTCGACGACTTCGACCAGTTCATTCGTTTGTTCCAGCCTGATACACCCGCCGCCGTGAACGCGCCCCTCCTGCTAGGGTCACGCAACGGCATCGCGCTCTACGCCGCCTGGGTTCGCGACGAAATCAAGCCATACGAGTTGTACGACCCGGAAAGGGGAGGTTTGGTACCCGTAGAAGATCTGATGACCCATTTCGAGGTGGACGACTACCAGAAAGTCCAGTCCGATCTCCACGCGGATCTGGAAGTAGCGCAAGAACTCTGCGACAATTGGACGGTGCTAAGAGGCGTCGTCCGCAACGCCGGTTTCAAGCCGGAGCTGGTGTCAATAACGCGGCCCGGAGAATGCCAACCAGCGTCTCTACTGGTTCGGATACCGTGCCTCCCCGAGGACGCGGATGCCGCCGCGAAGCGACTCGAAGACTTCTTCTGTGATACCGGTCAAGGGGGGTGGGGCTACTCCAGTCTTCGCGGGCGTTTGGACTTCGCTCTCGATGTGCGTTCGGCAACCCCGTTGTAGGCGGTAGACGACCGCGCACACGCGATACAATCACCATATGCCGATCCCGTTCTTCCCCGGTTCCAAATCCGACACGCCCTCCGTCGCCGACCTGCAACGCCGTCTGGAGCAGAAAGACAACGAACTCGCCGACTCCCGCAACCGCGTCCGCCAGCTCGAAGCCGCGCTAGACGCCCGCGCCGCCGAAGCCGCGTCCCTGCGCCGTATCGGGGAAGCGACGGGACAGGTGGTCAACGCCGACGAGATCCTGCCCCTGATCGCCGAAATCGCCGTGGAAGTGACCGCGACCGACGGGGCGCAGGTGTACCTTTTTAACGAGAGCCGCGACATGCTCGTGCTCCGCGCCGCTACCGATGACTTCGCGCAGGAGCTACTCGGCAAGATCAAGTGTCAGGTCGGCGAGGGGGTCACGGGCTGGGTCGCCCGCGAAAAAACGCACGTCGCCATTACTTCGGAGGCGTTCAGCGACGAGCGGTTCAAGTTCTTTCCCGAATTGCGCGAGGACCGCTACCAAAGCATCCTGTCCGTGCCGCTGATCTGGCGCGGCGAGTGCATCGGCGTGATCAATGTGCGAACGCTCGCCCCGCACGAATACAACAAACAGCAGGTGCAGCTCCTTTCCTCCATCGCGTCGCAGGTCGCCGGTTCCGTCGCCGCGTCGCGCCGCATCCGCGAGGCGAATAAACGCGCCACCCACCTTTCCACGGTGGCGGAAGTCAGCAAAACGATCACCTCGAACCTGTACCTGGAGGAGATCCTGCAACTCGCCGTCGCCGCCACCGCGCAGACGATGAACTTCAAGATCGTCGCCCTCCTGCTCGTGGACGAGGAGAAACAGGAACTCGTCTTGAAAGCGACGCAGACGCAGAGCCGCGACTACGTAAAAAAGCCGAACCTGCCGATGGGCGAGAGCATCGCGGGGCAGGCGATCCAGACCGGACGTATCGTCACCGTCATGGACGTCAAGACGTCGCCGGAATACCGCTTCCCCGAAATCGCGAAGCGGGAGGGGCTGACGAGCCTGGCCTGCGTGCCGCTCAAAGTGCGCGAGCGAGTGATCGGGGTGATGAACTGCTACACGGAAAAGGCGCACGATTTCACCGAGGACGAGATCGCGGTGCTGAACACGCTCGGGAATCAGGTCGCAGTCGCTATCGAGAACGCCAAGTTGATGGTGAAGGGCGCGCTGTTGCAGGAGATGCACCACCGCGTCAAGAACAACCTGCAAACCATCGCGAGTCTGCTACGCTTGCAGTCGCATTACGTGACGAATCAGTCGCCCAAGGAGGTTTTGAACGAGAGCATCAACCGAGTCCTCGCCGTCGCCGCCGTGCATGACCTGCTGTCGCGAGAGGATCTGGACACGATCTCAGTGCGCAAGATAGCGGATTCCATCCTGACCGCAATCAAGCAGTCGTTCGTAGACCCGTCGAAGCGGATCGAGATGCACACCGAAGGCCCGGACCTGTTGCTCGGCTCGCACAAGGCAAACTCGGTCGCGCTGATCCTGAACGAGATGGTGTCGAACGCGGTGGAGCACGGCTTCAAGACCGCCATAGAGGGCACCATCGCGGTGCGGCTGATCGAGGCACCCGACAGCAAATGGCGGCTCGAGGTCCGGAACGATGGGGACCCGCTCCCCGCCGACTTCGAGATCCGCAAGTACACCGACCTCGGCTTGCAAATCATCGAGACGCTGACACGCGGCGACTTACAGGGCGACTTCACGCTCCAGACGGAGGAGGGGGTGACGGTGGCGGCGATCACGTTCCCGCGCTGAGGCGGTTCGCTGAGTGCCAGGTGTCCAGACGAGCAGGCGGTCAGCGTTGGGCCGAACAAGTTTCAAGCCGAGACCGGCGTTATTTAAGGCACTTTTTGAACAGTAACCGTCGTGTCATCCGTGATAGTTCGCGACTCTTTTTGTAGCCAGCCAGTCACTGTTTTGACCCACACGTCGCGATGTGTTCCCGTGCCTTTGAACTCCGTTCTCTTGTCGGCTTCAATCACGACCATGAAGCCTGTGTCACTCCTCTCGACCGTAGCTGTCTCCCTCCTGAAAGTAATCCGATTCACGAGGGTACGAACCTTGATTTGGGTCGTATGAGAGAACATCGCGGCGATTTTTGTACGATGGTCCGCTTTCCCATGCATGTTCGCGTCGCCTTGTTTATTGATGTATATGAAATCAGGGTGCGTAAACGCCACATACCCTGCGGCATCTTTTCTGTTTGCCGCCTCATCCATCTTCCGAACAGCGGTTTTGATGAGCGCGACATCCGTCGCGCGTCCCCCCGCGTACGCGGGAGGTTGGGAGGCAAAGGAGGATGAAAGTGCCAGCGACGACGCAAAGGAACTTGCGGCGCGAGGAGGCATCGGGAAGATGGGGCACTCTAAAGTACTCCCCGTATGCCGTCAAGGGGAGCGTCGAAATCGGCGGCCATGAAGTGTTGGTAAATTTTCGATCGGCCGCGTGTCGGGCGCGGTCGCTTCGCCAGGGCGGGTTCTAGCGTGGTGGCCAATGTGGTTTCGGTCGGCATAGTCTGTAGCCGGTTCAGAGTCAGCGCGGCTAGACGAAGTCTCTCCCCCGCAGATAACCCCTCCATGCTTTCCTCATATACTTTAGGAGTTACGCTGTTGGCGGTTTCGGATGCCCGGATCTGTCCGTCCCACCCGCAAGCGGGTACCCGACGTCCGGCTACGAAGTAGTCTGGACAGGCAATCGTCAAAACAAGTTTTGACTGTACTTGTT
>JAYUUO010000293.1:0-7238 GCA_043754515.1 Armatimonadota bacterium
AGGTCTCGATTTTCATCACCGAGACGCCGGACGAGCCGATCACGCTGTCACTCGGTGGAACGGTGAAGACCGAGTGGCGCGTTACACCGACCGGGACGCTGCAACTCGGCACGATACCGGGTGGCGAGACGAAGACCGCCACGGTTTCCATACACCGCGTTTCGGGCGGCGCGGTCGCATTCGCTAAACCTCCCGTGTCAGACGGCGTCCGCGCCACCATCACTCCCGATGCCGGTTTTAAAGTAGCGACTGTCAGCGTCATGGCGGTCGCGTCCCGCCTTCCGGGTGCGAAGCAGGAGACGATAACCCTAACGCCGACCGATGTGAGCCTGCCTCCGGTGCGAATTCCCGTGTCCTACACCGCGAGTGGTCAATTCATCATGTCGCCCGATCTACTCAACTTCGGACTCGTCAGCAAGAGTAGTAAGACGGTCGAATTGACCGCGATCCTGTCCACCGTTGTGCCAGGCCCGCCCCCCGACTTTCGGGTCGTTTCTGCGCCGAAGGGAGTATCCGCCCGAGTCGAAAGATCGTCGGATGCTCAAGCCACTCTCCATGTCACAATTTCGCCCGGCGCATTCCTTTCGGGGAGCGTGCTGAACGAACGGATTGTTATCGTTACCGGTAGCGAGAAACAACCGCGAATCGTCGTACCGGTACTAGCCGTCTATGGTAACGTAACCGCGCCCTCCGGGTCGGTTGGCTTCCCACCGGCATCGCCCCCATGAGATAGGAACAATCATCATGATGTTTCGTGAGTTCTGGAAAGCCGCGCTCGCCTGCGCGGTAGTCGGTATCTGTGCTGGCTCGAGCCTTGCCCTGCAAGGGCTATACTCCGACGTGTGCCCGGTCGCGATATCAACGGACCAGTGTGATCGCTGTTGTAAGCTGCTTACTGATGGAGGTAATTACTATTACAACTGCATAGACACCTCCGGCTGTGACGCAAAAGGGTGACATCAAGAGGTCTTCGGCATCAGTAGTGATCCGAAAGTAAGAGCAGTTGCCAGGAAAACGTTGGATAGGTTAGGCTACAAGTCGTGAGGCGGGCCTGGTTGCTCGTATGTATTTCCGCTAGCCTCCTGGTGCTTGGAGGCACTCTGGCTTTTGAGAGCGAACCGCGTTCCTTCGCGGCACGCGAGCAAAACGTCGGAGTTCTTACCTACGAGCGCGATACGTCGCGCACCGTCATCTTCCGCAACCCGTCGTACCTCCTGCCGCTCACTGTCATGCCGCCGCCGATGACCGGTTGCGCCTGCGTCCGCGTCGTGACGCTCGCGACGACTATCCCGCCTCGCCACTCGGCGACGTTCATTGTCGCTATTGAGGCGGCGTCGGTCGGCGAACGCATGGAAGCGTTGCGCTTTACAGCGCGGCAGGGCTTCCGAACCCGACCTGTGTACGTGTTTATGATTTACCGTGTCCTCCCGGCTAGAGTAGCGCGGGGACGCTAGTACCGTCTCCGGGTTCGGGTTGCGCGGACGCTGAATCGTTCCTGCTCGCGAGGCTCACGGTGCGTCTTTCGCCGCCGTCTCGCCCGCCACGTACCCCGTGGACCAGGCGGCTTGCAGGTTGTAGCCGCCGACCGGACCCGCGATGTCGAGTATCTCGCCGCACAGGTACAGCCCGCGCAGTTTGCGGGAGCGCATGGTTTGCGGGTCTACCTCGTCCAGCGACACGCCGCCCGCGACCACTTCGCCCCGCTCCAGCGGCACGCTACGCACCCGCCCCAGACGCCAGCCTTTGAGCGCGCTTGCGAGTCGGTTCCGCTCCTTCGCGCCGAGATACGCGCCCTTCGTCGCTATGTCAACGCCCGCCGACTCGAACAGAGGGCGCGTTAGCCGATTCGGCACGGCGGACTCGGTGTCCAGGAAGTCCGACACGGCACGGCGCGGGTGCGCCCGCGTGTGCGCGAGTAGCCGCTCCGTTAGTTGCTCGAACGGCTCGTCGGGCAGGAAGTCGGCTTCCACAACGCTCTCGGCGGGAATCGCTTCGGCGATCTCGCGCGACACGCCGAGCGCGACGGGTCCGGAGACGCCTTTGTGCGTCCAGAGCAGGTCTCCGCGCCAGCGCATCCGCTCTTTTCCGGGTGACCCGTCGGCGTTTATCCCCCGCGCCCGTAACACGCAATCGCGGAGTGCCACCCCCGACCACTCCTCGGGCGGTGTCGGATCCAGGTAGAGTGGGGCGAGTGCCGCGCGGAGGGGCACCAGCGTATGCCCGAGCGTTTCCATCCACCGCCAGCCGTCGCCGGTGGTGCCGGTCGCCGGGAACGACGAGCCGCCTGTGGCGACGATCAGACGCCGCGTCTCGATACGCTTGCCGGATTCCAGCGTCACGCCCGTGATCGCGCCGTCCTCGACCGACACGGAGGCGACCGCGGCGTCGAGCTGGACGCGCACGCCGACGTCGCACAGGTGCTTCTCCAAAACCGATACAACATCCTTGGCGTCGAACGGCGACACGGGGAATATCCGCCCGTCGGGGCGCGTGTACGTTTCCATGCCCTTCGCCGTCAGCATTGAGACGAACTGCTCATTGGTAAAGCGGTAGAACGACGGGCGCAGGAACCGCGCCTCGTTCTGCCGGAACTTCGCGCGCACGGTTTCCATCTCCCCCGCGTGCGCGACGTTGCACTTCCCGCCGCCCGAGATCAGGATCTTCGTCCCGAGCCGCCCCTTCTTCTCCAGCAGAAGGACGTTCGCGCCCAACTCCGCCGCGCGGTACGCGGCGATCATGCCCGCCGCCCCGCCCCCGACAATAACCACGGATTGTTGTGTCATACGACCCTTATTCTACATCGCTTTTTGGCGTCGCGGCGCGGCGCAGGCGGTCGTGAATCGCATTCCAGCGGCCACCCTTCGGTGGCTCCTCGATCAGAATCCGCGCCACGCCCGCTGTTTCCAGCGTCCGCAACGCCGCGTAGAGTTGCGCCGCGTAGCCACGCGGATCGGCGGGCAGTAGTAGGACGTCTGGCGCGGGCGGCGCGGCGGCGGCTCCGACCACGACGCGACCGATGACGCCGTCGCCGGGTCTCCGGTCTTTGCGGATTCGCTTCGCGGTTAGCAGAAGTGTCGGCACGCCGGGCGCGTAATGGCGCGCCATTTGACCGGGGGAACGGGCGATGTTCTCCGCGTTTTCCCCGGCCACGGCTGACTCGTGCATCACCGACACCATCCCCGGACGTAGCACCCGCGCCTCGGTGCCGGTCGCGTCTATAACGGTGGACTCGATGCCGACCGCGCACGCGCCGCCGTCTAAAATCAGCAGGTCGTCCACGTACGCGCCGAGCGAATCGGCGACGTGCCGGGCGGTGGTAGGCGACACCTCCTCCGAACGGTTCGCGGACGGCGCGGCGATGGGCACGCCGCTTAACCGGAGCAGTTCGAGCGCGACCGGGTGATCGGGCACGCGCAAGCCGACCGTGGCTCCCCCCGCCGTCACGATCGCTGGGGTAGCGTCCGTCTTGCGTACCACCAGCGTGATCGCGCCGGGCCAGTACATCGCGGCGAGTTCGTCCGCGAGGGGCGTCCAGTCGGCGGTAAGGAAACGTGCCGCGCCGACATCCGCCACGTGGACGATCAGCGGATTACTGGCGGGTCGGCCTTTCGCGGCGAAGATCCGCGCCACCGCGTCGGGGTCGCGGGCGTTCGCGCCGAGGCCGTAGACCGTCTCCGTCGGGAATGCTACCAGCCTCCCGCTGCGCAGACGCGCCACCGCCTCCTCCATTCCTTCCGCCGCCGGTACGATTCGTGTTGCCATAGCCCGTAGTTTACCGCCTGAGTCGGGGTATGCTTACGCCATGAGTGACACATTGCCTTCGCTGGGCTTCGTCGGACTGGGCGCGATGGGCTTGCCGATGGCGGCGAACCTGCTCCGCGCCGGACATCCGCTCCGCGTTTATAACCGCACCGCCGCTAAAGCCGCGCCGCTCGCCGCGCTCGGGGCGACGGTTTGCGAGTCGCCCGCCATGGTCGCCGAGGGCGCGGCCGTTGTGTTCTCGATGCTCGCCGATGACGCGGCGGTGGAGGCGGCGACCATCGGCGAGGACGGCCTGTTGCACACGCTCGCCACAGACGGCGTCCATATCTCCTGCTCCACGATCTCGCCCGCTCTCGCCCGTCACCTCGCCCGGTTGCACGATCTGCACGACCAGCATTACGTCGCCGCGCCGGTTTACGGACGTCCGCCCGTCGCCGAGGCGGGGCAACTATGGATGACGCTCTCGGGCGGGACGGCGGCGGTTCGGGAACGCGTCAAGCCGCTCCTCGCGCTGCTCTCCCGCTCGACGCAGGATTTCGGCGACGCGCCCGACGCCGCGCACGTGGTCAAGGTGTGCGGCAACTACATGATCGCCGCCGCCATTGAAGCGATGGGGGAGGCGTTCACGCTCGCGGAAAGATCGGGCGTCTCGCGGCAGGGCGTTTTCGAGTTCCTGACGCAGACGGTTTTCGCCGCGCCGGTTTACCAGAACTATGGCAAGATGATCGCCGCCGAACAGTACGAGCCGGCGGGCTTCACTCTGCCGCTCGGCTTGAAGGACGTCACGCTCGCGCAGACGCTCGCCGACGAGACGCTGACACCGCTCCCGTTCGTGGGCGTGCTCCACGCGCAACTAACGGCGGCACGGGCGAAGGGGCGTGATGCGCACGACTGGGCAACGCTGGCTCGGGAGGTGTCCGAAGCGGCGGGCCTGTCGCCGACGCGCGATATCCGCTGAGGGGAGAGACGGGCGGATTCTTACACCGCCGCCGACGCGGACGCTCCCGCCGAATCGGGTGCTGTCACGGCGGCACCGCTCGCGTACAGGAAGTCCAGCACCATCCGGTTGAATGTCTTCGGGTAGTCCCACATCAGGACGTGTCCCGCGCCCTCGATCACTTCCAGCCGGGAGCCGGGGATCAGTTTGTTCATCGCCTCGCCGATGGCGGGCGGTACCAGATTGTCCCGCTCCCCGAATATCAGCAGGGTAGGGACTCGAATCAGTCCCAGCGTCTCGGTCGTGTCGCTCCCGAGGATGTCGAGTGTTGAAAGGAGCAGGTTCACGGGTCCGGCGCGGAGCGCGTCCACGGCGAGGGTCGGCAAGAAATCAACCGGCGAGTAGTAGCCCGCGAGCGGGAGCCGCAACGCCATCCGCACGAGGTTGGATCGCACCAGACCGCTCGCCGCGACCAGCACGAGATTGTCCACCCGCTCCGGGTACCGCGCCGCGACGTACGAGCAGATGTGACCGCCCATCGAGTGACCCAGCAGATGCGCCCTGCCCTCCGGAAGTTCGGAGGCGATGTAGGTCGCAATGGCTTCCGCCGCGCCTTCGAGCCGTACCGGGAGCATGGCCCGGTTGCCGCCGTAGCCGACCAAATCTAGAACGTGGCAGGTGTACTCCTTCGCGAGCGCGGGCAGGTTATTCTTCCACCACCGCCCCGAGCCGGAAAGCCCGTGGACCAGCAGGAGCGGGGGGCCGGTCCCGGTCGTCTCGTACACGATCTTATGCTTGCCAGTCTCGAACACCCGCGTTTCCGAAAGATCCGTGTTCTTGTGTCCCCAGGTCGGGAAAGAGGGTAATGACAGCATGGGGTGTTCTCCTGTTCTATATTCCCTTTTTATCCCGCCTTACACCTAGGGCGAAGTGCCTATCTTTGCTCTAAAGCCGGGAGACGGGAGTTCCGCCCGCGTGCAAGCAACTCAGCGGCGAGGCGGCGTGCTTTTTCCCACTCCAACAGACGAGCCCCTTCGAGTTTCACCATGCCGCCGCCGACGCGGATACGCACCGCGCCATCTTTAGTAGACGTGATCGTTTCAAGCGGCGTGGCGTCCACGGCCACCTCGCACACCGCGCCTTCGGGCAGATCGTGAAAGGTTACCGAGACCCCGTTCAACGGGGATGGCGTAAGTTTTTCGGACAGGTGTTGCCGCGCCGTGCGCTCGTACTCATCCCTCCCTTTTTGTAGCGACGCGAGATCTGCTTCGATACCGCACACCGTGCTGTCGTCGTTCACCCCGATGAATACCGAGCCGCCGCGCGTGTTGAGAAACGCGCCGATTTCCTGCGCTAATACATCGCGAGCGTTCGGGTCGCGGGTCTTATCAATCGTCGCCTTGAACTCGGTCGTTTCATCTTCGAGGCGGGCGAACCGGGCGCGGAGCGGATGCGCGTGCCAGTGTTCGGGCGGAAGCGCGGCGATCCGGTTGGCGTGTTTGAGGAAGTCGGCGTGGCGTGTTCGCACGTCGTCGGTGAAGCCCTGCGCCTCCGCCAACCGCCCGTAGCGGCGGCAATACCAGAGTTCGATCTCGCGCACATCTTCCGGCGACAGGTCGTAGAGGCGGTAAACGAGGGCGTCAATCTCGCGCTGCTCGTGCAGATGGTAGGGATAGCGCGGGTCGGACTTCTGCTTCTCGATCACGGACGCGACCAGTTCTTCCAGGCATCGGACTATTTCCGCAGTGTCGAGGGAGTAGTCCTCGGCATTGTGTAGCTTGATGGCCTCCTCTCTGACAAGCGCGGCACGGGGTACAGGCAACTTCATTAACGCTTCCAACTCGGCTTGAACCGTATGACACAAGTACGTTTTGAAGATGGCGCGTGCAAACGTCGAAGAGCAGACGGCGAGCAAAAATAGCGTGTTTATATCTTCGGGGAAGATGCCAGTACTCTTATCATCGAACACGCTCTCGCTCCCAATGCGATATGTTGGAGCATACATTCCGGCTCGTGAGTAGGTCAGTCCTTGTGAAAAATACCTATCCGGGTTTCTGATAACGGCAGCCCGTTGGTTGTAGTCACTTCGCATAATTTGGGCGACTTCGCCTCGCCGCGTTTTGCACTCCGCAACCGTCGCAGTGCGTAGCCTCTCCACGGACGCCTCGCTCCAGTCAATGAAGTAGCCGGTCGGGACGTGGTAATTGGGGAGCCAACCGTCCCCCGCTTCCGACTCACCCCCCTTGTCATACGGCACGAAACACCTGCCGCCGTATCGCGCCGGATCCACCCCGTTTCGTTTCTCCTCCTCGGTCAGCATGGCGATCTCCTCGGGCGTGAGGAGATCGCCTTCTTTAAGAAGGCGATAAGAGCCGCGCACGCCCTCCGTCTTGCGCAGGTAAAACCCGTTATCGCCGGTCTGCAAACCCACTTTGACGTCGGCGATGTCGCCGAGCTTGACGAAGCGCGGGTCGCTCATCAGGGCGTACAGGCGCGGCGAGCCGATAAAGAACGCGGCGTTGTCGTGGCCACCGATCAC
>JAYUUO010000294.1:0-7205 GCA_043754515.1 Armatimonadota bacterium
CCTCTCCCTGACGATATAGAGCGCGGGCTTCGGCTTCGGTCATGCTATGGATAAGACTTTACCTTGGAGGAGGATCGAGTGCAATGCCTGAATAGTTACGTCTATTTTACGGGGGCGTGGAATGTTCAGACTCGCCAGCGCGTCGTGTCTCGCCGCGCATCCGCCCGCGTGCCGGAGCCAGAACGCCGCCGCTTTTCGGGGGAAGCCGCGCAGAGCGGGCTTGTCGTGGTGCAAAAGGGTATGGAACGCCCCCGCCGTCCTACTATACTCGGCATTGAAGTAGATCGCGAAGGCGCGATTGTAAGCGGCACGGCCGTATGAAGGCGAGGTGACGGGAAGAAGTACACGCGCTGCCTCGAAGTGCTTGCGGGCCTCTTCGGGCATCTCGCGCAGGGCGAGATCACACTCGCCGTACAAGCTCGTGAAGTAGCGATCATGAACACCGCCACGCGCTTACCCCGTGCTCTGCATCGCCGCCGCCACCCCCGTGATCGAGAGCAGAATCGCCTCCTTCCACGGCGAGTGCTCCCCCGCCTCGTCCCCCGACCCAGTGATGTACGTGTCGTGCGCGTTCATTAGCGCGACCTGCAATACAGATAGCGGTAGCACCGCCGGGTTGCGCAGACCTACCGTCGCCCGTACCACCGGCGCGTGCGCGAGCAGCGCGCCCCCCGTCACCGTCTCCACGGCGCGTACCGTGCGGGCGTGTTCGGACGACAGCAGCCGGTGGAACTTCGACCCGATGGGGTCCGGGCACCGCTTCGCGTAGTAGGCGGCGGTCCGCAGGTCGGCGCGCACCAGTTCGAGTTGCGCGTTGTCAATCACCGTGCGGAAGAACAGCCACTCGCGGTAGAACGTCCGCAGGGTCGCCACTCGCGCCGCGTCGTACGCCCCCTCCCTGCCGAGGAAACTCTCCAGCGCGGAACCCAGGCCGTACCAGCCGGGGACGATATAGCGCGATTGAATCCAGGAAAACACCCAGGGTATCGCCCGCAGATCGTCCACCGACGCCAGCGTGCTACCCGAGCGAGACACGGGGCGCGACGCGATCGGCAACCGCGAGATATGCTTGATCGGCGTCGCCCGCGCGAAGAAGACCCAGAACTCCTCATCCTCGTGCGCCATCGCCCGGTACACGCGCCGCGACTCCGCCGCCATGTCTCGCGCGACATCCTGCCAGCCGGCCTCTTCCTTGGTGCCGCCGGACACCGACACGGGCGCGGACGCCAGCAGCGTCGCCCCGATTATCTGTTCCAGGTGCCGGTGCGCGAGCGGCGGCAGACCGTACCGGAACGAGATCACCTCGCCCTGCTCCGTGAAGCGGATCTTACCGCCGAACGTGCCCGGCACCTGCGACAGGATCGCGCGGCTCGCCCGGCCCCCGCCGCGCCCGACCGTGCCGCCGCGCCCGTGGAAGAAGCGCAGGGTAATGCCGCGCTCCTGGCAGACCTGCGACAGGCGCGTCTGCGTGTCGTGGAGCGACCAGTTCGCCGCCAGAAACCCGCCGTCCTTGCTCGAATCCGAGTAACCGAGCATGATTTCCTGGAAGTGCCCCCGCGCCGCCACCTGCGTCCCGTACGCCTCGGACGCGAACAGCCCGCGCATGAGATCCGAGCTCCCCGCCAGATCGTCAATCGTCTCGAACAGCGGTACGATGTCGAGTTCGCACGACCACACGCCGCCCGCCCAGCCCGCGAGGCCGGTCTCTTTGGCGAGCAGAAGAGGCTCCAGAATGTCGGAAACGCCGTGCGTCATGGAGATGATGTAGCACTTCACCGCCTCGGGAGACAGCTGGCGCCGCGCGGCGCGGATCACCGCGAACACCGAGAGCAGTTCGCGCGTGTTCTCGCTGAGCGACGCGGCGGCGTCGCGCGGGAGTAGCGGGCGCGGGTTGCGCAGTTCGCGGGTGAGCAGGTCCACCTTGTCCGGCTCCGGCATATCGGCGTACACAACCCCTTCCGCCAGCACCCCCGCCGCCACCAGGATCTCGCCGATGGCCCGCGCGTGCGCGTCGGAGTGCTGGCGAATATCGAGCGAGGCGAGGTGAAACCCGAATGTGCGCGCCTGCGCGAGCAGGGCGAAAACGCGCCCGTCCCCGGCGACACTCGCCGCCTTGTTGCGGCCCAGCGCGTCCGCGACCAGCGCGACATCCCGTACAAACGCGCCCGCGTCCGGGTACGCGTAGTCGTCCGCCGCGTCGGGCAGGTCATACTCCGAGTCGGGGCGGGCGAGCCGCGCCAAAGCGCGCAGGTTTGCCTCCAGCCGGGCGTGCATGAACAGCAACTTTAGCGCGTACGGCTCGGCGAAATAGCGGCTCTGCCGCGCCTCGGCGAGCGGAACGGCGGCCCGATCCGCCTCAATGGACGCCCACAGCGGGTCGTCCGCCGCGACCCGGACGGTGCCGATAGTGAGTTCGCGGCGCAGGGTGTCCACCGCCGCCAGGTACCACTCTAGCACCAGACGCCGGTGTTCGAGCAGGGTCCGCCAGGTCACCGGGGCGGTGACATTCGGGTTGCCGTCCCGGTCCCCGCCGACCCACGAGCGGAACGTCAGGAACGGCGGCAGATCGAACGACTCGCCGGGGTAGCACTCCGCGAGCGCGTCGCGCAAGTCGGCATGGAGCCACGCGGTGACGTTCAGGATGCTCTGCTTGAAGAAATAGAGCGCGTTGCGCGCCTCCTCCGGCACCGTGATGGGAGACGCCCGCAGTTCGTCGGTCTGCCACAACTCGGTCAGGGCGCGTTTGAGTTCCGCCTCCGCCTCGCGCCGACCGTACGAGAGCGGCTGATCGAGGTGCGTCAAGCCCGCCGGGGAGTCCCGTTCGGCGAGCGCGAGCGCGACCCGGCCCAGTTTGTCGAGCACCGCCCGCCGCCGCGCCTCGGTCGGGTGCGCGGTCAGGGTCGGGCAGATGTCCATCTCCCGGATCAGGGCGCGCATCGTCTCGGGTGAGGTCCCGGCGTCTTTAAGACGCCCTATCGCGTCGCGCAGAGACTCGGGCCGGGCCGCGCCGCCGGTCTTCTCCTGCCGCGCCCGGTTCGCGCGCACGATCTCCTTCTGCTCCGCCGTGTTCAGGAGTTGGAAGAGCACGGTGAACGCCCGTAGCACCGGCAGGGTACGGGCAGGGTCTGCCAGCGCGGGGACGCGGGTGAACAGCGTCGCCGGGTCATCGCTGACGGCGACCGCGCCCACCAGATCGTGCAACAGCGCGAGTGAGCCGTCGCCCTCCTGCTCGCGCAAAACATCGGCGAGGAGCGAGTCCAGCAGTCGGATGTCACCGATGTGGGTCGCGGACAGACCGCTCGGGAGCAGATCCGCGAGCGCGGGCAGGGTCCCGAGATAAGAAGGCGTGGTTTGGAAACTACTCATGACAGGACACGATTCGCCAGATTAGTACCCGTTCCCTGCATCCGCGTAATTTCGGTGAAACAGAACCAATCCGCGCGTTGTCTTGTACGCATACCCGTGGGATCCCGCGCCGTTCGATGCCGAACCGATGGCGCGCCCCCACGATAATCTGGGATGACGGAACGACTCGGCGAAACAAATGACGGCAATATTTGACACGGACGATATGAGCAACCTGCGCGGGCCAGGCGCGTATAAGCTCACGAACGACTTCGACACCACGCGGCGCGGCGGGGGCGGCAGGCCCGCGTCCCTAACGCCACGCCCCCTCGCGGAAGTGGATAGTGAGACGGATCGCGCCCTGGCGCGCTCGCGCGAACTGCTGAATCAGTTGCGCCAGTTCGTCGCCGCCCGGTGATGGGGTAGCGGGTTTCGCCGCCGCGACCACGCGGTATCATCAAAACCGGATGACTCGCGGGCACCGAGCCGCGACACCCGAGCGCGGAAAGGCGAGTGGCGTGGACTTCTGGCAAAAACTGTTCAGCGGCAGTGACTTCATGCCGCGGCGGCTGTGCGGCGATTGGGGCGCGGGGCTAATCTGGCTACACGTCGCCTCCGACGCCGTGATTTTCCTGTCCTACCTCTGGAGCCCGCTGATCATGTTCCGGGCGTTCCGCGGCCTGGGCAACAAACTGGTGATCCCGCCCGCGACCTGGCTCCTGCTCACGCTCTACATCCTGTTCATCACCGCCTGCGGCTTCACGCACTTCTTCGACGCGCTGATGTTCTGGAACCCGGTGTACCGGATCAACGGGCTGGTACGCGCCTTCACCGCCGTGGTCTCGTTTATGACGGCGGTGAGCCTGGCGCGCCTGATACCCATCGCCATCACCGCGCCGGTCGCGATGAACGCCCAGGAGCGGCTCGTCCGCCAGCAACAGGCGTGGCTCCGCGACATCCTCGACGCCGCAACGGGCGGCGTGCTTCACCTGTGCCGCGACGCGAAGGATCTACCCGGACGGCTGACCGACCAGGCGGATGATCAGTCTAGCCGCGTCACCGCCGGGACCGCCGCCGATCTGCGGAAGGCGCGGAGCCTGATCCTGCGTCTCGCGGGCGAAGCGGGTTTCAATGAGGAGCGTGCCGACGGGCTGGTTACCGCGACGCACGAGGCAGCGATGAACGCGCTCCGGCACGCGGGGGGCGGCGTCGTCGAAGCGTATCGGAGCGGCGAGACGATCCAGGTATGGGTCACCGACAAGGGGGGGGGCATCCCGCTCGACAAGCTCCCGATAACGACGCTCAAACAGGGCTACTCGACGGCGGGTACGGCGGGGCAGGGCTGGCTTTTAATGCTCTCGTCCGTGGATGCCGCGTATCTAAAAACCGGCGAGGACGGCACGACGATAGTTTTGCAGATGAGCGCGCGGGTGCCGGAGCCGGTGATCCGACTTTCGCAGTGGGTCGGCGGGGATATTGACGCGCCCGGCCCGAGCGGCGTCGCGGCGTGAACGTCCCGTCCTTGATCCTCGGCATTGACCTCGGCGGCACGAAGTCGGCGGCGACCCTGATGACGCCGGACGGGAAGATCCGCCGCCGCGAGTCGGCTCCGACGCCCGCGTCTGGCGGCGCGGACGCGGTCATCCCCCTGTTAATCGCCCTCGCGCGGAGCGTGCTCGCCCCGGTGACCACGTCCGACACTATTCTCGGTTGCGGCATCTCCGCCGGGGCACCGACCGACGCCGAACGGGGCGTCGTCTACCCTGCCCCGAACCTGCCCGGCTGGCCTGAAGAAGGAACGCCGCTCGCGCGTATCATCGGCGACGCGCTGGGTCTCCCCGCTTTCGTCGAGAACGACGCCGACGCGACCGCGCTCGCCGAGTGGCGCTTCGGGGCGGGGCGCGGCACGCGTACGATGGCGTTCCTGACCGTCGGAACCGGCATCGGCTCCGGCCTGATCCTGGGCGGGCGGTTACACCGGGGGCAGTTCGGGGCGGGCGGCGAAATCGGGCACGTGTGCGTGGACACGGTGGATGACGCGCGGGCCTGCTCGTGCGGCCTTGTCGGTTGTCTGGAGGCGTACGCGTCCGGCCCCTCCATAGTGCGAATCGCGGTCGAGCGCGGCTACGTCGGCGAGCAAACCGGCACCGCCGTCGCGGACGCCGCGCGTGCCGGGAACCCCGCCGCGTCCGCCGCGTTCGCGCTCGCCGCCGACAAACTCGGGCGCGGCCTGGCGGTGCTCGCCATGCTCCTGAACCCAGAGTGCATCGTGCTCGGGACGCTCGCGGTTCACGCGGGCGACCTGCTCCTCCCACGAACGCGGGAATCGCTCGACCGTCACGCCTGGCGACGCCTGACCGGACAGTTAACCGTGGTGCCCGCCGCGCTCGGGGATCGGGCGCAGGATCTCGCCGCGCTGTGCGTGTTTTTGTCGCGGACGGGCGGGTTCGAGATGGCCCCGTGACCCCGCGCCGGACAAGGTGCCACGGATACGGTGGGTACAGCCGGAGGCACGGTCGGCGAACCGTTCCCACTCGCGGGCGGGTACCTGGCGCGAATGCCACGCGGACCAGTCTTCGCGCTTGTGGTTAGGAATGAGGCGCGCTTGTGGTAGCCTAGCGGTGGCTTCGCATCGGTTCGGCGGCTTCGAGGCGTTCATGATCAGCGGGGACGCGGGGCACGCGCGGATGAGCCTGCGCAAGGCGAAGGCGATGCTGGGCTGGGAGCCGCGACACGCGGGCGGAATTGTTGTCGCGCGGAAAGGGGCCGTAAGCGGGTGAAGGCGCCTGACCAGATTCAGCCGACATTGCCGCATCAGTGCAACACATCAAAAGTCCAGTTTTTTCCACAGTGCCATCTCGATAGCGTCCGGGCGGCAATCGAGATCACGTGCCCAGCGGTTCACCAGTTCGACATAGAGCGCGTAACCCTTCGCGCACTGCACATCGTTCGTTGACCACCAGAGTTTCATCGCTCGGGCCGCGCCCGCATCCCCCAAATCGGCAAGCCGTTGCATCCCGCCCGCCACACCAATTTCGCGGTTGATACCGTCGAGGATCAAGGGCATCGTGGGAAGGCCGGAAGCCGCACCGACAAAGTAAAAATACTTGGTGAAGAACGACCAACTGAACCAGCTGAGAGTGCCGCGACCGCTGTCGCGAAAATACAAACAGGCATCCGCAAGATTACCCGACTGGACTAATTCTGCCCCCCCGGTGAGTCGGTCGGTCGCGTGAGAATGCGCTAGCATCTTCCTCGTTCGCGTCGCGCCGTAACCGACCGTGCCGTATCCCCACATCATGACCGCCATGGCGAACTGCCGTATACACGTGGGATCTGCTTCTGCTTTGACACCGAGTTCGAACACGTTGCCGCGCGAAAGGCTTCCGCCAAAACGCCTTCGGATCTCGAGAAGGTCCTTGTCTTCCGTAAAGCAACGCTCCCATGCTTCAAATCGGTGTTCGATCCGATGCTCTCCCGGACGGCAATCGCGAAGTTTTGCCGTTGCCTATTGCAAAAGGTGGGGAGTCTGTTCCTGAAGTTGGGTGATCAAGCGGAAACCGTCAGTCTATGCACCGCTTGTGGAAGCACGAGGCCGGATGTATCGCGTGGCATGATACCGTGATCGCTCATTGCGGCCCGGGCCATTCCGTAATGATAGGTTCGTACGCGTACAGCAGTGTCAACGGCGGGGATAGTCAATTCCGCACCATTCGCGCGCCGGAGAAGTTGCCTGTTTCCCGGCGAACGTTGCGAGGTAAACCGGTGGGCGGCGGAACACGGCGTGCTTGCCTGGGGCACGGGCGAATCGCTCCAGCACCACCCGCGAGTTATTACCCGGCATGCCAGATGCTATTCGC